>CAYMGR010000049.1:0-12276 GCA_964389985.1 uncultured Saprospiraceae bacterium
AGTTTCCAAAAGAATAAGCAAAGGATCTACTTACAACAAGAACGTATATATTTGATGCCGAGCATCGCACGAGCAACGCTGCCAGCGTAACGTCATGAGTCGTAACCGTACCAGCCCTGAAGGGGCGCAATCTGTCATCGACGGGTGATCTATGTACTATGATTAGTTACAAAGTTTAGGGACTGGACAGAATCTAGATTACGCCCTTTCAGGGCTTAGGTCTCGAATCTGTAATAGAGGGCAACACCTCTTTTAAATTATATAGCCCTTTCAGGGCTTCCCTAATCCACTTAGGAGAAGAGCATTATTACAAACCTCTTCAGAAAAGAGCAACACTCGAAATTAATAATGATTCACATTCAGTAAGAATATCCAACAGCTCTGAAAGACTCCCATTTTGATTCATTCAACCAGTTTGTGGTAGATAATAAATAATGCAACCAGAAATTAATGAGATGGAAGGCAGGAGAATTCATTCCACGTATGAATCTTGATCATTCAATCGCACTAATAAATCCAATCGGATTGGAGAAAAAATGAGAAACAACTTTAGCGGTTTTTCTTTAACGAACATCCTGTCACCAATCTCCTATTATTTTTGTAAATTCGCCTAATCCCGGCACAGTAATTTTTTAATCTTCTAATCGATTATTTTCAAAAATCTAATGAATTTTAATTTGTAAACATGGAACCATCAAGAGTATGAAATTTTATTTTACAGCGATTTGTTTTATTGTAGCTTTTGCAATTTTTGGACAACGTATTGAGAAAATAGTACTTGTTAAGACGGAATTAAATACCCCAACTGCAAGAATAGATACGATCCGACTGATTACCTCCGATTTTTTGAAGGACTCAGCAAAGGCTCAGGAATTAATTCATGCAAAAGTGCTTTTGCCGCTCGCAATGCAAAAACATGATGCCATTTTATTTGACAGTATATTGTCAAAATATTTTATTTATTATGGAGAAGAAGCTTTCTTTAATCGCCAGGAATACATACAGGACCGGGTAAACGGAAATTGGACCATCACAGATGTTCAGTACGAGAATGTGGTACTAAAATTTTATTCTGATCTGGCTGTTTTATCCTATCGAAATCTAGTAAAGGAATTGGATGCGTTTGGTAAAGAACAAAATTATGTTTGGTTCTGGACAGACATTTGGATCTTTGAAAATGGAAGATGGAAATTAAAAGAACTTCGCGCTTTAAACTAGTCTATAATGAATAAATGTGTCAAGGAGCAATGCCGTGAACGCATAAAGGTGGATTCCAAATGGGAGAGATCGATTCCTGTAATTTTGCTGGAGTTACTTTAGCTGGGGCTTAGGAAAACAGGATATTTATGTACTATTAAAATTGATGAGATTCGTTTTGAAAGAGCTAATGAATCAGCCGGCTTTAGAAGTTTTCAATTCGAGGAGGATTTAAAACCATTCTTTATTTAGGCGGTGCTTGACCAGATGAATCAATTAATCTAGGCAATTCTTATGAACTCCAGGCCAAATGAATATCTTTGCCGGTCCCCTGTATTCATGAAGAAATTATCTATTGTTATCCCGGTTTATAATGAAGAGAAAACGATTCATTTGATTCTGCAGGCCATAGCCAAAGTAGAATTATTGGGTGGTTTACAAAAGGAATTAATCTTGGTAAATGATTGTTCGACCGATCATACGGAAGCTGCTTTAAAGTTTTATATGGAAAGCAATCCGGGGCAGGCCATCAAATATTTTGCCCACCCGGTTAATAAAGGCAAAGGCGCTGCTTTGCATACCGGAATCCGGGAAGCAACCGGAGATTACATTATAATTCAGGATGCAGACCTTGAATACGATCCGCGAGAATACAATGACCTGCTCAAACCTATTCTGGAAGGGCATGCGGATGTCGTTTACGGCTCCCGGTTTACCAGCGGTCATCCACACCGGATTTTGTTTTTCTGGCATTCAATCGGTAATAAGTTTTTGACTTTTGTATCCAATGTATTTACCAATTTGAATTTGACCGATATGGAAACCTGCTATAAATTATTTAAAGCAGACATCCTGAAAGGACTGGTACTTAAAGAAAATCGATTTGGTTTCGAGCCTGAAGTAACGGCCAAAATTTCAAGAATTAAAGGATTGCGCATCTACGAAGTCGGAATTTCTTACTACGGACGTACCTACCTGGAAGGCAAAAAAATAAATTGGAAAGACGGATTTCGTGCCATTTATTGCATCCTTAAATACAAGCTATTTTAAAGGGGTCAGGAGTCAGGGGTCAGGAATCAGTAGTCAGTTTTTTAGCATTGAAATATTGTAACATTTCTAAAGATTTCCTGTCTAAAGACTTCCTGTCTAAAGACTTCCAATCTAAAAATCCAGTTTTTTAGAGCAAAAAGCAAAAAACCATACTTTTTATAAGGATTTATTATAATTTTAACAGCCAAAGGGAATTTTTGATCCCAATTTTGTGTCTTAAATCTAAATCACAATGATGAAATCAATTGTATCAATAGTATTATGTTTTTTTGGATTGTTTCAGAATTTGAATAGCCAGGTTCGTGAAAATAATCTAGCCATGAGCCTGGGTATCCAAAACGGTTTGAGTATCACAATTCCAGATGCCGATGAAGATCTAATCGATAAAGTTTGGAAGAAATACACCAAAGACTATGGCAAATTGGCCAAAAACAAAAAAGCTAAAGAAGAATACATCGAAAAAGCTGAGATCAGCTCAATAAATGGCTCAAATCCTATGGATATTTATGTTTCTACTGAAGATAATAGCCTAACTGCTTTTTTTGACCTCAAAAATGGTTTTCTAAATTCAACTGACAACCCGAAAGAATATAAAGCAGCTGCCGAGTTTTTACAGGAGTTTTCATATGAGGTCCAACGTGAGAAAACCCGTCAGGAATTGGAAGACGAACAAGATAGATTGAAGAAACTAAACAAGAAAATGGGCGATCTGCTCTCAGATAACAAAGGATACCACAAGGATATTGATGAAGCGAATGCCAAAATCAAAAAAGCAGAAGCCAATATTATTAGCAATGAAAAAGCTCAGGATTTGACCAAATCTGAAATACTCAATCAAACCAAGAAAGTTGAAGGGGTCCAACAGAAATTGAGTAAAATCGGAAAGTAATTTTTAAATCCCTTTCAATTTATTTTTTCCATTATTTATCAACATAGAAAAGGAGAATTTAAAGTCTCCAGACTTTAGATTTAGACTTATCCAACCTTACATTATAGGATATTATATTAAAGCTTTAACTAATAAGTGACTGATTCCCAAACCAGACACATCAAAATAAATTAATATTTATCTTATTTTTAATATGTATATTCGTGGCAAGTTTCTGATAAACTAGTTTTCAACAGTTTTTCCACAGGAATTTAGCCTGTTTTAAACAATTTGAATTTCATATAGAACTTTTTTATTATTTGTTGTATTTTACATTTGTGACTCATTACAACAAGAATCAGGGCTAAGGTATTATGGCAGAATCAATCAAGGACACCTTATCGGTACAACGTGGTGGTTTTAAACCAAGACAAGCTGATTTAAGCAGTTTGGCTTATGAAAAAATCCAACCGCAGGCCGTAGAGCTTGAAGAAGCCATTTTAGGGGCAGTCATGCTTGATAAGGATGCTATTTCCGTTGTTATGGATATTTTGAAAGCGGATAGTTTCTATAAACCCGCCCACCAAAAGATCTATAAAGCCATGATCCAATTGTTTCAATCCAATCAACCGATTGATACATTAACCATCCGGGAAATTCTTCATAAATCTCAAATTTTAGAAGAAGTAGGCGGATTGGCTTATATCCTCCAATTGGCTAATAAAGTAGCTTCTTCCGCCAATTTGGAATACCATGCTAAAATCGTAGCCCAAAAATTTGTTCAGCGGGAATTGATTAAAATTTCTACCCTGACCATCCAGGATTGTTTCGAGGATACCAAGGACGTTTTTGATTTATTGGATTCTGCCGAGCAAAGTCTCTATGATATTACCGATAACTACCTGAGGAGAGGTTATGAGTCGGTAGGATCATTGATTTTAAAAGCCCAAAAACGATTGGAGACGATGTCTCATCATGAATCCGGTTTATCCGGAATTCCAAGTGGATTTCCAGAATTGGATGCCATTACATCGGGATGGCAAAAGTCCAACTTAATTATTGTGGCAGCCCGTCCGGGGGTTGGTAAAACGTCCTTTACCCTGGCTTTAGGTCGCAATGCAGCGATGGATTATAATACGCCGGTTGCTTTGTTTTCATTAGAGATGAATAATTTGGAATTGGTCAATCGTTTGATTTCTATGGAAGCAGAAATTGAAGGTTCTAAAATGAGAAATGGTAAACTGGATGATGACGATTGGACTCGTTTAAATTCTGTGATCAACCGATTGGGTGAGTCCCAAATTTATATCGATGACACCCCTTCATTAAACGTATTTGAGTTGCGTGCCAAATGCCGGCGTTTGCACCAGCAATATAAAATTGGAATGGTAATCATTGATTATTTGCAATTGATGACAGCAGGGTCAAATGACAAAAAAGGAAATCGGGAACAGGAAATTGCAACCATTTCAAGAGCTTTAAAGGGCTTGGCAAAAGAAATAAACATTCCGGTAATTGCCTTATCACAATTAAACCGTGCTGCTGAAACCCAGAGTCGCGAAAATCGCAGACCGCAACTTTCAAATTTGAGAGAGTCAGGAGCGATCGAGCAAGATGCTGATATGGTTATGTTTATCTATCGACCAGATTCTTATGAATTGGAGAATAATTTTGAAATGCCTAAAGGATTTACAGAATTAATAATCGCCAAACACCGGAATGGTGCGACCGGTACGGTCAATATGAAATTTATAGACCGGTTTGCAAAATTTGTACCTATTCAACAAAATTTTGATCCATTCGGTACCAGCTCGGTCCCTAATGTGATTATCAAGCAGTCGAAAATGAATGAAGAAGACGAAATTCCATTCTAAAAAAACAGATTCCAAACCACCTGTCGCTGAAAGTCTTTTTCCGATTAGACTGAATAAATTTGTTGCGCATTGCGGAATATGTTCGCGCAGAGAAGCGGCTGAATTAGTGAAGTCTGGAAAAGTAACTGTCAACGATTCCGTCCAATCCAATCCGGCCTTCGAAGTTACTGAAAAGGATAAAGTATTTTACGAGGGGAAACAAATTAAACTCCATCAAAAACTGTTTTACATCTTATTGAATAAACCCAAAAATATCATTACTACCTTAAATGACGAGCGTGGACGCAAAACCGTTTTTGATCTCATAAAACAAGAAATCTCAGATCGCATTTATCCGGTTGGTCGGCTTGATCGCAATACCACGGGACTTCTATTATTGACAAATGACGGAGATCTTGCACATAAGTTGACGCACCCGTCTCATAAAATGAAAAAAATATATCATGCAACTTTAGATAAAAATTTATCAAAAGCAGATATGGAACGCATTTTATTAGGAGTCAAATTAGACGATGGAATTGCAGAGGTAGATGGACTTGAATATGCAAATGATAAAAAGAATGAAGTGGGAATTGAAATTCATTCAGGTAAAAATCGAATCGTGAGACGCATATTTGAACATCTTGGATATGAAACCATCAAATTAGATCGGGTCTATTTTGCAGGCCTAACCAAAAAAAATATCCCAAGAGGAAAATTTCGGCATCTGACTGATAAAGAAATCATCCAATTAAAACATCTTAAACACTAATCTGAATGCTTCATATTCCAACTGCTTTTTTGACAGATTGGATAACACAAACAACAAGTAGTTTAAACTGCTAACTGAAAAAATATATTAGGATATTTTATTCGAAGATAGACCAGGGTTTAGTCTTCTCTTTTAAAATTTGCTGCCGATAGGATTAAGGATTGACTTTATCAATACGCAATTCCTGAACCAGTGTTTTACCAGTTAAATTTTCCGAATAAACGTAAATTCTGAATTTTCTGCCATTCGTAGTTTCAAGTATTGCAATGGCAAAATTGGAATCTTCCGCTTTCGAACTTCCTTTATGCATGGGTGTTAAACTTTTTGGAACATTCCGTTCCAAAAAAGCTTTGAATGCTTTTAGGGCAACCGACTTATCTACAAATTCTATTTGGTTGTCAAAACAATATTCAATTTTATCATCAAAAAGTTGATTCAGCAAATTCATATCTGCTTTTCGAATGGCATCAAATACCGCATTGTTGGTTTGACTAAAAGTCCATCCGCTATTTAGTAACCATAAACCTAATATCAGGATTCTCATCATTTTCTTTATCTATTAATACCAATAAATGTGCTGGAGCGTTCATTCAGGGACTTAAAATTAAGTTAAATGATTGAAAATTCAGTTTTTTTTTAAATCGGTGGTTTTTCTAAAGTTTGTTAAAAACGAAGCAACTTTGCACTCCAAAAAATTGTTGGATTACTGTGTTTGAGCGAAGTTTATTGATCATTTTAGATGGTTGGGGAAAGGGAGATCAGTCCCGGTCAGATGCTATCCATCAAGCAAACACCCCATTTTATGATGCATTGATTCAAAACTATCCCAATAGCCAACTTTTGACCCATGGACTGCATGTAGGACTTCCAGAAGGCCAAATGGGTAATTCAGAGGTAGGTCATATCAATTTGGGAGCCGGCAGGATCGTTTATCAGGATTTGGTGAAAATAAACCGTGCCATTCAGGATCATAGCCTTCAAACCAATCCGGAACTGCAAAAACTTATAAGCTATTGCAACAAGCACCGGCAACCCTGTCATCTTATAGGCTTGGTTTCTGACGGGGGTGTCCATAGTCATATAGACCATTTGTATGGCTTGATTCAGATCATGGAAGCCCATATTGAAACAGCCATTTACCTGCATGTCATTACAGATGGACGAGATACTGACCCACATAGCGGACTGGAATTTATAAGACAGCTGCAGGATTTTCTGGTTGGGAAGAAAACCAAAATAGTCAGCCTGATCGGTCGTTACTATGCTATGGATCGGGATAAACGGTGGGAGCGTATACAAAAAGCTTATGACTTGCTCGTTTCAGGTAAAGGGAATACTTCGAATCAGGCAGATCAGGCATTGGAAACTTCTTATAAAAACGGAATAACCGATGAATTTGTAGAACCATATCGGATAGATACAGACCCTAATAGTCTTTTATCTGACGGACATGCTGTGTTGTGTTTTAATTTCAGGACGGACCGCCTTCGACAATTAACTCAAGTGTTGAGCCAGGAGGATATCCCTGAATTCCAAATGAAAAAATTGAATTTATACTATGTTACCATGGCCCGTTATGACGACTCTTTTAAAGGAGTATCCGTCATTTTTGATAAATCAGATCTTAAAAATACCTTAGGCGAAATGTTGTCCCGTTATGGAAGGACTCAATTGCGGATCGCTGAAACTGAAAAATATCCTCATGTAAGTTTTTTCTTCTCAGGTGGACGTGAAAAACTATTCAGTGGTGAAAAAAGAGATTTAATTCCATCACCGAAAGTCGCTACCTATGATCTTCAACCCGAAATGAGCGCGCTTGAATTAACTGATAAAACACTAAAACACATCCGCACCGAGTTACCGGATTTTATCTGTTTGAATTTTGCCAATACCGATATGGTGGGTCATACGGGTGTTTTCCAGGCAGTTGTAAAAGCAGCAGAAACGGTGGATGCTTGTTTACAAAAAATCATTCCACTTGCATTAGAAAAAAATTATGCCATCATTTTGCTGGCCGATCACGGTAATGGTGAATGGATGATAAATGAAGATGGTAGTCCAAATACAGCGCACACTAAAAATCCGGTGCCCTGTGTTTTGATTTCAAACAAACCCTCATTAAAAATCAAAAATGGAATTCTGGCTGATATTGCACCTTCCATACTAAACTTACTATCTCTTCCTATTCCGGTTGAAATGGAAGGAAACATATTGATTCAATCATGATGGATTTTAAGTCAAACATACAGATCGAAACAGACTTAGCACTCAAAGGTTATTTAGATATAGAAGTGGATCCGGAACTAGATTTGTTCGAGGAAATTTCAAAACTAAAACGGGAAAAGAATGCAGTCATCCTGGCACACTATTATCAGGATCCTGACTTACAGGATATTGCTGATTTTGTAGGTGACAGCTTGCAGTTGTCGCAGGAAGCTGCCCGTACAAAGGCCGACCTGATTGCTTTTGCGGGAGTCCATTTTATGGCAGAAACGGCTAAAATTCTCTCGCCAGGCAAGAAAGTTGTTTTACCCGATCTGAAAGCAGGTTGCTCCTTATCAGATTCTTGTCCAGCACCTTTATTTGCTAAATTTAAAGAGCGTTACCCGGATCATATCGTGATAAGTTATGTGAATTGTACTGCCGAGTTAAAAACATTGACGGATATTTGTTGTACCTCTTCTAATGCGGTACATGTTGTCAATAGTGTACCAAAAGACCGTGGAATAATTTTTGCGCCAGATAAAAATTTGGCCGCCTATATCGAAAAACAAACCGGACGACAACTCGTCAAATGGGATGGGGCCTGTATGGTCCATGAAATATTTTCCAGAGAGAAAATTATTAAATTAAAAAATAAACACCCGGATGCTAAAATAATTGCACACCCGGAATGTGAAGATGCAGTTTTAGAACTTGCAGATTATATAGGTTCTACCAGTGGTTTACTTAAATATGTTCAACTCAACTCAGCCAATGCGTTTATAGTTGCTACTGAAAGTGGAATTTTGCATCAAATGCAATTAAAATGTCCAACCAAGACGTTTATTCCGGCACCCCCTAATAATTTGTGTGCCTGCAACGAATGCCCTCATATGAAGCGGAATTCATTAGAGAAATTATACCTTTGCATGAAATATGAGTTGCCTGAAGTGCAATTATCAGACCGTGTAATCAAGGAGGCCAGAAAAAGTATTGAACGCATGTTGGAAATCTCCGAACGCGCTGGACTCAAATAAAATAACTAGACCGTTTATTCGTTTGTTGAAAGATAATTGACCCATATGCCTTTAAGAAAATTTTTATTGAATGTAATCCTTTGGCTGCCCTTAGTAGCATCCTCTCAAAAAGGATTTGAAGTTGGCGTCTGGGCGGGATCTGCACAATATTTTGGAGACTTAAATAATTTATACAGACTCAATGAACCGGGATTGGCAGCAGGTGTTTTAGGCCGGTACAATTATAATACAAGAATCAGCACCAAATTGCAACTCAACTATTTGCGTTTAAGAGCAAACGATTCTAAATCAACGAATGCATTTGATCTGCGCAGAAATCTGAGTTTCTTTTCCAATGTGATTGAAATAGCTCCCAGTATGGAATTTAATTTTTTTAATTTAAAACATGGTTCAAGAGATGAGCATTTGACACCCTATCTGATGGGTGGATTCAGCGTATTTTATTTTAGTCCCAAAACCAATTATCAAGGGGAAGTATACAGTTTACGGGAATTGGGCACCGAAGGCCAGGTTCCAGGTCAGGAGTATAATGAAATCAGCACCGCATGGCTGGTTGGAGGAGGTGTAAAATTTGATTTGAATGCCATATGGAGCATCAATATCGAATTGGCTTATCGTAAAACCAGAACTGATTTTCTGGATGATGTAAGTGGTTTTTATCCGGATTATGTCGAGCTCCAAAATAATCGGGGAGACATAGCCGTTCAATTGGCCGATCGTTCCGTTGCTACTACCGATTTTCCAAAAATAGGCCAGAGCGGAACCCAGCGGGGCGACTCAAATGACAAAGACGCCTTTGCTTCTTTGGGAATTAATTTGGTTTATTATTTTGGAAAACTCCGTTGCCCGGATCTCTCCACCCCAAAATATTAAACATTCTGGATTAAAATCTATTTCGCATTCAGTTGCTTTTCTGGAATCCCTTTCTAAATTTATATCTTCGCATCTCAAATTAAATTAAATGCCAGATTTATTAAGACTTGAGCAGGTTGTAAAAGAATACAACTTACTGAAAGCTGTTGACACAGTCAGTTTCAAAATTCCGGAATCCTCTATCGTAGGTTTATTGGGTCCTAATGGCGCCGGTAAAACTTCCTTAATTCGAATCATTACAGGAATCACTCAAGCTGATTCCGGACAGGTTCTGCTCCATGAAAAGGATATTTATAAAATCAAAAATCCTTCTATTGGTTATATGCCAGAAGAGCGAGGCCTCTATAAGAAAATGAAAGTGGGGGAACAATTAATTTTTTTAACCCGCTTAAGAGGCTTGTCTAAAACGGAAGCAGAAAAAAACGTGATCTACTGGATGAAAAAATTTCAAATAGAATCCTGGTGGAATAAAAAAGTCAACGAGTTGTCAAAGGGTATGTCTCAAAAAGTTCAGTTTATTGCCACGGTCAGTCATAATCCTAAATTAATAATATTGGATGAACCATTTTCCGGATTAGACCCTATCAATACCAATTTGATAAAAGATGAAATTATACGCTTGAAAAATGAAGGAGCCAGTATCCTTTTTTCAACGCATCGCATGGAACAAGTGGAAGAAATGTGTGAGCATATTGTATTAATCAACAAAGGAAAAATCGTTTTGAATGGGGAAGTGCAAGCTCTCAGGCATCTGTATAAAGAGAATCTTTTTGAATTAACGACGTCTAATACCATGCCGGAAGAATTTTATGTGGAATTTGATTGTTCGTCAAAAAAAGATAAACACTTTTTGATCAAATTGAAGGAGCATCAAACGACCAATGATATTTTAAGTTGGCTGTTGCACCATGAAGTGAATTTGGTTTCTTTCAATGAATTATTGCCAACCTTTAATGAAATATTTATTAAAACTGTAAATAATACCAGCCATGAATAAATTGGGATTGATCATTACCCGAGAGTACATCACAAAGGTTAAGAATAAGAATTTTATTTTTACGACCTTATTAACACCGCTGGGATTTTTAGTTTTCTTTATTGTGATCGGGATTATATTTAGCTATGAGGGCTCCAAAACTTACCGGATCGCCTTATTGGATAAAAGTGAAATGAATATTCAATTTCCGGATTCCACTAAAAAATTCAGCTTTATTAAAACAACTGAACCATTAGATCAACTTAAGGAAAAGTATATTAAGGGAGAATTGGATGGAATCCTGGTGCTTCCAAAATTTACCGGAGTGGATGTTCAAGCTTATACAGTTTATTATCACTCAGATAAAGCGATGGATATAGAAATCGAATCCAGTCTTGAAAAATATTTACAGGATGGCGTTAAAAATTATAAAATTCAGTTGTTAAATCTTCAAAAGGAGCAATTGGAAAAATTAAAAACCAATATTTCCATTGATCCTGAACCGGTTTCAGCATCTGAAAAGGATCGATCCAGTTATACTGGAAAAATTGCAACCATGCTTGGAGGTATTATGGGTTATGTGATCTTTTTTATAATTTTTCTTTATGGAGCTTCTGTCATGCGATCGGTAGCAGATGAAAAAGTAAGCCGCATTGTTGAAGTAATCATTTCATCAGCAAGACCGATAGAATTAATGCTGGGAAAGGTGATTGGGGTAGGTTTGGTTGGGTTGACACAAATATTAATTTGGATTATTCTGATTCCGGTAATTTATTTATTAGGCATGTCCATTGCAGGAATTGATACCCAACAATTGCAGGAAGTAAGTCAAACAATGGGGCAACAGGCACCTGTGGATACCGATGAATTGGCACAAGTTATTCGCGAAGTAGGCAATTTGAATTGGTGGAAAATTTCATTTTTATTTGTGTTTTATTTTGTCGGAGGTTATTTTATTTATGCTTCCATGTTTGCAGCCATTGGTGCTGCAACGGGTGATGATATCAATGATGCACAATCGCTAACCATCCTGGTAACGATTCCCATTTTGTTGGCCATGTATGTTATGTTTCAAGCAATTCGGCTGCCGGATAGTGCGTTGGCAACCTTTGCGTCTTTGTTTCCATTTTTTAGTCCGATAGTCATGCCGGCTATGTTAGCGTTTGATCCACCCTGGTGGCAAATTCTACTTTCATTAGTATTACTATTTGCATTTAGTTATTTTATGATTTGGGTAGCTGCTCGAATTTATCGTACAGGCATTTTGATGTATGGTAAAAAAGCCAGTCTGAAGGAATTGGGAAAGTGGATTTGGAGAGGCTAAGCGTTTGGATCTGAGCTAATGAAAATCAGTGGATTTACATTCATGCGGAATACGAGTAGTTTGTATTATCCGTTTATCGAATCCATTCAATCGATATTACCCATTGTAGATGAATTTATCATAG
>CAYMGR010000050.1:0-12254 GCA_964389985.1 uncultured Saprospiraceae bacterium
TAATTATAATGTAAAAAATTAAATAAGATTAATAAATTTGATCCACAAGCAATATTATGGACCGTAAAGAGTTTTTAAGCATCTGGAAACAAAATCGTCTGGAAAATCCTCCTTCCCCTTTAGCTGCCCTGGACCCTTATTCTGGTCCCTGGACTAAAAAACAAGCCGTACATCTTTTAAGACGACTGTTATTTGGAGTGAGCCCTCAAGACGTGGATAAAGTTTTAAGTCAAGGGATGACTGCTGCGTTGAATGATTTATTAAGTGTGGATCCAATTCCGACACCGCCCTTAAACGTCTATAGCACGGCCCTAAAACCGGATCCGGATGTGCCATTCGGACAGACATTTGTCAATGCTGCCATTAATGCAGCCCTACCTCCAGAATATTATCAAATGAGAACCGATGTTTTAAAAGCCTGGTGGGTTGGTAATATGATCAATCAAAGATCTACAATAACAGAAAAAATGACCCTGTTTTGGCATAATCATTTTGCAGTGGAGGCTGATACGATTCAAATTGCCCAGGCGATGCACCAATACTATAAATTGTTGCGAGATAATTGTCTAGGTAATTTTAAGACCTTGGCAAAGTTGGTTAGCATTAATCCGGCTATGCTTCGTTATTTGAATGGTTATCTAAATAGTTCAGCAGCTCCTGACGAAAATTATGCTCGTGAATTACAGGAATTATTTACTGTTGGAAAAGGACCTGACTCAAAATTTACAGAAGACGATGTCAAAGCAGCAGCAAAAATATTGACTGGTTACCGAATCAATCCTTTGGTAATGCCATTAGCTTATTATTTTGATTTTACACAACACGATGCGACCAATAAGGAGTTCTCCGCTTTCTACAATAATAAAATTATTTATGGTCGGGCTTTTGGACAAGGTGAATTGGAATTAGATGAATTAATTACCATGTTATTTGAAAACATCGAAACCGCCCGTCATATTTGCAGGAAAATATATCGTTTCTTTGTTTATTATGAAATCGATGATCAAATTGAAAATCAAATTATCCGACCATTAGCTGATTATCTCAAACAACAAAATTTTGATATTCGAAAAACCTTGTTGTTGTTATTTAGCTCACAACATTTTTACGATCAAGGCAGTATTGGTTGTGTAATCAAAAGTCCACTGGATTATGCAGTAGGTATGTGTCGTGAATTTAATATTGCCTTTCCTGTGCCGGTACCAATGAATGATGCAAGCTTGATCAACCAATATCTGGGCTGGGGTGGAGTAGCATCCCTGGCCGCTTACCAGGGATTAAGTATCGGTGAACCTCCCGTAGTGGCGGGTTGGCAAGCATGGTATCAACAACCGCAATTTCACGAAATCTGGATTAACGCAGACTCATTAGCCAATCGCAATCGCGTGGCAGAAAACATGAATAGTCCAAATGGAGTAACATTTTTAACAGTGACCTTAAAAATTGATCCCTTACTTTTTGCAAGCCAAATGCCCAATCCACGCTCTGCACTCGATTTGGTAAAAGATTCGGTGAGCTATCTGTACAATCATGATTTGTCGGATAAGTCTTATGAATATTTCAAAACGTTTTTAATCACAGGATATCCAAATGATAGTTATTGGACTCTGGCTTGGGAACAATATGCAGCAAACCCAACAGACCCTGTATTAAAAAATGCAGTCAGTACCCGATTAAGCGGGCTCTATAAAGAAATATTAAGTCAGGCTGAATACCATTTATCTTAAGTACTGCTAAATTATTAAAAATGAAAAGAAGAAAATTTCTACATAATACAGCGGCCGGTGTCGTGGTTCCGGCAATAATCAATGGCTTACCGATCCAGGCAATTAGCAATCCTTCCTTATTATACGATTTAGTATCACCTGAATTTGATACCGATCATGTATTGGTATTGATTTATCTGGGTGGAGGAAATGATGGTTTAAACACGCTCATCCCATTGGATCAATATTCGAATTATGTAAAAGCCAGGCCAACTATTTATTTAGATTCCAATTCCCTTTTACCCCTCAATGGGAAACCAAATTTGGCTTTGCATCCGGCTATGAAAGGATTTCAAACGCTGTATAATGAAAATAAATTAAGTATCGTCCAATCCGTAGGCTACCCTAATCCGGATTATTCTCATTTTCGATCTACTGATATCTGGACCAGTGGAGCTGATTCAAATCAAGTACTAAGCACCGGTTGGTTGGGACGTTATTTGAATACTGAATATCCCGGCTTCCCATTAAATTATCCGAATGCAAAAAATCCGGATCCCCTGGCCGTTCAGGTGGGTGCCAATTTACCTTTATTATTTCAGGGTCCCAATGCACAAATGTCCATGAATGTTTCTAATCCGGATATTTTTGGTGCCTGGCCTAATGGGATTGATGATCCAGCTACAAATGATCATTATGGTAAAGAACTGGATTTTATTCGGACGATTGGAAGACAATCCAAATCCTATGCTGACGCATTATTAAATGCTTATATCAAAGGGGTCAATGTAGCCAATTATCCTACAGGAAATTACCTGGCAGATATTTTAAAAGCTATTGCCCGCATCATTAACGGGGGATTAAAAACCAGACTGTATTTAGTCAGTTTGTATGGATTTGATACGCATTCAGATCAAGTAATGATTGGAAATAAATCAACAGGTGTCCATGCCACTTTATTACAATATTTATCAGATGCTGTTTTAGCATTCCAAAGAGATCTCGAAGGCCTTCGCTTAGATGATCGGGTGTTGGGGATGACCTTTTCAGAATTTGGGCGAAGGATAAAAGATAATTTAAGTGGGGTAAATGGCGCTGGAGGAACTGATCATGGCGCAGCGGCTCCGGTATTCTTATTTGGTAAAAATGTTCAACCGGGAGTATTGGGATCGAATCCAATTATTCCAAACTCGGTGAATGAATATGATAACATCCCGATGCAGTATGATTTCAGATCGGTTTACAATTCAGTATTACAAAATTGGTTTTGCGTTAAAGAACCTGCCTTAACCGATATTCTGATTAAAAAATATCAAGACCTTCCTATTGTCAAAAAATCAAATTGCATAACGGATGCCATTGATTTAAATATTGTCAATGAGCAAATTGACCTGAAAATTTTTAACAACCCGATGACAGATCGCACAAAAATTGAAGTGATCAGTTCGGATGGTTATTGCCTGATCCAATTGATCAGCCCGATGGGTCAGGTTTTAAAATCAATTTATAAAGGAAAACTAAATACTGGAGTCCATTCCTTTGACCTTGAAAATGAAAATTATCCGGTGGGAAATTATTATATCAGAATGCAACAGGGTACTGCGCAAAAAACCATTCCGGTACTCATTGTAAATCCCTAATGGATTTTGAATAAATGAAAAAAAAAGCGCAGGTTCTTATCATGCGCTTTTTTTATTTCCGGGATCAGGTTAAACCTATTCTAAATTTAACTGATAGTCTTTAGGACATTTTACCGTATAGCGGAGTTTAAATTTTTTCTGTTCATCTGGATTTAATTTAAGCACCCAACGAAGTTTGCCCGTTTCTTCCTGCACTTCTGCACCGGAAAGATCTTCACGACCAACGACAATTTCTTTTTGTGTCGATACCGGAATTTGATCTTCAACAATGATATCGATAGATACTTTTTTCTTGTTCTTAAGGATAAACTCCCAACCTTTGGAATATTCTTTATTGTCAGAAAAGAATTTATTTTTACTAAGGTCTTTTATTTTATTGCGTTCGATAACAATATTTTTATCGCGACCTAAGGACAATCTCAGAAAATCCTGGATCGACTGTGTATTGATAAACGATTTTCCCTGAAAATTACCTTCAAAAAATAAGTTAGCTTCTGCATCTAAAAGATTCAAATCTTCCCAATTATCAATTTCAGCAGTAAGAAATGCATCCCGATCTAATTTAGGACTTGCAAAGTAGACATATCGAGCTGGTACCAATTGTCTTTTTATTTCAATACCAACCGGCTTGCTGTTGGATAAAATGGTATAGGGTAAATCAATTGTGTACAGTCTGCTGGTCATTTGTTCTGCTTCTTGTACGTATGCTTCAGCACCTGCCGTTGCTGCCATCGCTTCAGGAGCTTGAGTTTTTGCATTACCTGCTCTGACGGCATCTCTGTAATACACAATAGGAGGCTGATTTCGCAAATACCAGGTTTGCAATTCAGGACGAACCGTTGATTCAAAAGGATTGGAGGTAGATAAATTGACCTTAACTTTTTTCCAGTCTTCACCGGTGTTTTGTACCACGGTTGCCTTATATACAAGCTCCAATGGACTGCTGATATCTTTTACCATCATATCATAATGCATAGACCAATTGGCATTCGGTACATAATATTGCACCATAAATTTATAGGTCCCGGCAGCTTTGGCCAGAATACTCATCACTAATTGACTGCTGGGTTGTGTTTGGTTTTGATCGACTTCCTGAATTTGTTGATTGACTTTTTCTATCTGAATTTGGAGCGCTTGATTCTTTTTATCCAACTCATATAGTTTTGGGAGTAAATCGGCAAGTCTAGTTTTTTGAAATTCAACTAAAATTTTAAAATCTTCCAGCTTCGTGGTGTTATTAGGTACACCAAATACGGCGACTTGATTTTTTTCCAAACTGGTTTTTTCAAATTTTAAAATAGTTATTTGTTGATTGAGTTTGGCCTGATCATCCAATAAACTTTCTTTTTTCTTTTTGAGTTCGGCTGATTTTTCTTCTGCACTTTGGAGGTAATTTAATTCATGCCTGACCGATTGCAATACACAATCCGAATGACCAAAGACGCGCACGCTGTTAGGATCTAAATAGGCTGCCAATCCGCTTAAACTGATATCTTGAGTT
Organism: uncultured Saprospiraceae bacterium; assembly: GCA_964389985.1. GTDB lineage: Bacteria > Bacteroidota > Bacteroidia > Chitinophagales > Saprospiraceae > Vicinibacter. The sequence continues at coordinate 4,848 of CAYMGR010000050.1, forward strand.
CCTGCATTTAATTTAAGTTCAACCTGCCGGCTCACCTGAGCTCCTTGCAGAAATACAGTTACTTCTTTTATTTCGGATGACTGAACGGCTTGAGCTTCCACCAGGGTGCTTGCTATACTCATAAGGGCTAATAATTTTAGTTTCATAGATTTTGTTTGGAGTTTAACGATTTGTCATCCAAATTAGTTTCTGGAATCGACCAAATTTTAGAGGATACTAAAGATTAAAGGATTCTTAACAAAATTAGAGGATGCTGACTTTGCGAGCGTTTTACTTTTTTTCGTGCTCTATCAACCAAATGGCATCCAAGGTCACCATACTGTCAACAGAAATACCCTTTGCTTCTGCTTTTTTGCGAATCGTTTGAATCCAGGCTGAATCAGTGGGTATATAATTTTTGAGATCTGCCAATCGTTCTTCAAAATCCATTTTTAAAAAATTATGATCAATGAGGAGCGCTCTGAGGTTTTCAATAAATCCCCATCCCAAATTGTAAAGATTGGCATCCGTAGCCATTAATAGGATGATATCCTGATCGCGTATACTCTTTTTTAAAATTTGTTGATTGGGAATTTCTTCCGGTAATTTTGCCCCTGAATGATAGATGATAAAATTATAATACCAAAAGGCATTGCTTGCAAATGCATTACCTATTCCCATATTAAACAAAGACCAGTAGTAACTGTCTGAAACAACCATTACTTTAGGTTTAGGACCCGCAGCATCGTCCAAATAAATTTTAGGATATGCTAATTCAGGTCCGTTCAATGGAAAAAGTAGATTTAATCCTTTTTCAACATCGTTGTCATCAAACCGGGCAGAAGACGTTTCAATCGAATTCCATTTCATATTCGGTAAATCGCGTTTCGTTTTTTGCTCTAAGTAACGAAGCAATGAATCGGCAACCTGGCATGCTGTATAGTAGGACCAATGAATTCCATATTTTGGATAAACCGGGTACACCGCATTCGCTTTCATGCTCAGGACCCAGGCATTGAAGTCAATGTAGTTGAGTCCGTATTCGCGGGCAAATTGAATATGATCCTCATAATTGGTTCGGGTTTTCACCCGGCGGCTGGAATCTGGAAAAAACTCCGGGTAAAATTGTCCTTTGCTGGATGCAAACAAGAGCAAAAAGAGTTTGTTTTGGGCTTGCAACGAATCCTGAATTTCTTTCAAATGATGGATCCGTTGACGGATGCTGTCTGCACCGATATAATCCAATCCGTAATAGGTTTTAATATAATTGTACTCGAATAGATAATTTTCCTTTCCACGAATTACAGATTGCGCATGCAATTTATCAAACAACCAATAATCGAGTTGATGATGTAAGCGAATAAAAGAAGGTCTGAATCCAAATTCATTGTTGAGATAGTGTTCTTGTCGGGATTGAAACCGTCCATCAAACCAGCTGGCATCATTTAAAATGGGACGATAGGATTTTTCAACAGCGCCCTTTAATTCTTTAACCTTGATGATATCTAAACGACCCTGTATCCATGGTATAAAAAGCAGAAGGATTAAGCCTCTGAAAAGATATTTTTTTAGATCGGTGGTTTGCTCCATATTTAGAATCTAAAATAAATAAATGGATTAAAACCGGAAGAAGCAATCCAGGCGATGCATAAAGCAAATAAACCAATCATAGAGATCAGCATCAGCACATGCATTCGGATACTATAGGTCTCGAAATAAATTTTTTGTTGAATGTGCTTGCCCCATTCGGATAGGGTAAACCACGAAAACACACAGGCAAGGAGGAGATAGAAACAGGGATCCCATTGAAATTCAAATGAACCCAATCCTTCCAATCGAAACATTTTTTGGAGAAAGAGAATAGCCTGTGAAAAATGTTCCACTCTGAAAAAGACCCAACCAATTAATACAATGATAAAACAAATGAAAACAGAAACTATTTTTCCCAATTTAAGATAAATGGCTTGCAGAAACGATCGCTCTAATACCAGAAACAATCCATGATAGGCTCCCCAGATAATAAAATTCCAGGAAGCGCCATGCCATAGTCCGGATGCAAGAAAGACCAGCCATAAATTGCTATAGAGTCTTTGTTTGGATGCAACTTTATTTCCACCTAATGGAATGTATAAATAATTGCGCATCCAGTTTCCCAATGTGATATGCCAGCGTCTCCAAAATTCCGTTATGCTGGATGCCGTGTAGGGGTTGTCAAAATTTTCAGGAAATCGGAAGCCGATCATTTTGCCAATGCCAATGGCCATATCAGAATACCCACTAAAATCAAAGTAAATTTGAAAGGTATAACACAAAATTCCCAGCCATGCAGTTGGAGTATGTAACTGATGAAAATCAGACTGAAAAATCGGATCAGCCAAGGCGCCTAAGGGATTAGCAATTAAAACTTTTTTTGACAATCCTAAGACAAAGCGATAAAATCCACTGAGGCGATTTTCATAATGATCGTTTGCTGATCGATCCTGGATTTGATCTGCTAATTCATGATACCGGATGATAGGACCGGCAATGAGTTTAGGAAATAAAATGATGTAGGTTTGATAATCCCAAAAATGCTGTAATGGTTTATGAATTTTTCGATAAACATCTACGACATAGGTAATCGTTTCAAAGGTGTAAAACGAAATGCCAATCGGTAATAATAATTTGGTCCATTGAATTTGTGTATTACTAAATAGTCCTAAGACGGCATTCACATTTTCAATAAAAAAATTGGAATATTTAAAGTAAAATAGTAAACCCAGGTTAATGGATAGTGAAAGAAGCAGAAACATCCGGCGTTTCCAAAGAGTGAGAGCTTCATCCATCCATTTGACTAAATGAAAATCGATTAAGGTCGTAGCCAAAATGACAAAAATAAATTTTGGAGCACCCCAACTATAAAAGAAAATACTGAAAGCGAGGATGACTAAATTCTTATAAGGTTTTCCAACGATATAATAGCAAGCCAGAAAAAGTGGCAGAAAATACAATAAGAAAAGGATGCTGGAAAATACCATAATGTGAATAGCAGCAGTAAAGAAAAAGCAAAATATCTATTTGTGGGAACTTTATGGTATAACAAATTGCACAAATGACAATAATAAATTCAGTAAAGACAAGATATCCTTTTCTTTATAAGCTCTCTTTGAACCCCAAACCCCTTGAAAGGGGCTTTTAGATCCTACCAAGAATGATAATCTTTAGAATGATCAATTAAGGTTATATAGAAATTTGTTAGAATTCGGAAAAAATCCCCTTTCAAGGGGTTTGGGGTTCAGAAGGGACACTCCAATGAATTTATCACACCGCACAAAAAATTCAGACATTTACAAAGGCCATAAGAATTGTGCAAGTTGATTTGTTCACAACTTTCTGGCTTACAAAGTGTTGTTAACTTGGCTGAATTGGTTAAAATCGCTTATAGTTTGTTGATTCTTAGCCAATTGATGCTTATTTGCATGTTAAAATAGGATAATTTCTTAAATTAGACTTATCTTAGAGGCATCAATCTGAGACCAGCCCTTGTCAATCAATTTTTTTGTTCCAATTAATTTATGCCATTTAAATCTTTAAAAATAATAGAGCCCATATTAAAGGCGCTCTCAGAAGAAGGATATACCCTTCCTACCCAAATTCAATCAGAAGCGATTCCCTTAGTTTTACAAGGAAAAGATGTTTTAGGCTGTGCCCAAACCGGTACCGGTAAAACAGCCGCCTTTGCGATTCCGATTATCCAACTATTGGATGAGGAGAAAACCAACGAACCCAAGCGCAAAATCAGAAGTTTGATCGTTACACCTACCCGTGAGTTGGCCATTCAAATTGGTGAAAGTTTTGCAGCTTATGGAAGACATACCCGATTAAAGCATTGTGTAATTTTTGGAGGAGTCAATCAAAATCCTCAGACAGCCGCTTTACAAAACGGAGTGGATATACTGATTGCAACGCCAGGTCGATTGCTGGATTTATACAACCAAAAATTTATTCAATTTTCGGATCTGAAAATTTTTGTGTTGGATGAAGCCGACCGGATGCTTGATATGGGATTTATCCACGATATTAGAAAATTGCTGGCCATCCTTCCTAAGAAAAAGCAATCATTATTTTTCTCGGCTACGATGCCACCCGAAATTACCAAATTAGCACATGCTATTTTGCATCAACCAGCTAAAGTAAGTGTGACTCCGGTTTCGTCTACTGTAGAGATTATCCAACAATCACTTTATTTTGTGGATAAGATCAATAAAAATTCACTCTTGTTAGAGTTATTGAAAGATCCTACGATCAAAACGGCCCTTGTGTTTACCCGAACCAAACATGGTGCCGACAAAATTGTGCGCATGTTGCGGTCGAATGGTACCAAAGCAGAAGCGATTCATGGCAACAAAACACAAAAGGCCAGACAGCTGGCCTTATCCAATTTTAAAGCACAGACCACGCGAGTCTTGGTGGCTACCGATATCGCAGCTCGTGGCATTGATGTAGATGAATTGGAATACGTCATTAATTATGAAATTCCAAATATTTCAGAAACCTACGTACACCGGATCGGACGGACTGGTCGGGCTGGTGCTAAAGGAACAGCGATTTCATTTTGTGACGAAAGCGAAATAGAATTTATCATGGATATCGAAAAACTGATTGCTAAAAAAATTCCGGTTGTCGAAAATCATCCCTATCCTTTAAAAGCATACTACCCAACCGCCAAAATAGCAGCGCCCATCGCCAAACCATCACACTCCAATTCAAATCGCCGACCTAATAAATGGAGAAAATTCCCAAGTAGGAAATCTAGTGTTCCGGCTTAAATTTTTTTTATTTGATTTTGGATAGTGTATATGCACTTATGTAACTATGATTACAAAGTTATTTGGTTTTATATGATTGCTTAATTCTGTACACAAATTCTTTTGAATATTGTTTGCCGTTGATCCTTATTATTTTGCAAAATAAAAGTATATAATCCTGTTTTCCAGTTACCGGTTTCAATAAATCGATCTGATTCAGTTTTGAATTCTTTTTTAAATAGCACTCTTCCTAAGCCATCTACAACGATTAAATAGGGCCAAGAGGATTGTGGGTCTTTTATTTGAATGCTACTCGAAAATGGGTTTGGAAAACACCTTATCTCGTCAATTTCAGTTCCTTCTGTATCGGTAGTCAAATCCAGTTTAAAATTGAATAACATTAAATTTCTGGGATTTGCCCCAGGCGCCCTGGATTTTGCAATAAAATATAATTCTTCATCATAATAACTAATAAAATCGTCATTAATTCTCAATGGAATAGAATCAAAACTTAATTTCCATTCAAGGATATTGCCACAGCATGGAGTGCCATTATAATTTAAAATTAAGCTCTGCAATGGCTTTATATCGTTTGGCCTAAAACAAACTAAATATTTGTCAAAAGCATGAACAGAATAAGCATTATTATCTGATTCGTCAATATGAAGAAAGCCTGCCTTACCAAATGAATTATCAAGAATTCCATTTTTATCTATTTTGACAATAGTTAAGCCTGTATTATTTCCGTACGATGAACATAAATATATAAATTCCTCATGAAAATAAATATTTTTAAAATAAAGTTGATTCTGCCCAAAGAGGGTATTAAATTGTAACAAATTATTTATTCCAAAATTATTTAATTTACTACCATTGGATGCATAAGCTGATACAAATGTTATGCTATCATTAATGTTAGAATAAGAAATGTATAAGTTTGAATTTCCATCCAGAAATATTTTGGGAGTATTTGATGGTCCTAAGAGATCAATAGAAATAATCCCATTTGTTGCAAACCCAGAATCAATATTACCATTTTCTTGAAATTTAGAAATATCTATGTGATACTTACTGTGAATTGAGTCAAGATAATAATTAAGGAAATAAATTTGTTCAAATGAATTAATTGATAATTCACTTGAAAAGCTCGACTTAATGTTATCGTGGAAAATTATTAAACTCCCTTTATTCCCAAATGAACTATCAATTTGTCCAGAAAGATTTAATTTGAATAGTAATTGAGCATTTTTTTTAGTTGTTAAATGTTGTACATTGCAACTTGCAATAATCTCATTGGTTCCACTAGAATAAAAAACTAAACTTGATAATTTTGTTTTATAATCCCCAATCGTATCTAAATTGAAAGACAATATATTAATACCTTGATTGAAATAAGAGAGATCAAGTTTGCCTAAAGTATCAAATTTTACTAATGTTAATTGATTAGGTTTGGGCGCATTTCGTATACCATGCACCAAATAAAAATTATCATCAAATTTTAAAATAGCGGGGTTAACAATGTCACTTGACCAGTTTATTTGATCAAATGAAACGATACCATTTAGGCCAAAATTATGATCTAATTTTAAAATTTGTGCTTGTAATCCAAAGCAAACAAGAAATATTAAACCAATTAGCTTCATTCGAAAGAGATTATTAAATAGTATTAATTTATTAATTGTGAATATCAACTGTGATGCAATCATCTTCATCACACATTCTGGTATAACACTCATTCGTGCAAAATCGAACAGATTGAATATTATCAGCTGAGTCATCGCAAAATTCAAAATCCATGTAACTACCAACACATGGTGAATTGAGAGCAACATAGGCAGTTAATCGGTAGGGTGTATTCTCTAGTACGATAAATTTGCTTCCAGTGCAACTGAGACTAGAGTTAGTTGTAAAACAGCAAACACCCGAGTAAGATGGTCCACTATCACAAGTATAGCCACTTTGACTTGGGAAACAACTTAATCCTAATGCATAGAGTTGTTGAGTTCCTGAAGAACCATCCAGCTTAGGAGTAATGTAAAATATATATGTTCCAAAACTATACACATAAAGTGCATCGGTTGGAGGTTCATCACAGACATCCAATGAGTTCAGGCTTTTCTGTACATCTAAATTTTTAGTGCGCACACCATTGGTTTTCATATTGTCTGCTGTATTGATTGAATCTTGATTGCAAGACCAAGATAGTAATATTATTGTTAAAATTGGAAGGAGTAAAATTTGATGTTTTTTCATGATAGTGATTTTAAAATTTTTAAAAGAAATACTGCGGCATCTAATAAGATGCAAGTATGGCAGCTTAAATCATTTATTTTTAAGCAGATTCAACTCGAGAAATATGAAAGCCCAATTTTATTTCAAAGTCAACTTCAGGCATTTCATTGAATCGACATCAAATTTTTAAGTCTGGTGGGTTTAGATCAAGTGTATTCATGCGGCAATATATATATATATATATATAAGTTTCAAAGCTCTTTATGAAATTTAACATAATATTAACTAAATATTCGTTAGGAATGGTTGTATTAAAGAAAGGTTCACCAACCACATCATCCCCATCTCAATCCATCGACCCAATAAGTAGAGAAACTTTCCAAGGAAGAAATCTAGTGTAACTGCATAA
>CAYMGR010000051.1:0-12158 GCA_964389985.1 uncultured Saprospiraceae bacterium
TTTGCCAACCAATGTAACTTCTCAAATGCAACTCATACAATAGTATAGCTTTCTTGTTATCGGATTCCAGGTCATCCGTACGATGGCTAAAGCCTATAGAAATTGCCTGAATTTCATGACTGGTCATAAATTTTTCAAAAACTTGAATTAAATAGTCGGGATGACATCTGCAATCCGCATCATAACAAAGGATAATACCATCTCTATTTAACCTTTCAAATCGATAAGAGGCTTCATCCATACCAATTTTACGGGCTAAACCAACGCCGGCAGATTTTCCGGATAATTCAAAAACAGGTAGAACGAACAATTTCATCCCCTGCTTGACATGCATGGAAAGGAGGCTGTCTCTTTGAGATTCATGAAATTCTTTTAAGTAATTATGTCTATCCGGATAATTAAGAACCACAATAATCTCGATTGTAAATTCTGAGAGCTTTGCATCTAGTATAGATTGAACTGCAGCTAATAAGTCAATTTCATGATAAGCAGGAATGACAATGATTATTTCAAGCTTGTCATCTGGTTTATCCGTTATAAAAGGTGGATAGAGTCCATGCTTTTGAAAGTAACTTTGCACATCTACTATGAAAGGTGAAACATTAAATATCAAGCAAAACTACCGAAACATCTTAATTGAGTCTCAACTCTTTCCTCCTATTTCATTTTTTGCTGTTATCCTGGATTTTGAAATGCTCAAATTAGAAGCTTGTGAAAACTTTCAAAAGAGATCTTACCGAAACAGATACCGAATAGGCTCTACACAAGGTGTATTGGAATTATCTATCCCTTTGGTTAAAGGAAAAAATCAACAACAAAGCATCCGTGATGTGATGATTTGCAGGTCCAATAACTGGCCGGTTCAACATCTGCGGGCCTTACAAAGCAGCTATGGGAAAACGGCATATTTTCAATATTACAAAGATGAGCTACAGGACTTGTTCATGAATAAAACATCCTATTTGTTTGAATTTAATGTAAGCGTTTTGGAGTGTTTAATAAATTGGCTGGGATTAAGGGTTTCATTGGAATTTACTAAACAGTTTGAATTGAATGCAGCACCCGGAAGTTTAGACCTGAGAAATCAAATAAAACTCAAACAATCCATCTCAAATCAAATCATTCCATACTATCAGGTTTATTCAGAAAAGATCGGCTTTATTCCCAATTTGAGCATCTTAGATTTATTATTTCATAAGGGACCAGAGAGTATTTTTTACTTACAACAAATACAAAAATTAACCGTTAATAAGGATTCTTTACTAACATGAACAAGTCACTTATTTTATCAGGCTTTATTTTAAGTTTGCTTTTATTCCAAAATTGCCGTCAAGCTGTAAACCCCATTAACCAAACAGAACGAGATCCCCATAGTTTTTCGAGACCGGATCAAACTCGTGTGAAACACATCGATTTAGAACTCAATATTAATTTTGAATTAAAACAGATTCAGGGCACCGCGCTGCTTCATTTGGAAACACCGCATAGTGACGAATTGGTTTTAGATAATATGGGACTTCAAATCAAATCGATTTACTTGATAAATGACCATCAAACCGAAGTTGCCAAATTTGAGTTGGCGCCTACTGATTCGATTTTAGGAACAGCTATCCATATCCCCCTTTTACAAGAAACCAAAGGTGTTAAAATTGAATATAGCAGTTCACAAGATGCTCGGGCTTTGCAATGGTTGCCAAAAGAACAAACCCTGAGTCAACTCTACCCCTTTTTATTTACCCAAAGTCAGTCTATATATGCCCGATCCTGGATACCTTGTCCGGATGGACCTGGAATGCGATTTACTTATCATGCAAACGTAACTGTCCCTCCGGGAATGATGGCTGTCATGAGTGCAACAAATCCAACTCAAAGAAGTGCAGACGGACATTATGACTTTAATATGGAAATTCCCGTTCCAGCTTATTTAATGGCCTTAGCTGTTGGAGACTTTGATTTTCAAAATATTGGAACGCATACGGGAGTATACGCTGAACCTGCTCTCTTAAAACAAGCTGCTGCTGAATTTTCTGATTTAGAAAATATGTTGATTACTGCTGAAAATTTATATGGAGCCTACCCCTGGTCACGTTACGATGTCATTGTCTTACCCGGAAGTTTTCCTTTTGGAGGTATGGAAAATCCACGTATGACGTTTTTAACGCCCAGTGTTATCGCAGGAGATCAAAGTTTAACTTCTTTATTGGCACATGAACTTGCACATTCCTGGTCAGGTAACTTAGTGACGAATTCTACCTGGAATGACTTTTGGTTAAATGAAGGCATCACCACTTATTTTGAAAGTCGGATTATGGAAGCCTTGTATGGAAAACCTTATGCAGACATGTTGAGTATTTTGGGGCTTCAGGATCTTCAAAAAAGTTTGTCAGAAATGGGACCTGACAATCCTTTTACAAAATTAAAACTGGATCTTAAAGGGATTGATCCGGAAGAAGCCGCAACTGATATTGCATATGAAAAAGGAAAAGCCTTGATGCGGTATTTAGAAGAGCGCATGGGGCGAACAAAATTGGATAGCTTTCTGCAAAATTATTTCCACCATTTTAAATTTAAATCGAATACCTCTGAAGGCTTCTTAGAATTTGCCAATGCCAGTTTATTAAAAGGCCAAGCTGGTATATTGGATACGGTTACTAAATGGATTTACAATCCAGGCTGGTTAGCCTATCAAGCCAGTTATGATGACGCTAAGTTTGTTGCCATTCAAAATCAAATGAAGCTGTTTTCAAAAACTCATGACCCATCCACATTGGATACCCGTTTGTGGTCAACGCATGAATGGCTTTATTTTATAAGATTGTTACCATCAGATGGTACGGCAGAACTCTGTAAAAAATTGGACGAGACCTTTAAGTTATCAACCGGACGAAACTGTGAAATCCAATGTGCCTGGTTTGAGTATGCCATTACGCATCAATATGGAAAGCAGATCCTTCCAGAAATTGAAACATTTGCGATCCATTATGGTCGTAGGAAATATTTAAAACCTATTTATTCGGCATTGATGGAAAATAAGTTATCTGAAGAGGCCAAACAATTATTTGAAAAAGCAAAGTCGAATTATCACCCAATTTCCCGGGTCTCGATTGAGAAAATACTCCGTTCAAATATTTAATACGAAGATGTTCGTAATTATTATCTTTGCCTGATTTTTAAATAAAATTAAAAAAACATGATTCGTAACGTTTTCATTATCAGCCTATTCCTTGGCCTACAGCTTAGCTTGACCGCCCAGGAAATTCAACAACCCAAACGATTTGATTTTGGTAAAATGTGGACCTTTGAAAATCCACCCAAAGAATGGTTTAAAGAAGCCTATCAGTTTACACCTGATGATAGTTGGTTTATTGATGTAAGAAAATCAGCATTGCGTTTTGCTACGTGGTGTTCCGCTTCTTTTGTTTCTGCAGATGGACTGATCATGACCAATCACCATTGTTCCAGAGATGTTGTTACGGCCTTGCAAAAACCAGGTGAAGAATTAATGAAAAATGGTTTTTATGCTCCGACTTTAGAAGAAGAGCGCAAAGCTGATGGACTTTTTGTTGAACAAATGATTCAAGCTGAAGATGTTTCTGAACGCATCCTAGACCAAATGAAAAAAGCTAAGACGGATACAGAGCGCAAAACATTACAGGATTCCGCGTTAGCTCAAACCATCCGCGAATTTCAAAGTCGGGATGCCTGGAAGAATCTTAGAATCCAATCAGTTGTTTTTTATAGTGGAGGGAAATTTAGTTTATATGGTTATAAAAAATATGATGATATCCGTCTAGTATTAATTCCTGAATTGGATTTAGGTTATTTTGGAGGTGATCCTGACAATTTCACTTATCCCAGATATTCTTTGGATTTTACCTTTTGGAGAGCCTACGAAAATGGTAAACCCGTCAACTCATCTGCAAATTTCTTTAAGTTTAAAGCAAGCGGAGTGGTTGAAAATGAACCCGTCTTTGTTGTAGGTAATCCAGGTTCTACCGAACGATATCGTACCTATAAACAATTAGAATATGACCGTGATATTCGATTTCCAGTTCAATTGGAAATGTTAAAAAACAGGATGGCTCTTCTACAAAAGGAATATGATAAAAATCCAAACCCAGATTTACTCAATGATATCCTTGGACTTTCTAATAGTACAAAGGCGTTTACAGGAATTTTAAATGGTTTAAACACCCCTTCATTAATTGGCAGAAAAAAGCTGATGGAAGATGAAGTAAGAAGTAAAACAAAATTAAAATCGGAAGACCCCTGGCTTGAGTTAGAAAAAACGGTGACCGGTTTACGTAAATATGGTGCTGCGGTAACATTGATTGGCCCCTCCCCGATTAAAGGAGATGCAGTTAATTTATTGTATGCTCTTTCTAAATACCAAAAAGCTTTGGAAAAACCTGAGCTGGCAAGTAAATTACCAGCCATAAAAGAGGAGATTAAGACTTTAAGTGCATCCTTAAATGCAGAAAAGCAAATAGAATACTTAGCTGTTTATTTAGCGGAACTTAAAAAATTTGAACATCCAGATTTTCGATATATAGATCAGATTTTAGATGGCAAAACGCCTGAAAAACGAGCACAAAAAATAATTGACAAAACAGATTTTACGGATGTTGATAAATTAGCCAAAATCCTATCAAAAGATGCAGAGCATTTTAAGAAAGCAGATGACCCCTTGATTGAAGTTAGCCGCATTTTAATTCCAAAATATGAAGAAGCCATAACGGCATTTCAGAGTTCTACTGCTAAACGAAAAGCCCTGGAGGCAAAAATAGCTAATGCAGTATTTCAAGTAAAAGGAACGGATTTACCACCCGATGCGACATTTACACTGCGTTTAGCCGACGGCGTAGTAAAAGGTTACAATTATAACGGGACGGTTGCCCCATTTAAAACGACTTATTTTGGATTATACGATCGGTATTATTCCAATGATAAAAAATTTCCTTTTTCTTTACCAGAAAAATGGTTAAATCCACCAACTGAACTACTCCAGTCTCCAATGTGTTATGTTACAACCAATGATATTATTGGTGGGAATTCAGGAAGTCCAATGATAAACAAAAATAAAGAAGCTGTTGGACTGATTTTTGATGGAAATATAGAATCACTTCCTGGTAATTTTATTTACGATGAAGTTTCAAACAGGACGGTTGCTGTCCATGCCGGTGGAATCTTGGCTGCAATGAAATATATTTACAAAGCAGACCGGATTGTTAAAGAATTGGGTGGTTTATAATTCTGGTTTATTGTCTTAGAAAAAAATAAGAAAATGAAATATAGCATATTGCTTTTAATAGGATTTTGTCTTTTAACTGGTACTTCCTGTTCACCTGGCGGATCGGCATCAAAAGGAATAAAAGGAATTGTCAAGCGATCAGATTGTAAAGGCCCTTGTCATAAAACGATGGAGTGTGAAGGAAAATTACTCACTCTTGAAATGGAATTGGCTAATAATAATATCATGACTTCTGGAAATACCATTTTTGCCAGAGATCCAGATAATTATGACTATACGATTAAAATTGAATTTGGCGAAAGTGTCCCGGTTGAATTATACAGTGACATTAAAAATCCGGCCAATAAACGATTTATCGTTTCAGGTATTGTTGAAGGATACGATCAATACGTACATGAGCAATGTACCCGGTCGTATATTTTAAAAGTGAATAATCCAAAAGATTTTAAGGTCTATAACCAATAATTAGTTCGATTTCAAAATCAAACGCATACCCTCTCTGGCTGCCAGAGAGGGTATTTTATTTTCAGAAATAAATTGACTAACCTCCTGCGGATTGATTTTAGAATATTGCCGTAAGGCCCATCCGGATGCTTTTTGAACAAAAAACTCTTTACTGTCTGCCCGTCTCAGTATTAATTCTGAAAGCAATTTAAAATCAGTTTGATTCCTATACATCAATTGCAAAATGATCGCAGAGCGTTGATACCATATATTATTCGATTCAATCCATTTCCTGCAAAGTGACTCCCTTAAACTTATATTTCGCATGACGATTCTTCCTATAATCTGAGGCACAATTCCATCTACCGTATCCCACCAGGAATCAATTGCAATCAATTTTTCATATTCCTTGATAACAGCCGGACTTAACTTCTTTTCGAATTTAAAACTAAAATCCAGAGCAACATATTTATACTCCCGATAGGGCTGACTCCAGCATTCATGAATCCAGTCAATAAAATCTGATTCATTGGTCCAGGTATATAATTTTAGAAAAGGTTTTATAATTTCTTTTCGAACGGGAGATGGAATGCCTAAATAACTAAACTGATTTCGCATATATGCTGCCATTCCAGCAGCCTTTTGGGAATCGGCCTGCGATTCCATCGCAAGATGCAATTGATCAATTGAAAAGCTCAAAATAATTGAATTATTTAATTAAACTGAGAACACTTCTTTCATGAACAGGCTCTTTCCGGGAAACTTTGTAATACAGATCATACACATATACTCCCGGAGGTAAATCTTTTCCAGAATTTTCGAATTTACCATTCCAACCAATAACCGGATCACTTGACTCAAATATTCTACCTCCCCATCGATCATATATTTTGAGTTCATATTTTTCAAGTGAATGGATTTCACCTACGGGAAGAAAATTTTCGTTTTTTCCGTCCCCATTAGGAGAAAATGCATTGGGCATAAATAAACTAAAGTCTCTATAAACAAAAACTTCTGTATCGAGTGTGTCGGTGCATAAAAACCGATCGGTTGCAATCATTCTGATTTTATGCAAACCTGTATCTCGAAAGAAGTACGCTAAATCTTTGTCAAAAAAATACTCTTTCCCATCGATGATCCAGGTCCGTCCAATGGTCCCCTGGCTTACATCTTCCAATTGGATGATTGGATCTTTTATATTCAATCTATATTTATCAACGGCCCATTCTGCTAAAGGCGGATTATAAACATAAATCACCTGATTAAAGGTCCCTTCATTAAAGCAACCCAAGGGTGAAGTGACTTCGAGTTTCAAACCAAATACACCAGTATCTTTAAATATATGACTTACGGAATACCCCGAATCAATTCCTCCATCACTAAATTTCCAAAGAAATTTATAGGAATTATCTGTCGGAAAAGACACATTATTAAAATCAACGGATAAGGGTACACATCCCTCACTTAGATTAGGACGAAAAACGATAACATCCGGAGCAGGGTAATATTTTAATTCTTTAAACAAAACATTTTCACAACCATAATTATCTTTAATATTCAACAATATAGGATAGGTCCCAGGTCGAATGTAATTGACACTTGGGTTTTGTGTAAAGGCCTTCATTCCATCTCCAACACTCCAGGTCCAATTAGTTATTTTACTATACGTTGAACTGGACTGATCTTGAAATAAAACCGGTCCTGCTTTACAACTATCATAAATGGGTTTAAAATCCGGAAATAAATCCGGAACCACTGTAATTTTAAAATAGCCGGTGTCCCCACAATTCGTTCCAGGATTTAAAATAAATTGGCCATTATGGACACCACCTTCTTTAAATTTAATGTAGGGTGCCCAACCATAAAAAGTATCGAGCTTCCCTCCATTTTCATAAGTCCATTCAATTTGATTAATAAATCGTTGATCTACACTCGAATTTAAAATCTGGTATTCACTTTTACCACAAACTGTGATTTCAAAATAATCAGGAGTCAGTCTATTGGCATCTACTAAACGAGCTTCTACGACCCCTTCACAAGAAGCGACATTAAATTGAAAATCTCTTTTCAAAACGGACAATAAAACGCCATTCCTATACTCATAAACACAAACACTTACTACAAATTGCCCAATCACATCCGGTTTACCTGTAATAAGCCCATTCAAAGAATTGATGGTTACCGGAGGATTTCCACCCAAGGGTGAAACAGCTGTATATGGAAATCGATACGTCACCGGAACATAAGGAGGTTTGCAATCCGGACTTGGATCCGGCACGCCGCAGTTATTTGGACCGCCATTTCCTCGTCCACCGCCTTCCAATGGTTGGCAAAATTCATAGATCAACAAATCACCATCTTTATCAAATGCTGAATGATCAAATTGAAAAGGTGCGTTTACACACAGCACGGTAGGAGGAAAATTAATAAATCGAGGAGAACTATTGCACGTGCGTTGTGCCTCAGGATGAATTTCAATGGTATAAGTTGCTCCGATCGTCAGGGGATCAAGGATATTTGTAATCGTACTGTTACGACAACATCTTTGCCAAACGATCAAATAACTTTCAGAGATAATTGGCAGTTCGACAACCATTTCATACAAACCAGCCTCTCCGCAAATATTAGGCGGTAATTGTAAGCAGGGGTATTCCGGAGGATCTATATTTTGTACCGGGTTGGTGAATGGAATTCGATATTCTGCATTTGCACCATTACCCGTTTTGGTATTAATATAATTCGCACCGCTTTGTCTGAAAATTGTAAATCCCAGCGTTTGATCAAACTGGGTTTGAGAACCACAATCACGATAAACCTTTATTGTAATCAGGTATTTACGCTTCGTCGTATCAGTTCCGTTGTTGCCGTACCCCAGACATTCATAATAAATCTCACCACCTATGATGTGGGTTGCAAAGGATTTCAATGAAATAATTGCAAAAAATGAGACCAGAAGTAATTTTTGGCAAGAGCTCATATTCAATTCAAAAGTAGAAAGGAAATACTAATAAATAAAGGAATTATATAATGGATACGTTGAAATGGAGTAAAAAGATTGTCTGAAGACCTAATTTTGCCACAAATTCTTAATACCTATGCCTCCATTAGCCGAACGAATGCGCCCATCAAAACTTGGAGATCTGATGGGTCAGGAGCATCTAACCGGACCCTCGCAGGTTTTAAGAATTGCAATCGAAACAGGTCACCTACCCTCTTTAATATTATGGGGACCTCCGGGTGTTGGCAAGACCAGCCTCTCAAAAATTCTGGCCAGTGAATTAAAAAGACCATTTCATATTTTAAGTGCCGTCCAGGCAGGTGTTAAAGAAGTCAGAGAGGTTTTGGAAAAAGCTCGAAACCAACGATTTTTTGACCAAGCCGCACCCATCTTGTTTATTGACGAAATTCATCGCTTTAACAAAGGTCAGCAAGACGCCTTATTGGCTGCTGTTGAAAATGGTACAATTATCCTGATTGGTGCAACTACAGAAAATCCCTCTTTTGAAATCAATTCAGCTTTATTATCCCGTTGTCAGGTTTATCTATTAAAACCTCTGGAAGATGAGGCTTTAAGTCAAATGATTCAAACCATAATCAGCCGGGACTATTTATTTAAAGCTAAAGAAATCCTGCTGGAAGAAACGGGTGCATTATTAAACTTGGCACATGGTGACGCCAGGAAACTTTGCAATATAATGGAACTGATCGGGAGTTTACCCGAAAGCCAAATCCGAATCACGGATGCTTTAGTAAGCATGTTGGTCCAACAAAATCCGGCTCTCTATGATAAAGGAGGAGAATTGCATTATGACATTGCCTCCGCTTTTATAAAATCGATCAGAGGTTCTGATCCTAATGCCACATTGTATTGGATGGCTCGTATGATTGAAGGAGGCGAAGATCCCCGATTTATTGTACGAAGGATGTATATTTCTGCCGCTGAGGATATCGGATTAGCCAATCCAAATGCATTATTAATTGTGAATGCCTGTCAACATGCTGTCCAAATGATAGGTTGGCCCGAATCCAGAATTATTTTATCTGAAACCGCTATTTATTTAGCTTGTTCAGCCAAATCCAATTCCGCTTATCTGGCTATTGATAAAGCACTCGAAGCCGTCAGAAATTCAAAAAATGAGTCTGTGCCAATCTCATTAAGAAATCCGGTTACAGGATTAATGAAAGACCTGGATTATGGTAAAGCCTATCAATATGCTCATGATTATTCGAATCATTTTATTGAAATGAATTTTATGCCCGATAACTTAAAAGACCTACAGCTATATGATCCGGCAGACAATTTAAACGAACAAAAGGCCAGACAATTTTTAGCTGAACGATGGAAAACTAAGTACAAGTATT
This sequence comes from uncultured Saprospiraceae bacterium, assembly GCA_964389985.1. Lineage (GTDB taxonomy): Bacteria > Bacteroidota > Bacteroidia > Chitinophagales > Saprospiraceae > Vicinibacter. Next base: position 10,058 of record CAYMGR010000051.1, read on the forward strand.
AGTTTAAGTCCCTCTAATTACCTTTGCAATTAAATTACTATATGTCCCCAATTGAAACAGAGCATCTAAAAATGGTTCGAGAGTCGGCCAGTCAATTTGCAGAACAATATATCCGACCTCATGTAATGGAATGGGATGAGGAACAACATTTTCCAAAAGACCTCATGCATCAAATAGGTCAACAAGGTTTTTTAGGGGTATTAGTTCCTCAAGAATACGGAGGTGCCGGATTAGGATACCAGGAGTATATTACCGTAATAGAAGAAATTGCCAAAGTCTGTGGGTCAATTGGTTTATCCGTGGCTGCACATAATTCTTTATGTACCGGCCATATTCTAAGTTTTGGCAATGAAGCTCAAAAGAAAAAATATCTGAATAAACTGGCAAGTGGTGAATGGATTGGCGCCTGGGGATTAACAGAAGCCAACACAGGTAGTGATGCAATAAGAATGAAATGCGTAGCCCATCAGGAAGGAGAATATTGGATATTAAATGGAACAAAAAACTGGATCACTCATGGTAAATCAAGCGATGTTGCTGTGGTGATTGCCCGGACAGGAGAATTGTTGGATAGTAATGGCATGACTGCTTTTATTGTTGAACGAAATAATCCCGGATTGTTTGCTGGCAATAAAGAAAACAAACTAGGCATGCGCGCTTCTGAATCAACCGAAATGATTTTTGACCATTGCAAAGTACACGAGTCTTGTATTTTAGGGCAGGTTGGAGATGGCTTTAAACAGGCGATGAAGGTTCTGGACGGTGGACGAATCAGTATAGCCGCATTGGCATTAGGAATTGCTAAGGGAGCTTATCAAGCAGCTGTTAAATATTCAAAGGAACGCGAACAGTTTGGAAAACCCATATCACATTTTCAAGGGATCGCTTTTAAGCTCACCGATATGGCTGTCAAAATTGAAGCTGCCGAACTTCTGACCCGGCAAGCAGGTAAAATGAAAGATCAACACCTTAAAATGACCAAAGAAGCAGCTATGGCTAAATATTATGCCTCGGAAGTTGCCGTACAAGTTTCTACCGATGCGATTCAAGTTTTTGGCGGATATGGTTACACCAAAGATTTTCCAGTGGAAAAATACTATCGGGATTCTAAATTGTGTACGATTGGAGAAGGAACCTCTGAAATTCAAAAATTGGTAATCTCCAGAGAAATCTTAAAATAATTTTAAAACTCTATAGGGATTCATTAAAAAACAAAACGAATCAAAATCTGTTATAGTACCATGCAATTGCGGACCAAATTACTGATTGGCCTTATAAGTTTCAACCTGTTGACATCTCAATTAGGTTTGAATATATTTATCAACTATTGCTGTTGTGCTAAATCCCAGGTAATTAGTTTTATTCCAAAAGAGGATCACTGTAAAAAAGCATCTAAAAGTCGCCATTGTTGCGCAATTGGAAGTCAGACTTTCACTTTAAGTTTCAAAAAAGCACCCTGCAGCAATAAAGTTTTAGGCCACAAGTCTTTAGAGTCTATTGCGGAAAAACCTAGTCAAAAATCCTTTGAATTTCAGTTCAACTTTATTCTCAATAAACTTGAATTACCTTGCTTATTGAATAACATAAATGCCAAGGTCCATTCAACCAATTTTAATGATCCACACTTTTTATCCGGAACTCAAAAGCGCATTAAATATTGTAGTCTGACCTGTTAGGGAGAATTGTTTTAAATTATTTACACACAATTCTTCATTTTATTAATTTAATTTATGCGATTTTATTTAACGTGCTTGATGCATTTGATACTACTCCATCTGCAAGCTCAATTCCTGAATGGCAATGTTGTAGATATAAACAACAAGGCTTTGCCGGGAGCCACTGTATACTGGTACGGAACATCTGAAGGAACGGCTACCTCTGAAAATGGATTTTTCAAACTAAAGCGACTTCCTGAATACACTTTTTTAGTGGTTAATTTGGTTGGGTTTGAACCCGATACTCTGGAAATTAAAGCTGATGAATCTTATATATTGATTCAATTGAAAGAAGGAATCACATTAGGAACTGTTGATGTTGAATCTCAACGAAATTCAAATAGTTTTTCCATGTTGTCAACCCTAAACATAGAATCACTGGAAAA
>CAYMGR010000052.1:0-12058 GCA_964389985.1 uncultured Saprospiraceae bacterium
TCAGCTTCGGCGGCGACGCCTTCAGCATCTATTCTTCGTTTCGGCATTGGTTAATTTTTGAATGATTTCCCATCATTTAATTGCAGTATTAAAGAATTGTAGCATTGAAACATTCCTTTAGCTTCGGCGGAGACGCCTTCAGCAACTAATCTTTGTTTCAACATGGGATAAATTTTGAATGACTTCCCATCATTTAATTGCAGTATTACAGAATTGTAACATTGAAACATTCCTTTAGCTTCGGCGGAGACGATTTGTATACTAATTGTTCGATAAATCGAACAAAACGATACAATGCATTGAAACATTGAAAGATTGCAATTTTAAAAATCCATCCTCAATTTTAAATTAATCCGGCGGGAACTCAAATAATTTGGAATGGCAAATTGGTAATTGTATAATGACTTAATCCAACTTACAGATGCTTCATTTTTGACTTTCAACAAATTGAACACTTCTAAACTCAACCAGGCTTGACGTGTAAAATGTAAGAATTGTAAACCTCTATGGGGAGTCTTGCGATCCCACATTAAATAGGAAAAACCGATGTCGACACGATGGTAGGGCTTTAATCGTTTGTCATTGCGAAATACAATATTATCTCCTTTTAAGCCATAGGGTAATCCACCGGCAACATTGATATTTAAATGCATTTTGAAGCGGTCGTTTTTAGGTAAATAATCTTGAAAATACATACCCAATGCAAACAATTGATCGGTCGGTCTGGGCACATCTTGAACGTTAGTTCCTTCAGGATTTTCAAGACTTCGCTCCTTATGTTGGATCCCATTTAGTTTCTCGCGTGTCCGTAAAAATGAAATATTTACCCAGGATTCCGCACCCGGAACAAACTCGCCGTAAATGCGGTTATCCCAACCTATGGCATAAGCTTTGGAATCATTCAAACCTGAATATCGTATGCGCACATTTTCTAAATCATAAGATACCAGATCCCACATGTTTTTATAATAGATTTCAGAGTTCCATCTGAATACCGATGGACTGATTTTTGGCATTCTAAATTCTCGTTGCAGTCCAACAAGAATCTGATTGGACTTTTGCGATTGCAAATCAAAATTTAAAGTACCATCAATCGTTCGCATTTCTTTATAAAAGGGCGGTTGGTAATACCATCCTCCTGCAATCCACAATCTAAAATGGTTTTTGTTTTGCAATGGGATCCATTCTATTTTCAAACGAGGATTTATAAACCATTCATCATTAAGTTGGCTGTAATGCACTCTTGCACCCGGAGTCAGTTTTAATAACTGTTCTGATTGCATGAAAATATTGAGATCATCTTGTATCCAAATACCAGATTTAGAATTGTTAAATTTATTTTTAGTCTTATAAACATAACTTAACAACAATTGATTTTCATCATATGGCAAAGAATAACCAGCAGAATCCAGTCGTTCCCATTCATTAATTTTATCATTCAGTTGCTCCCTTTTATAAAATAATCCTGCTTGCAAAAAGTGTTGCAATCCATTGGTATTAAATTCTATGCCCGATCTCAATTCCTGATTCCAAACCAGCGTATTTAGAAAATCCCGGTTATACAAGTGTTGTGTCCCTTCACCCCATAATTTAACTTCTTTACCTTTTTCATCGGTATTCCCTGCTTCCACTTCAACCAATCGATAATAACCCAGAATATCAAATTGCTCTGCTTCATAACCGGAATGCACCGAACTTATCCATTTTAAAAAATAAGGATGCTTTTGGGGTCCTGAAATATAATTCAGACTCAATCCGCTCATGTTCTGTTCGAATACATCTTCCTCCCGTCCTTCAAAAACTGTATTCAGGTTGATCACTTGAAAAAAACTGCCTTTCGCCACGCTGGAAGATTCGGGAACTAATTTGAATACGGATTTATTAAAATTAGCGATCCATGAAAGTTTCCAGTTTTCATTAAACTGATAGGTTAAAAAAGATTGGACATCAAAAAAATTGGGTTGATACTCTCCTTCCACGTCTAAACTACTCAATAAATATTTAGTCGTTTTATAGCGGGCTCCAATTAAGTAACTGAATTTATTATTGCCAATGGGCGAACGAAATTTTGAGCCTTCAATATGCATACTGGCACCCAACGGACTCAAAGAAATACTGGCGCGAAGACTATCCGGATTTTTGTATTTAATATCCAAAACCGAAGACAATTTATCTCCATATCTCGATTCAAAACCGCCTGAAGAAAATTTAAGCTCTCTGATTAAATCAGAATTTGGAAAGCTTAAGCCCTCCTGCTGGCCGTTGCGAATTAATTGCGGCCGATAAATCTCAAAATCATTGACAAACACTAAATTTTCATCATACGAACCTCCCCGCACACTGTACTGTGAAGACAGTTCACCGCCGGCGCTGTTTCTCACACCTAAGCCGATGACTGGTAAGATGCTTTCCACATTTGAGTTTACGCTTGGCAGCAGTTGAAATGATTCGGCTTGTTCCCGAATTGCATTTCCCTGTTCCGCTTTGCGATCTTTAATTTCTATTTCGTTACTGATGCTTCTTTTTAAACTTACTGTCAGTGTAAAGCCCTGTGTTAATTCCTGTTTTTTAAGTTTTATTTCACGATTTTGAAATCCCAAACGATGTATGCGTAGCAACCATTCGGGTTTATCCGGAAGGTTTAATTGAAAACTTCCGTCCTGGCGTGATTCGGTATAAAAAGAAGTTTCTGCTATATATATTGTAACGAAATCCAAACCTAGCTGAGTCTCTTCATCTGTCACTTTACCGTTTAAGGTCAATAGTATATTTTGTGCATTTAAGTAATAGAATTCAAAACATATGATAAACAGTACTGCACTAAATTTTAAACAAGAGGGATTCAATGTAGGCAATCGGAGCAACAAAATTAATTGCTTAAAACTCAAAACGATTAATTGAAATAGATTTTAATTGGTCGATCACCTTTGTAGGAGACGCATCTCCAAAAACGGCATTTCCGGCAACCAGGATATCCGCACCTGCTTTTAAGATCACTTCTGCATTTTGCAATCCGACTCCCCCATCTACTTCAATTTTGGTAGACAGATTTCGATTTGTTATTTCTTCTTTTAATTCTTTAATTTTTTGCAAGCTGCGATAGATAAATTTTTGTCCGCCGAAACCCGGATTTACTGACATCAGACAAACTACATCGATGTCTTCCAATACATCAAATAGCGATTGCACGGGTGTATGAGGATTGATTGCAACACCAGCCTGGGCTCCACTTTCCTTAATTTGCTGGATGACCCGATGCAAATGAGTACAGGCTTCTAAATGAACGCTGATACTGTCTGCTCCGGCTTTTCGAAAATCTGAAATATATTTTTCTGGTTGGAGCATCATTAAATGGACGTCTAAAGGCTTGGTTGCTTTGCGTTTTACAGCAGCAATGACCGGTAAACCAAAACTAATATTCGGTACAAACTGACCATCCATCACATCCAGATGAAACCAATCTGCATGGCTTTGATTGATCCATTCAACTTCCTCACCGATCCGGAGGAAATCACAACTTAAAAGAGAAGGCGCTATTAAATGCATGGCTTGATGCCTGCAAAATTAGCTTAATTTTTTAGAAAGCGTGTCAATTCACCATCATACTCAATATAATAAATTCCGGGCTGAAGCAAACTGAGATTGATACTTTGTGAATCCAACCAATCAAGCTGTAAGCTTTGTCCATGAATATTGAATAATTTTAAATCCGTTGGATTGATATCCCGACTATTGAACTGAATGGTGTTTCCGGTAGGGTTGGGATACACCGTTAATTTCTTTTTACTCTTGTCCTTTACCAAAATAATTGGGCTATAACTTAGAGAACCATCCCGATCTACGGTTTTTAATCTAAAATATTGATTTTTATTAACCGTTCCAGTATTCAGGGACTTATATTCGTAAGCATAATTTTGAAGGACTTTACTCTCGCCCACTGCTTTGAGTTGAGCCAAATCCTGAAATTGTCTAACGTCTGTACTCTGTTGAAGCACAAAATGAGATACATTCGTTTCCGTTGCCGTTTGCCATGTTATCATGGTAAGTCCCGGGCCTTGATTGATCGCTTCGAAACTGACCAATTTGATGGGCAATAAAATTTGATCATCAACTGCACCGCATAAGGTATGATTGACAGTTTTGCCGTGTGCAGCACAATAAGCTGTTGAACTGCAATCAGCCGTAAAAACAAAATCTTCACAGATAACGGTTCCAACTGCTACATCTTTAATAAAAATGGTGCGGGTGAGCGTGCCATAACTATATTTTATCGTGTAAACGATATGGTGCGCTTGTTCACTTACTTTTCGGACACAAAATCTGATTTTAAATTCGCAATCAGTATTAGAGACAATGACTTTACTAACCAGCGTAAGTCCGTTTGTAACGGTGTCAATACAATTTTGGGAGTTTGCAGTAAATGCCCAAAATAAGAGCAGTGTAAACAAGAGTGAGTTTTTCATATCAGGTGGTTTGATACCCGTTCGGCTTAGGTAAAGATATAGCCCAAACCACTCATTTTGAGATGATTACACGAATAATTGTTTTCCTAATGTATTAGTTACTTAGTATCTGTAAAATGCACCTCTTCAAATGAGATTGGGTCCCTATAGGTCATTTTCAAATAAATATTTGCGGTTACCCAAACATCCCGGGCACAATACCTGGCTATGCGATCCAAATCCTGATCTTCATAAAACACTTTTCCAACCATTGAACCATCAATATCTGATTTAGAAGTTTCCAATTGAAAACAAGCTGTCAATAATTCCAGGGAAATATAATTCTTTTGATCTCCGAATTTCCACATATCCAAGGTGTCAAGGAGGTATTTGAGCTCCCAGGGTTTACGCGAAGCGATGTTAAACAAATTGGGTAAGGAAAGGCCATTTATTAAGGCTCTGCGACAGATATACGGAATGTCAAATTCCCGGATATTGTGACCGCAGATGGCATGTTTATCCGGATTATTAAAATGGGTCAGGGTGATTTGGAAGAATTTTTCAAGGATTTCTTTTTCATCCATGCCACTGATTGTAGTCACCCGGAGCTGGTTTTTGTTGAAAAATCCCAGGCCGATGCAAACTATTTTTCCAAACTCTGCATAAATAGCGGCTTTCTCTTCATATAATTTGGCGGGTGGTTTGTCCGGTTCCTTTTCCTGAAAATATCGAATTTTTCGTTCGAACATCTCTTGCCAGTGGCCGTCCAGTAAATCATAGCTTAATTTTTGACTTACGGTCTCAATGTCAATAAATAATATATTAGTAAGTTCCATAATGTTATAAATCAGGTGTTCGTTTGAATTTTTCAATTCAAGAACTAAAATTAAGAAATTTAGCGTTTAACAGCTTATTTTTACACAAGTAATAAAAACGTACAGTATAATGGCAAGCTCCAATCAAAGTATCAAGGCCCTGGTAATCATATTACTGGTTGGCTTATTTGGATTAAATGTTTATCAGTTTGTAAACAATTCCAATCTTCAAAAAGACAATCTTTCTAAAGAAAACGAACTGGTTCAATTAGAAGATGCCAAAGCTAAATTGGATAAGGAATACCAACAATCCGTTAGTGATCTCAATGACATGAAAACCAACAATGAGGAATTGAATAAGGTCATTGATGCTCAAAAAGAAGAACTGCGTATCCAAAAAGAAAAAGTTACCGGTCTATTAAAAGATAGCAAAAACCTGGCCATTGCCCGTAAAGAAATGGAATCTATGCGGACTAAAACACAAGAGTACATAGCAGAAATCAATCGCTTGAAATCCGAGAATGCCAATTTGACTTCAACCAATACGGCTTTGATGACTGATAAAGAAAATCTAACTAAAGATTTACAATCTAAATCTGCTGAAAATCAGACCTTATCTGAGGCTAAATCCAGTTTAAGCAATGAAAAAGAAAATTTAACAAAGGAAAAAGATCAGTTGAGCAGAAAAGTAAATCGTGCTACATCTATACCTGTGCAAAAAATAAATGCAGATGCCTATCAAAATCGTGAAGGAAAGAAACCAAAATCGGTTTCACGCGCCAATGAGGCTGATTTTGTTGAAGTCTGCTTTAAAACAACGGTCAATAAAAATGCTGAAGCCGGAAGTGAAAAGTATTACATACGAATCATAAACCCTACCGGAGAAACACAGGCCATTGAATCTGAAGGTTCCGGAGTTATTCGCAATGATTCCAATGGTGAAACCATTAAGTATTCAACATCCGTGATGGCAGCTTATGCTCATGATGAAAAGGAAGTATGTGCCAAATTTAAAAACCCAGGAGGATTTAGTGCTGGGGTTTACCAAATTGAAGTATTTAATAAAGGCTATTTGGCAGGTACGTCTACATTAAAGCTGAAGTAGTAGATAAGTCGTTCGAGTTTTTATTCATTCTTTTATATCTTTTACAGATAAGGATATCTATTCATTAAATGGATTGGTTTGTCATTGTATTTAAGTTAGGAAATTATGAAGTTAGCGCCATTGAATTGTTTTCAGTTCTCTGTGGCATTATCGCCGTTTACCTGGCAGCCCGTGAAAAAATTCTAACCTGGCCAATAGGATTGCTTAACATTACCAGTGCTTTTTTTATTTATTACCAGGTCCGTTTATATTCGGATATGTTTTTACAAATCTATTTTTTTGGAATCAGTCTTTATGGATGGATGATTTGGAAAAATGAAACATCGAATAAAATTCCGCTCAAAAATCTCCATTCAAAGCAGCTGATTCAATTGGTTCTTCTCATACTGATTACAACCTGGATGGTGGGATATGGCATGCAATCGATCCACATCTATTTTCCTGAATTATTTCCACAAGCTGCTGCCTATCCTTATTTAGATAGCTGGGTTGCCATAAGCAGCATAGCAGCCAATACCTTAATGGCCAAGCGTTATATAGAAAATTGGATTTTGTGGATCCTCATAGACATCCTATGCGTCTATCTCTATCTTCAAAAAGGAATTGCCTTTATTGCTTTTGAATTTTTTATTTTTCTTATTCTGGCAGGATACGGCTGGTGGAAATGGAGACGAATACTACAAATTAAAAATTTAACAATCGCAAATGCTTGATTCAGTAGAATGAATCTAAATCCTTACCAATCGATCGGCATATAATCTTTCAAGAATTTTCCACACCAATGTTTGCTGGTCAAAATGCCATCAATAAATGGATCGCAGACCCGTGCAGCTCCATCAACGATATCAAGTGGCGGTTGGAAATCGTGCACCTCCGATTTATATCGCGCCAATTCAACAGGATCTTCATCCGTAACCCAACCGGTATCCACTGCGTTCATAAAAATTCCAAATTCCGCCAGTTCGGAAGCTGCAGTGTGTGTCATCATATTGAGAGCCGCTTTGGCCATATTGGTATGCGGATGTCTGGCCGCTTTGGTAAAACGGTAAAACTTTCCTTCCATTGCAGTTACATTGACAATATGCTTTTGCCCTGTATGGTCCCGCTTCATTAAATTGATGAGTTGATTATTTAACACAAATGGTGCAATTGCATTCACCAATTGCACTTCAATCATTTCGGCTGTTTCGATTTCACCCAGTTTCAATCTCCAGCTATTTGTTTTCCGTAAATCGACTTGTTGCAAATCAGCATCTAATGCACCACTTGGAAATAATTGTTGTGGGTCAATCGTCTTGTCAATTTTATAAGGTATTTGTGATAATGCAGCAGAAGCACTGAGACCGATTCCGGAATCATGCACATCCCAACTTACCGGAAGCGATTGCAATTCCTGTTTGTCAACATGCAATTGGTTTAACTGTTGGATGACCCGATGATGATTGGACAAAAGGCTTTGTGCAGCTTCTGGCAATTGTTCAAATGGCAAAGACTCATTTTCTAAGAGATGGCTATAAAATCCAGGAGGTCGTCTCACCGTTTGAGCAGCATTGTTGATCAGAATATCCAGTCGATGAAATTGATGTTGAATATGCGAACAAAATAATTCTACACTTGGAATGTGCCGTAAATCCAAGCCATAGATGTGCAAGCGATGTTTCCAATTTTCATAATCCGTTTCTTTTGAATACCGCAAAGCAGAATCTACCGGAAATCGCGTGGTTGCAATTACTTCTGCACCAGAGCGCAATAGTTTGAGCGTTGCCTGATAACCGATTTTTAGACGGGAACCGGTAATCAAAGCAATCTGACCGCTCAAATCACAATGTTGAAATCGCTTGGCATAATTAAAATCACCACAAGGCGTACACATCGCATCATAAAAATGATGGATTTCAGTATATTCTGCTTTGCAGATATAGCAATTTCGTGGGCTGTTTAAAAATTGCTTTGGCTTAGCTTTTGCATCCTGTTCCTGCAATTGCATGGGAGCAACAAACACAGTGTCCGTTCTTGCTTTTCGGATTCCTGCCGTAGCAAAACTCTTTCTATTATGATCTTTGACTTTTTGGTTCTCCAATTTTTTAAGACCTTTCAATCGTTTTTTTCGTTCTTGTCGATCTGGTCTGGAAAAAATACCCGCAGCCTTGCGCAAGGCTTCCAATTGTTCCACTTTGATCTGCCCTATCTGATCGCCATTTTCACATAAATAGTTCATCAATTGGATGCATTGATCAATTGTTGCTTGAGAAAGAATTTCATTCTTAGAGGGATCCTGAGACATCGCTAAATTTGCTGCAAAAATAGGGAATCAGTTGGAAGTTGATAGAAGATAGTTGATAGTTGAGAGGGGATAGTTGAGAGGGGATAGTTGGGAGGAGATTGGTGATAGGTGAAAGGTGAAAGGTGAAAGGTGAGAGGTGAGAGGTGATTGGAGAGATGTGATTATCGCTTTTTTATGAGTTTATTTAACAAATTATAAAATCCATCATTCAGTTGTTTACTATTTTATAAATGTTAAAATTAATATCTTGGATGGATCAATTTGACGAACTACTAAAAAAAGCAAATCGAAATTTAGTTAAAGTTTTAAAATTTTTGTGTTTTATTTGGATGAACGAAATGCAATGATTATATTTGAATAATTGTTTGAGTTCGCCAAGAGTCGATTTTATGTGCCTGTCGCATATCTAATGTGTAAAAGATCACATTTATTTATATATTAATGTTCATTATGTACCTCAAAAAATTTTATACTGGCATACAGATTTTTATTGTCTGTTTCATCACTCTGGATTTATATTCTCAATCCGTTTTGAATGTTCCGGCTGTATATAAAAACATCCAAACAGCATTAAATTCTGTCAAGGAAGGAGACACAATCCTGGTTCAGCCAGGTCAATATTTTGAAAATCTTCGTTGGCCGAAAATTAACGGCATCAAACTCATCAGTGCCGGGACTCCTCAAAATACCATCATTGATGGAAAGGGCATTGGTCGCGTTATTTATATTTCAACTTCGGGAGGACAAATCACAATTGATAGTACTACTTTAATTCAAGGATTTACTATTACAAATGGGTACGCGAGAGAACAGGGAATTCGTGGATATGGTGCTGGAATTTATATTGAGTTTGCAAGTCCAATTTTAAAAAACCTAGTAGTTCATAAAAATATTTCTTCAGGAGATTGGTGTTTTGGAGGTGGAATCTATTTGAGAGAATCTAATTCATTCATTGAAGATGTTGAAGTCACAGAAAATATTTTGGAAAGTACATCCTATAGTTATGGAGCTGGGATTTACATCTCCGAGAGTTCAAATCCAATTATTAAGAATGCACTAATTTCAAAAAACAAAATAAAGAGCGGTGCCATTTGGAATTACGGAGGAGGCATCCATATTGAAGATAATTCCCATGTTAAACTGATTAATTCTGTGATTTCTTTAAATGAAATGAATGGGAACAATAGGGAATTGTTTTATGGCGTGGGTATTTCTTGTGAAGGATTTTTTCCAAGACCATCTATTGAGATTATAAACTGCACTATCGTAAATAATTATAGTTCTGATAATGCTTTTATAGAAGGAGGAGGATTATATTTAGAAGATGCAGATGCAAAAATAGTTAATTCAATTTTATGGAATAATGGTGGTTCTGAAATAGTAAATGATAATTTTATAAAAATAGGTAATTTGGAAGTTAGCTTTTCAAATGTCGAAGGTGGATGGTTGGGTTCTGGTAATATCAATGCGGATCCCTTGTTCATTACCAATGACTCCTATTTTCTAAAATTGGAATCACCTTGTTTGGGGGCAGGAACTCTTATAAATGCCCCACAGAATGATTTATACGGCAATCCCAGACCTAGTCCGATACGCTCCAATCCGGATATGGGAGCAATTGAAATGGACCAGGATTTTGCTCATGTACTGGCTGTTGTTTATTACGATGAAAACCAAAATGGTCAATTTGATCAGGGAGAACATATACAGCAGGATGGATCTATTGAAGTCTTTCCTTCAAAACAAATTTTATTATACAATAATGCCAATGGCATTCTGGCGATATTAAAAACCGGTACATACCGATTTGAGTTTAACCCTTTGAGTTTACCCAACTGGCATCTTACTAGTGGTACCAGTTCTTATGATATCGATGTGAAGACCAAAAATTTTGCGGATACCATTTATTTTGGTGTTGCACCTCTTGACTTCTTTTCCGAACTGACCACAACTATTTATTCACCTCCTCTGCGATGTAATGAAACGATCAAATTTTCTGTTTTCATCAAAAATCAGGGAAGCCAGATTGAAGATGGAATCCTTTGGTTTACAATTGATGAACGACTCAGTAGCTTAAACTTTTTAGATAAGCCCGACACCATCATCAGCCCTAATACGTATGGTTGGTATTATTCCGATTTGTATCCAGGAGAAGGATTGATGAAATGTGTTAAAATAAAGATACCAGGCATAACCGAAATTGCAGCAGGCGAACTCATTCATTTCAAATCCTATATCGAAGAACCCGACAATACATTTAAATGGAAAAGCAATCTATTTTGTTATGATCTGCCTCAGCGTTGTTCAGTAGATCCAAATGACAAAATGGTAAATCCAATGCGTGCAAATAACTATACTTTGTTTGACGAAGATATGATTTATACCATCCGATTTCAAAACACAGGTAATGACTTGGCCTATCGTGTTATCGTCATTGATACATTAGATCCTAAACTCGATTGGTCCAGTTTACAGGTGCTGAGCAGCAGCCATCCTGATCAACTTGTTACTGATATTACGGATAATGGGATCGTCACCTTTTTATTTGATAATATTCGATTGCCTTATGAAAAGCAGGATAAAGATGGAAGCAATGGCTTTGTTTGTTTTAAAATAAAATCTATTGCCCATGTACCAGAGCAAAGTCAGATTCAAAATACAGCCAGCATCTATTTTGATTATAATCCTTCCATACGCACTAATACAACACATTCTGTAATGGTAGAAAAACTACCCACAGGTAATACACAATTTCAAGAAAATCAGTTAGGAATAAAACTATTTCCAAATCCGGCATCCAACTATTTGAAAGTACATTCAAATCTGGATAAACCCATCAAATATGTATTGTACACACATCAAGGAATTGCAATCAATCAGGGGGTATTTACAAATACTTGTGAACTTAATTTAGAATCGATACAGTCTGGAAGCTATTTTATGGAGTTTCGAAGCTCGAATGATATTGAACGTTTAAAAATAAGCGTTTCTAAAATCCGATAAGGGCAAGTTGTTAAATATATAAGTATGTTTGACAACAAAATACAACAAGAACCATATAAATAACATAGACTTTTTCACATACAAACTGTTTTGACAGGTGCTCAACATACAGACCCTATATCAAAGGGCCAACGAGTAAGCCAATTATAAGCCTTTATTAAAACGGCACATAGGCCTTTTACCCAATCGGACTTGCTTACCTTTAAGGCAAAAGCCAAAGAACCGTTTCAGCCAACAGACTGTTAAAAATTACGTTTCATATCTATTATGTCAGTTTTGTCCTGACATTTTTACTATATATGATAATTTTTTTGCCAAACTCAGACGATTAACTCAATTATCTTTCGTATCATTGCTGTGAGGTTTATTCTGACATTGTTACTATGAAGAATAAATACATTTCAACGCA
>CAYMGR010000053.1:0-11977 GCA_964389985.1 uncultured Saprospiraceae bacterium
GAAGCACAATACTTACAAGCAAAAAACCAAAAGGAACAACTGGAGATGAAATTAAAAACTCTGGAATCTCAACTTTCCATGAGTTATATAAAATCTCCGATATCCGGAACAGTCGATCAGATTAGTCTAAAATTAGGTGAAATTGCAAGTCCGGGAATGTCAGGTATACGAGTTGTCAACCATAAAAACTTAAAAATTAAAGCTGAACTTAGCGATAATTATATCGGGCAGGTCAAACAAGGTGACAAAGTACTTATCCATGATGCCATCAACAATAAAGATTTAGAAACGAAAGTAATTTTTGTTGGTAAAACCATCAATGTCACCCGTCGTACCTTTTTAGTTGAAGTTGGGATACCTGCTGGAAATCAAAATTACCTAAGCAATCAAGCTTTAAAACTTAAAATCAACAATGGTATCATTAAAAATACCTATGTGATTTCGAGCAATCTCATCCAAAAGAGTATTCAAGGAGATCATTATATTTTGGTAGCTGAAGAATCAAATGGTAATTGGGTGGCCCGCAAACGAAGTATAGAAAAAGGGATTGAATATAATGGCGAAACACAAATTAAAAGTGGCATCCAGTCAGGCGATCGGATCATTACCGTAGGCTATAATGAGCTGGTTGATGGACAACAAATTGCACTCTAATCTTTGATTTCAATCCTTTAATCTAATTTATGAATCTTGAAAATATCAAGCAGTTAAAATTCACCAATTGGTGTATTCAAAACTCAACCAGCATCTATGTATTTACAGCCATCATCTGTATTGCAGGTTATGTGTCTTATAACCGAATTCCCAAAGAACTTTTCCCTGACATTGTTATACCAACCGTATCCATTGCAACCATCTATCCCGGTGCAACCCCGGAGGATATCGAAAATCTGATATCTAAACCGATTGAAAAAGAATTAAAGTCGGTTAGTGGTATTAAAAAAATAAAAAGCAATTCGC
The DNA here is from genome assembly GCA_964389985.1 of uncultured Saprospiraceae bacterium. Lineage (GTDB taxonomy): Bacteria > Bacteroidota > Bacteroidia > Chitinophagales > Saprospiraceae > Vicinibacter. The sequence continues at coordinate 961 of CAYMGR010000053.1, forward strand.
TATCTGATTTTTCTTTGGTCATTGCTGAATTTAATGCCGACCAGGATCCTAAGCTTTGTAAACAACGTGTATCTGATGCCGTCGATAAAGCAAAAAAGGATTTGCCTTCAGACTTAAAAGACGACCCAACGGTTCAGGAATTTGATTTTAGTGAAATGCCGATATTAAATATAAATATCGCTGGTGATTTTCCGCTAGAACGATTAAAGGATTATGCTGAGCAATTAAAAGATAAAATTGAAACCAACAAAGAAATAACCCGCGTAGATATCATTGGCGGCGTAGAACGTGAAATTCATATTGATGTTGACCTCTATAAACTAAATGCATCCGGGATTACCTTTAACGATATTGAAAATGCAATCCGAGGTCAAAATCTCAATATATCAGCAGGCGAATTAAGGATCAATGAATTGCGCAGGAATGTTCGGATTACCGGAGAATTTAAAGATCCTCTGTTGTTAGGAAATTTGGTGATCCGCTCTTTTACAGGAACCACCGTATTCTTAAAAGATCTTGCGACGATCGAAGACAATTTTAAAGAAAAACAAGACTTTGCCCGCCTGGATAATCAATCTGTCGTGACTTTAAATGTAATCAAGCGCAGTGGTGAAAACCTCATCCATGCCACCGACAAGATTTATGCAATCATCAATGAATATAAAGCCAATAAATTTCCACCCGGAATTAAAATCAAAGTTACGGCTGATACCTCTGATAATACTAGAGTTCAATTACACGATTTGATTAACACGGTAATTTTGGGTTTTATCTTTGTGGTGTTCATTCTCATGTTTTTTATGGGTTTTACCAATGCTTTTTTTGTTGGTTTAGCCGTACCACTTTCTTGTCTTGTTGCCTTTTTAGTGATGCCGGGCTTGGACATGACGATGAATGTGATCGTATTATTTTCACTCTTACTGGCATTAGGAATCATTGTAGATGACGCAATTGTTGTCATTGAAAACACCCACCGCATTTTTAATAAATACAAACATTTAAGCATCGTTGAATCTGCCAAATATGCAGCAGGAGAAGTTTTTATACCGGTATTAGCCGGAACCCTCACTACCTTAATGCCGTTTTTTCCTTTGTTGTTTTGGCCGGGTATCATCGGCAAATTTATGTCCCACCTTCCTGTCACGCTGATCATTACCTTAGGTGCATCTTTATTTGTTGCATTTGTAATGAATCCTGTTTTTGCTGCCAGCTTTATGAAAAGGGATGAAGAAGATCAGGTTGAAAGCCTTGCGAGTTATCGAAAAGTATTTATCTTTTTTATTGGCTTAGCATTGCTTGGATATTTCAGCATGGGTAAAGGCTTGGGCAATTTCGCAATTTTCTGTATTCTACTTGTTTTGCTTTATCATTTTGTTTTTTCAAAATTAATCCATGCCTTTCAAACTAAATGGTGGCCAGCTGTGCTTAATGCCTATAAAAAATTATTACGGATTCTCATTCAAGGATTCCGCCCGGTTGGGCTCCTGTTTAGTGTATTTGTCCTTCTGATCCTTAGTTTTATGTATTATGGAAGTACAAATCCTCAAATTGAAACCTTTCCGGATGGTCAACCCAATTTTGCTTTTGTATATTGTAAATTACCAATTGGTACGGATGCTAAAGTTACCGATTCCGTAACTCAGGTTATTGAAAATAGAGTTTATAAAGTTTTAGGACCTTCAAACCCGATCGTAAGTTCTGTCATATCGAATATTGGATTAGGAGCGGGAGATCCACAGAATCCTGATCGCGTAGCTACACCAAATAAAAGCAAAGTTTCTGTTGCTTTTGTTCGTTTTTCAGAACGCAATGGCAAATCAACCCGGGAAGTATTGGATTCCCTTCGTGAAGAATTTAAATCAGGACTTGCAGGAGCAGAGATCAGTGTTGAAAAAGAAAATAACGGACCACCGGTTGGAAAACCCATTAGCATTGAAATTAGTGGAGACGACTTTGATGCACTGGATAAAATAAGTCGTCAGCTCATCAGTGGGATCGAAGCCAATAAAATTGAAGGAATCGATGCTTTAAAATCAGACTTGCAAATTTCAAAACCTGAAATTGTGATTGATATCGACGAAGAAAAAGCACAACGGGAAGGAATCAGCTTAGCTCAGGTTGCTTTAGAAATGCGTACTGCCTTGTTTGGTAAAGAGGTTTCTAAATATCGCGATCAAAATGATGATTATCCAATTCAATTACGCATCAAGGAAGGCGACCGCGATAAACTTGAAAAGTTATTAAATCTGAATGTCGCATTTATGGATATGTCAACCCAACGGTTTAAACAAATTCCAATTAGTTCGATTGCCAGCATCTATTATGGTAATTCCTTATCAACCATAAACAGAAAAAATCAAAAGCGCGTATTGACTTTAAGTTCGGATGCCGTAACAGGATATAATCCAAATACCATTATCGGGCAAATCAAAGACCTATCCGCTCAAATGGATTTACCTGAAGGATATGAAATCAATTTTTCCGGCGAACAAGAAGAGTTAAATGAAACTATCGATTTTCTGGGAGTTGCTTTTGGAACTGCATTGGCGCTTATGTTTTTAATACTCGTTACGCAATTCAACTCTGTTGTAAAACCCATGATTATTTTTTCAACGGTTTTATTTTCCTTGATTGGAATTGCCTTAGGGTTTGGATTTTTTAAAATTACCCTCAGTGCTGTAATGACCGGAGTTGGTATTTTTGCTTTAGCTGGAATTGTTGTGCGAAACGGTATCTTGCTGATTGAATTTACCGATGAACTTCGACAGCGTGGATCGTCGGTAGAAGATGCTGTTGTTGAAGGGGGTGCTACACGTATCACCCCTGTAATTCTTACAGCGCTCTCCGCTATATTGGGATTAATACCATTAGGCATCGGTGTGAATATGGATTTTGAAAGTCTATTTACAAATTTTGATCCCAAGTTTTATTTAGGCGGTGACAACGTCGCTTTTTGGGGTCCTCTGGCCTGGACCATTATTTTCGGTTTGATCGCGTCTACTTTTTTAACCTTGCTTGTAGTACCGGCAATGTATATGTTAGGATATCGAACCAGAGAAAAATTCAGGTTGTTAATAGCTAAGTATTTTTAATAAACTGTTTTGTTTTTGGCATGAAGCCGTTTCGGATTTTTCTTTTCCTCCTGATCCTCCTGGCTGGATTATTGGTTTATTATTCTAACAAAGCCACAGATCAAATATCCAAACCACAGAGTACGCCTGCAAACGTCCAAGTTGATAGCTCTGTATTTAATAGTCCTTCAAAAGATACACTTGCATCCTTACAATCTAAGGAGGTTCCAACTTATGTGGTTCAAACCTTAAGTTATATTTTAAACAATCATAAAGCGCCGGAAGGATATGTAGGAGGGCGCAATTATCAAAATCGAAATAAGGCCTTACCCCTTAAAGACGAGCGTGGAAATAAAATTTTTTATCGCGAATGGGATGTTCATCCTAAAGTCAATGGCCGCAACCGGGGTGCTGAGCGACTAGTCACCGGATCCAATCAAACAGCCTATTTTACAAAAGATCATTATAATACCTTTATAAAAATCAAGTTATGAAAACCTGCATCTTCGGAGTGAAGTCCATCAAAGATTTTAGTCAATTAAAATTTCGAAATGCATTTATTGCCAAATTGGATGGTGCCTGTTGCCGCACTTCTGCCGATTTTTATTCAGAAATCAAAACGCAATTTGAATTACCTTCCTATTTTGGAAATAACCTGGATGCCTTATATGATTGCCTGATGGATTTAGAATGGATCATGCAGGATCAACTTATCCTATGGATTGAACATGCGGATCAATTACTCATTGACGAAATAAATGATCCAGATCTTTTAGACGATTTAGTATGCACTCTGGATGAAATTTGTCAATCCTGGTTATTGATGGAAAATGAAGAATTTACGCCAAAACAATTCAGCATTTATATCCATCCGATTGATTCCTTTTCGGAGATACTCGATCGGAATGATTTGAATTACAAAATTATTTAATCACCCGAACGGTTCCTTTTAGGAATAATCGCCGGAGCATTTTTTACAACCATCTGCAAGGTTTTCCGGATCCGCTCTTCAAGAATCACAATTTTTTCTTCCAATAATTTAGGAATCATGGCATCCTGATAATGCCGTATGGTTAGTAATTCAAGATCCTGATCCACCAATACTTTATAGTCTCCTTCAACCTCTTTAATCAATTGCTGAATTCTGGTAGGTTCATTTTGTACGCATACTGAAAATGAAATTGCTGTATTGCGCATCATATTCACCTTAATCCTGTGTTTTTTAAACAACTCAAACAAATGTGCCAAATGATGCTCTGCGATAAAGGACAAATCCTTTGAAGAAAAGTGAATTAAGGATTGACCACCTTCTAAAACCACAATGGGCGGATATTCTAAATCGATATCATCAGAAATCAGCGTGCCGTCCGAACCCGGTTCGATAAAAGACTTTACATATAAAGGAATGCCTTTACTTTTAAGCGGCTGTATGGTTTTCGGATGAATCACTTTACAGCCATAATAAGTCATTTCAATGGCTTCTGTATAACTCAAGCGATCCAACTTAGTCACGTGCTCGAATAAATCCGGATCTGCTGTTAACACTCCCGGGACGTCTTTCCAAATATACATACCATCTGCTTGCAAGGCACTGGAAATAATTGCAGCCGTATAATCGGAGCCTTCACGACCAAGTGAGGTTGAATTGTTTTCCGCACTTGAAGCAATAAATCCTTGTGTGACAATGATTGTTCCAGAATCCAAAAGAGCTGATAATTTCAATTTGATTTTATCATTGGTCGCCTCCCATTGCACCCGGGCATCTCTGTACGTATCGTCGGTTTGAATCATGCTGCGGGCGTCCACCCATTCAATCGAATGATTCATTTGGTTTAACCAGGCGCTCAATATTCTACTTGAAATTAATTCGCCGATACAAATAATCTGATCATAAACATAGTCATAACTCATTTCTCTTGTCTCCTCAATAACCCATTCGGCTTCGACAACATGTTCATGAATTTGTTGTGCCAATTCAGCTGGAACAGAACCAAATAATTCTTTGACAATTTGAAGATGCTTTTCTTTTAAAATAGCAAGCAATTTCAATGCTTCTTCAGGTGATTTAAATTTCATGCCAATCAGCTCTTCCAGTTGATTGGTGGTTTTTCCGATGGCAGATACCACAACCACCAAGGGTTGATTTTTTCCATACTGCGAAATGATGGATGCTACATTTCTAAACCCATCGGCATTTTTTACTGAAGCTCCTCCAAATTTAAATACTTTCATTTCAATTGAATGTAAACTTGTATGTTGATTGTCTGAATTCTTATTTTTTAAAAATTTCCTCGTATTGATTTTTTAGAACTTCATGTGTAGGTAAATTAGATTCCATTTCTTTTGGAGGAATCAATAACATTGGATCTCCTTTAATCAATTCTTGTTTATCCTTTCCTAAGATTTTTGACACCCCTTCCGTTTCCCATTTCTCCAACATCCGGATACCTTCTTCCTCAAACACACCATTTTGTAAATCAACTGAAGACATAAAGTTTTCAGATAGTTCCATAAACTGTTCCATTTCACCAACTTTCCCACTGATGTCATCAGCAAGTGCTTCCAGCGATTCATCAAATAAAGCTCGTTTGTCTTTATCACCTGCAATGACACTCATCGCTGATTTCATTGCCGAATGACTGGCGTGGATGGCAGCACGTTCCTGTTCTTTTATTTTTACTTCATCAGCAATATCTTCCGACATGATTTCGGAATTCTCATACATTTTGACCAGGACCTTATACAAGATGCTCATTTTCGAATAGAGATCCTCTAATTTAAGATTCGATTCTTTTAATCGTCCGGCTTGCCTGGATTTTAAAACCAATACAGATTGGTTATTGCCTCCTTTAGCTTGTTCTGCTTGAGTAAGACTTTGTTTTATTTGATTGTTATTATTATAAATCTGTTCACGCAACAGGTGCATTTGGCTTCTTAATTTGGTTATTTGTTTATTCATTTTGCCCAAATTATCTTTCAGATCTTCCACATAAGATTTGAGAATGCCTATTGGATCTATTCTTACAAATATGGAGGTGATTCCCCGCATCAACGACTTATAAAAATACCAGGCCAAGGCTCTTGCCTGCGGATCCATCAGGATATATAAGATCGCTCCAAGTACCAACAGCATTCCTGAGAGGTATAGCATGTTAGATGCTAATAGGATCAAACTTGGTAAAAATTTATAGAGCAGATAAGCACCACCTAAGATAGAACCCGTAAGCACTAGACCACCAACGACCCCTTCAGGTCGGTTCCAAAATCCCTTTGATTGATTTTCGAAAGCCATCTTGACAAATTAAGTTAAATAATTTTCCATTTTTCGTACGTCATCCCGTATTTGTTGCTCAACTTGTTTGTAAGCAACGCTAAATGCAGCTTTATTGGAATCAACTTTAGACTTTGCTGCTGCCAATGCCTGATCGACTTCTGAAAGTTTCGCTTTATCCTTGTCCAGTTGAAGTTGAAGCTGCTTCAATTTTTCCTCCGTTTCGATAATAGACTTTTTTAATTGATCGGACTCCGATTTCTTTTGAGACAATTGATTTTGCAAATACTGATCTGCTGTTTTATTAAACTGTACTTGTTCGGATTCCAATATGTTCAAGTATGTTTTGGCCGATTGGATCAGCGAATCAGCCTTAATATTCAATGCCTGAGCAGCGGCATAGGCTGTTTTAAATTGATTGACTTCTTCCAAATGTTGGAGTTGTGCAATGGATTGGACTGCTTTCCTAAACTCCAAATAATCAAATCCGGGTTGATTATTTTTTTCCAATACCTGAGCTAATATTTCCAAAAAACGATTTGCATGTTCTGAATCTGCTTCAGGGACGTTCGTTTGGTTTGATGGAGTGTTGAATTCCTGTTGAGGACTTCCGGTTGCTTCCGCTTCAGACTTTGACGGCTCCGGAACGATAAAGACTGCTTTTAATTTATCAAAAAAAGGCATAAAATAGATTTAGCTAAAAATAATTTATTCTAAGTAACTAAACAATAAAAAGCAGCTTTTAGGTTCCCATAAAAAATAAAAGCACCGGATTTTGGTCTCGGTGCTTTTATATTTGGTTATTAAACGCTTATTTGGCTAATAGGTCTACCAATCTGGTAAAATTCTCATCCCAAACTCCGGAAATAAAATCCTGATAGGCTTCATCATCCGCTTTAAGCAATAAATAATTACAATTATTTGCCAAAGCTAAAAAAGTAGTTGTGCCCGGATTATTTGCTTCCAGAACCTCCAAAATACTGGAATATAACCTTTGTTTGATGATTAATTCCTGGGTAGGTTGATTTCCAGAATTCGTGATATCAGCAATTTCGTCATTGATCAATTGGTTTTCAATACGCATGATCTTCGTCGCTTCATCCACTTTCTTTAGGTCAGGCAACACTCCTGTTTGGGCAAACGTAGTTGTCTGTGCATAAAAGAACAAGGCAAGAAGACATATAGTAAACTGAAAGTACTTCATTTTTTTCTGATTTTAAATTTCATTCAATTAATCAATAATAAGCATTTGTTTTGTCGCAGTATGTGTTTGCGCATCCAATTGGTAATAAAGGACACCACTCACATTTAAATCAGATCGATTCAATTTGATTTGATTTAATCCTTTAGTTCCTTGAATATCAAACACTCTTAAAACCTTTCCTGTAACATCATACAAGCTCAATTTAGCAGCACCTGCTTCTGGTAAACGGAAATTGATGGTCGTTTCCTTTGAAAATGGATTTGGTGTATTCTGGTACAATTCAAATATTCCAGATTCAACGATTCCATTATCTTTTCTGATTCCCAATTCTACATCTTTGGTCTCCAGATTTGCATTATACGCTTCTGCAGCAGTAACGTCATTACTTATAATCAATAGCTTATCTATTGAACTAGCTGCATTGGCTCTAAACACCAAAGTAAACAAGGCATCTTGAGCATTCAAGCTTTGTGCTGTTTTACTATTCCAGCTCGTTGTTAATTTTCCATTTTGAACAAAACGCAATCCAAAATTAGAATCATCCATAGTCAAGCTTCCGGATTCAAAACCCTCGTAGCTTAATATGGTTGGATCAAAATTAAGTGTGAATTGATATCCAAAAACATCATTGAAATCACTGGATTTAAAGACAACTTTATACAATTCTCCTGGTAGCGTCTTGCCATTTTCAATTTCAAAATGCAATTTGCCTTTATTGCGCTGAGCTGATCCATTTACCTGATGTGCTCTGGCATTATTCGTCACATCACCCATCTTAACAGCCATAAAGTTTTGAATGTATTGTTTAGCTTCCAAAACTTGAATCACTGCTTCGCGAGGTGCGTTCCATGGATTTAGTGGATCTGCAAAATTATAGCCTGAAGGTATAAATGTCCAGGAGTCAGCTTTTGCAAACTTATCTGTAACACCCAAAACCAATCTTCTGATTTCAGAAATATCGGAAGCTGTAATCGTTGAAGAACTGTTTACATCTGCCGCGATCAATTTATAGGCTGTATTTAAAGTTTCGATCCCTAAAATATGACGTTGAATTTTAACAATATCCGCAGTACTTACGCCATTCAATGGTTCATCTGTTCTTACAGGATGGATCACATATTCCATGCTTTGGCCAAAATTCAGGTCACCAAATAAATAGCTACCATTTGCTGAAGTAGTCATTTCTTTTAATTTGTTACCTGCCTGGTATAAGTTGGCTGCAACCTTTTCCGTTGTTTGATCTGTTTCTGTTTTCAATAAACCGGTAATTCTACCCAAAGGTTTTTTATCCGGACAAATATTTTGTGGATCTTGAATGACAATGACCGTTCTGCAATAATCGGCATTTCCTTCTTCATCCTGTACCCACAATTGAACTGGAACAATCAACTCGTCATTTGCACCGGCATTGACAAAATCATCGCAGCAGAAGGTCCGGCTGATTAAAGAAGTATCTCCATCAAAATAAAGCTTAAGATCGTTTGCATCGGTACAATTATCAAAGCTTCCCCGATCCAAATCTTTAGCCCAAACAGTTACACAACCAGAACTTGGCATAACGACCGTTATGACTCCCACTTCACAATATGGGGTAGGTGCTTTGCAATCTTTAATCTCAAAGAATTCACAAAGGACACCAATGTTTCCACAACCATCTTCTACATACCAACAAATCTTATGAATTCCAACCGGATAAGTACCGCTTGCATCAAATGGATTATTTTCGTCATCTGCAGCTGGATTATGATGGAATAATGGAGTTCTTCCGGCTGCAAATTCCTTACGAGTCAAAGGACCAACCTTATAATCGTATCCAGAATGTTGGCCTACTCCATCATTAAACAAATCAATTTTATAGTCATAGAACAACCAATCTAATGGGCTGCAATTATCAGAAGCATCTGCAGACAGATTGATATGTCCTTCACAAATGTTTTCAGCATTTTTTACTGCAGGTTCGCAATCTCCAGTAGTTATGGTAACAATTGGTTTATCGGTATCATGCACTTTAATGATCTGTAAATATTCCCAACGGCCATTCTCTGGATCGATGCTCGGATCATACTGACACCAATCAATGACTGTCCAATGACGCAATACTTTAAAGCATGCATCCGGTTCTATGGTAAATATTTCATCTACATATTCTATGCTAATCAATGCGCACAGATCATCTGCATTATTTTCAATCGTTGGGCGACCTAATAAAGGATTGTCAGGACTAATATCCGCACCACAACCGTCGATTGTTGTCGCTTGACCCGTACAGTTACCTGGCCAGGTAATGTCGTCATCCGGATCGCAGTTATCAGCAGCATTGATATAGAAAGGATCACAATCAACCACCCAAATAATTTGGGTACCAGTAACGCTGATTCCGTTTGGACCCCGAGCTACAATGGTACGTGTTATTTGTCCCTGACCGCATTCGCGATTATCATTTACTGAAATAGAATAATTGGTTCCGCAAGCACCTAAGACGGTACCGTCAAAGCCCCAAACCAATTCATATTTTCGGTCTTGATGAGCTGTATCAAACAAAGCTCTGTAATATTCACAGGCCCGATTCCATGCTGGAGGATTTGAAGGAGGTGCACCTGGCACATATCCAGGATATCCTGTAATATCATTCCGCAAGCAATATTTATAGCAAACCAAGTCGTTTGTTACCACTTTATGTCTTTGACTTAAGTCAGAAACTACTCTACCAAAAGTTGCATCATTTGGATCTGAAATTTTGTCTACATCAAACCAAAACCAGCAACTTACTACAATATTTGGTGGAGGCACAACGGTCGGCACACTCTTATCTTGGACTTCAACTTCAACCATACAATCGCTATAATGTCCAAATAAAGCACCACCCTGATTCATTCTATTTGGTGGAATGGGTCCATTACCTGGCTCAACATCAAATACACGTAAAACAACCATTAACGTTTTACCGACATCGGTACAACAGAATTTAACATGATCATCAAAATAGATTTGATTTCCATCCAGTAAGGCATTATCATCTCCATTGATGGATGCACAATTGCTTCCATTATCAGCTTGATTTGCATTGCTTCCATTATTTGTACCGCGTAATTGCTCCATACGGATTACTTTGAAGAATACGTGAGGACTGCAATTATCAAAACTTCCCTGGTCAAAATAGTCTGCAAATATCTTAGCATAATTTTCACCTTGAGATTGATTTCCGGTAATGCTCACAAACGATTTTTGATCGCACACTGCGATTGGCGGTGTATTGTCTGGTACGTTGATCGCGATCCGTTTCTTGGTAATATTTCCACAGCAATCTTCTGCATAAATAAATGCTTCATTGACGCCACGTTCAATATCCCGAATAACAAAACCATCGGTTTCATTTCCGGTAACGACACCATTTAGCATTTTGATGGTATAATGAACTTCGTTACTACAATTATCAATTAGCCAAGGCTTTGGAACTTCCCAAATACCCAG
>CAYMGR010000054.1:0-1970 GCA_964389985.1 uncultured Saprospiraceae bacterium
AATTGATTTCAATTTGGTACGATTTAAAAATCGAGGCACTTAGAATACCCTGTACCTGTTCACCTATGACCTGAGATATATTATTCAGGTTTTCCTTCAAAACAATGACGGGGGTATTGAGAGTGTATTGATCTCCAAATGAAAGGCTGACCGGTACAGTTACCAATGCAGGGATTTCCTGCTGCAGATCTGATCCAATTACTTTAATTTCCCGTTGATAAATATTCGGAAACACGTCCGTCCATTTTGTTTCAAACAATATCAAATGCTCCGCTCCTGTATCAAAAATTAATTTAATTGGAAGCAGATGCTCTAGTTTTAATTCCACAATGATAAATGATTGCACATAACGAAACGGCAAGCGAATACTCCGATCACCACGGCCTATGTCTTGAGCTGCTGGAAGTGATTCAACAACTATTAGAGACATCATCAAGGTCAAGAGGATGAATCGTAAATGCTTGTTGCTTTGGAGTTTGATCATAGACCAATGGCACAAAATAAATTTAAAAATACTAAATTAATCGAATCTAAAAAGGAACTCGTTTCTGATATCTTCCATACAAACCCAATTCATGGCCTTCACTATCTAAGATTACTTTGAAATAAGAGCATTCCAGACTTTTCGAATAGAAAATTTCGCTATTTGGTGTATTTAATATACTAAAGGTCTTTGTCCCGGAAATTCCTTCATTGTTGTCCCTGCGGCTGGAATTTAAAATGGATTTGAGCTTGAAATTTCGAATTTCTCTTGACCAGGGAACCCGATTAAAATTGGCTGCCAGAATGACGTTAGACCTTTCCTGATTGATTTTAGACCCTAATGAATCCAAATACGTATTTAATTGATAAAGGGTATTTCCATTTGAAGGGGCCGGGGTATTCGCTACCAGAATGTTGAAGCTATCCAACAATTTATTGGTCAATCCCAAATTGAGAATCGGATTTCCAAAAATACCAAAACTAAATTCATCATAAAAAGGAAATTTGGACAACACAGCCTTTCCCAAGGCATCCACTCGTGGCAACATGGATTGATAAGGATAATGCAGCCGGGTACTTTGCAGTTGACTTACATGCTCCGGTAAGAGTTCTTCCAATACGATAATATCCGGATCTGTTTCATAGATTGTGTTTAAACATTGGGGGATGGAATCACTGCTCAAATTTAAATTGACCAACATTAAACTGATTGCTGCCGGACTATTTAAATTAGCAATCTTTAAATCTGTGTTGAATGAATTCATTAAAAAGAATGCAATGATTCCGGAAGAAAAGAAACAACTGTACATCAATTTTTCACTTCCCAGGAATAAGGAAATGACTCCCACCAATAAACAAAACAACATCCAATGGATAGCATATTCAGAAAAGGTATGGGCTACTAAAAAACCAGGAGGAAATAAAAACATTGCAGTAATAAGCAATATAATGGATATGATGATCCACTGCATTTTAGCTGGTAATCTAATCGATAGTGTTTTGATAATTTACAAAATTAGTCAAAAAAAATAAATTATCAAATATGAAATTGGAATACCGTCAAAACTAGTAATCGACTACCAATCTCAGGGTATCATTCAGAATATCTCCATCGGGGTGAATGAGTTCGACTTGAATAATATAATTTCCGGGCGGTATGCGGGATCCCCAATCAGAGTCTCCATTCCAAATTATAAAATCATCCATGGCTAAAATCTGTGTTGGAAATTTCTTCAGTTTCATGCCAGTCAGATTAAAAATTTCTATTTTTGAATTAAAACCCGATTTTGGCAAGTGGAATATGATTTCGACAAAATCCAGATCATTATCTCCATTGGGACTTAAGATCCTATGGGATAAGCTTGGACCAAACGCCGAACGAAATTTCATACTATCCGGTTGTTGGCTATTTGCTAAACCTGGACTTGCAAATTGAATCGTTTTGGAGGCAGACTGCCAATTAAATTTGTTATTTGAAGGTTTGTCCA
>CAYMGR010000054.1:2070-11787 GCA_964389985.1 uncultured Saprospiraceae bacterium
CCATGCTATTCGAAATCATCAAATTTGAACAACGAACCGGATGATTTACTTTATTATAAATTTCAATAAAGTCCTGGAGTCCGGAATGTGGGTTAAACAATATTTCTGAAAAACACAGGCTCTCTTCGCTTGCTTCTGAAACCAATGAAAACCAATTTGAATTCAGATTATAGGCTTCCATAGAACAATTCTGAATTCCATTTATATTCATTTTATACTGAACATTTTTTTCAAGCGCTTCATTTAAAACAAGAATGATCTGGCTTGGATTTTTATCATTAAAATCTGCAGTTGCAATAGAGCGATTAGGAATTATGGTAAACCACTCCGGATGCAGTCTTGTATTGTAAATTAGATTTTGATTAAACTCCAATTTTATTTCCCACTCACTTACTGCATCACTGTTTTTAAGTTCAAGCGGATGGCGTTTTGTATCAAACTGATGAACCGAATTGAGGCTGCCCGGTGTTCCGCCTCCAAAAAATTGACTGGCTGACCAATTCGTTTTGCCCGTACATAAATTATTTTCATTGATTAGTTCTAGTGAATAACCTCCATTTTTCTTGATTTCGGAGCCATACCAATTATCTTCATAATGGACTTCATCGACCAGATCAAAATCAGAATTATAAAAATATAAATCATCGCTTGCATTATTGAGACTTGGGAAATCCTGGAGTCCATAAACAGACCCATAGGGTTTAAAGCTATTCGTATCTTTCTTTGAACAAATAATCAAAAAAGAATCCGGATATAATATGTACTCATCAAAATAAGCCTCGGTCGAGCCATCTGAAATCATACAATCTTTTAAATTTAATTTTTTTCCGGAATGATTTTTAATCTCAATAAATTCCAATTCAGGCAGGCCTACGGAAGGGCTCGGATCGGCCATGATTTCAGTTAGAATGAGATTATGGTAACTTGGTTTAATTGCGTAATCAGCCTGAAACGAAAAGCTGGATTGAATATTGATATTACCCCATTTGTCAGCTAATCCAAAATATGTTAAACGATAATTCGAATCTTGTTGTAAAGGCTTGTTCAATTTTAACTGACATTGTTCAGGTGTTTTAAATTGAATAAATTCCGGAAATCCTATTCCTTCTATTTCAAATTGCCTTAAGTTGACTGAAGACGGAGAAAAAATTGGTTCATTAAAATTCAATTCAAGGGTTAATGGATCCACTATTTTAATAAATTTAAGATAGGGAGGACTGGTATCCAGAGTCGGTTTCTGAACACTCACATCGTCAAAATAAAACCGATTCTTCCGGGTTTCTGTAAACGTACATTGTATGCCAAACCATTTCATCATGGATAGACTTTGAATGCTATGAAAAATTGTTTTTTCCAGATTGAAGTTCGAATTTCCATCATAGTCCACATTAAATTCCCAAATAGAGTCTTTGTAAAATTTAATTTCCATTCTGGCTATTGCAGGATCGCTTGCAAGCTTCATCAATTGACCTTCAGCCAAGACATTTGTAGTTTGTTTATGTTTAAAGTAAAATTTCCAATTATCATTATTTCCATTTTCACCTATTTCAATATAATAGCAAATGGCCGAATCCCATTCAAACCGGTCGGATAGTAGGATTATGTCCAGTTTGTTACTGGAAGACGGGCTAAAATCCAGTTTAAAATAAAAGGACCATACCAGACTGTCTTCCGGAATAACAGGATGATACAAGACAGACTGACCTGCAGCACTTGCATTGAGTTGAAGTTGCATTTCGTTATTAATAATAAAATCTGATCGGTTTCCAGTCCAGGATGTATCCAAAGTCTGGTCAAACGAATCGTTCCATTGGGCAAATAGCCCAGAAATGCCAAATAGGCACATAAGGGTAACATGTGTTCTCATATGTCACTAAGATATAGGCCTTGATAGTAAAGGCGATCGAAAATCCTAAAAATTTACAAATGATTTATTCAATGAGCCTTTCTTGTTAGTCAATGTGTAACTTTGTAAAAATTTTAATATGCATTTAGCAGTTGTTGGAGTTACCGGCTTGGTTGGACAGGTTGTGTTAGAAGTATTGAAAGAACTTGAATTAAAATTTGATCAAATTAGCTTTGTTGCCTCTGAGCGATCTGTTGGTAAAATCCTAGAATGGAATGGAGCACAACATACGGTTATCTCAATGACTGACGCTATAGCGGCTAAACCAGATATCGCTATTTTTTCTGCAGGTGGTTCTACTTCATTAGAATGGGCGCCTCAATTTGCAGCAAGTGGTTGTTTTGTCATTGATAATTCTTCAGCATGGAGAATGGATCCAAATTGCCCATTGGTGGTTCCCGAAATTAATGCTGCTTCAATAACAGCAAAATCAAAAATTATCGCCAACCCGAATTGCTCGACGATTCAAATGGTTTTAGCCCTTTATCCGCTTCACAAAAATTTTGGCTTAGAACGGTTGGTCATTTCGACCTATCAATCCTTTACAGGAACGGGCATGAAAGCGGTTCATCAATATGAATCTGAACGGGATGGGAAACCCGTTGCTGAACCCCGGGCTTATCATCACCCGATTTTTGAAAATTGCATTCCACAATGTGATGTTTTTTTAGACAATGCATATACCAAAGAAGAAATGAAAATGGTGCATGAAACACGTAAGATTCTTGGAGACCCTTCTATTCGGATCACCGCAACTGCAGTTCGGGTACCTGTAAATGGGGGCCATTCGGAATCGATCAATGTGCAGTTAAAAAATGAATTTGACCTGGAGGAAATTCCAGAATTGTTAGCTCAAGTCCCTGGTATCGTGGTAAAAGATAAACCGTTTGAATTTGAATATCCTACTCCTTTACAAGCTAAAAATCGAAATGAAGTGTTTGTAGGAAGAATCCGGCGGGATGAATCCCAGGAAAAAACCCTTAATTTATGGGTTACGGCAGATAATTTACGCAAAGGGGCAGCAACCAATGCTATCCAAATTGCACAGTATTTAATTCATCAAAACTTGGTTAGCTGTTAAATATTTTGGAAATTAATATAATTGGATTGATTTTTGCATTTTCAATCGTTATTAGAAGGAAATCATACTATTTTACAACAGCCTCTGTTTGAGAGGTAAATGGATATAAATTAATAAATTTTAGAACATGAGAACCAGATTAGTGGTTTGGGGAGTTAATTCCAAAGAAGAGAAAATCCTAATGGCCATTTCGCTTAATCCTGAAGCGAATAACGTCGAAATATGGAGCATTCCGGAATCAGATATTCCAGAAGAATTTTACAATCAGTTAATGAGTCAATGGCGGGAAGGCCATGATATGGTGATGCCTAGTTCGGCTGAACACCGGATTACTGAATTGACCATGGCTGAAGGCATCCTTCCAGAAGATTTGAAAGTTGAAAAAACAGATGTCATTCAAAGAGCCCAAATTGAATGGCATTTTGTCGTTTTATCCAATAAGCTTTACAAAAATTACAAGTCTGAACTGGAAGATCTCCATGATAAAATAAAACGATTGGAGTCTTTTGATATGGCCCTTTGGGAAGAACTTAAATCCAGTTGGTCAACCATACAACAACATATTTTTGAAAAGAACATTTCACGGGATCATGCGGATTCTTTACGAGAAAAATCAAATGCCTTATTTGATGAGTTAAAAAAGTTAAAACAAAACCAGGCTTCGGAATTTAAGCAAAAATCAAAAGAAGTCTATGAAGGGATCTATAAAAGTCTTGAGGAAATTGAACAAAAAATTCTAAATGGTTCTTTGTTAAAACCGTTATTTGATCAATTGGTTAAAATTCAGACCGAAATTAAAGCCATTTCGTTATATAAAGATCATCGGGATTCCTTAGCTTCTAAATTGAATGAAGCGTTTAAAGCCATTCGCGAAAAAAGAGAACAGAGAGAATCCAATCAAGATCAGCAAGGATCCGGATCAGATCGTTTAATACGCAGATATGATGGTTTAATTAATGCGATTCAAAAATTTGAGCAATCCATTCAATTTGAAAAAAAGAACATCGATTTTGAAAATCGCCGAATCGCAACAACCAGCGGTCAGTTAGAAGCTCAAATACGCGTTGCAAAGATTAAAATGATCGAAGAACGCATGAAGTCTAAAGAAGAAAAATTAAAGGACTTACTGGCTACCAAAGAAAAATTAGAAAGCATCATCGAAAAGGTCAAGCGGCGTGATGAAAAACAAAAAAAACGCACCGAGCGCAAAGAAAAAGTTGAAGAAGAAAAAGAAAAAATAAAAGCTAAAATTTCTGATTCTATTCACCAGGCACAAGATCAGTTGAGTGTTGCGGAACAGGAAAAATTAGCAAAAGCAGCTGAAGAAATTAAAATTGCTAAAAAACCAGCACGAAAAAAGACAAAAGAGCCTGTAGTTCCAGCAGAACCACAAGCTGAACCAACTGCAGATGAGCAGGCTGCAGAAGCCAGCCCAATTCAAATGGATTCAGAAGACCACACAAGTGCGCCCCATTCAGAAGAAGAATAAGCTCTGAATCAAAATTAGAATGGCCAAGAGTGAATTAAAATTGCAGCAACAATTTGATCCGGAAGGAAAAAAATCTTCTCCTTTATTACCTGAGCATGTAAAAAATTTTCTAGTCGATATTGATGGCACCATTTGCGATGATATTCCAAATGAAGAACCCGAACGGATGGTCACAGTTGAAGCGTATCCCGATGCGTTAAAAGTCATCAACCAATGGTATGATGAAGGTCATATCATCACTTTTTTTACTTCACGAACAGATGCTCACAAAGAACTAACACAGGAATGGTTAAAAAAATGGGGCTTTAAGTATCACTATTTATTACTTAACAAACCCCGAGGGGGCAATTATCATTGGATTGATAACCATATTGTCCGTGCTACCCGTTATGAAGGAAACTTCACCAAAGAATTTGTAGAAATCACTACAAAGGTTCAGGTATTCGAAAAATAATAATCAGGATAGAATCTAATTCCTTCTTTAAGAAACGGGATTAGGTTTTGTAAATAAAAAGCTCATTCCTTTTGGAATGAGCTTTTTATTATTTGATAGATCTTAAATCGTTTACTTAAGGACCACTTTCGAAAAGGCGTGATTTTTTTCACCAATTCCTTCCAGGATCAATACTCCTTTTGGAAGACCTTCCGTACTGATTTTTAAAATAGCCTGATTTGTATTCAAGGAAATCCTTTTTATTTCCTGGCCGTTGATCGATCGCAAAATAAGCGTGCTGAATGATTTTTCAGCATCTTGTCTAAATAGAAAATAATCATTAGCTGGATTTGGATAGACTTTAAAGCGGCTTTGTGATTGCTCCGATTTGGTTGCAATGATTTTATCTGAGTCGGCCAAAGTTCCTTTTCCAGGAGCTGAAACACAGACCAGATCTCCTTCCGCCGTAGTTACGCAGACTTCCGAATTATAAAATTTCGGATAGATAAATTCAACGTTATCGATTACCCAACCCAGGATCGTATTGGTATTGGGACTCACATTTAAGCTATCATTTCCAAATCTGAAGCGAATTTGTACTTTTTCATTTGAATAATCTTTTAAGCTCAAAACGGTTGGGATAAAATCTGAACTTTGTCCGGAAAAAGCAGATCCATTTGGAATGACAAAGGTCTCATAATTGATTAATCCAGTATAACCATTTAAGCTGAATTGTTCTGGTTTGACAGGTTGCCAGAAAAAGCCGTCTTTAGAAACTTCAATCATCCCTCCGTCAAATGCTTTTTCTGTATTAAAAAAATGATAGAAATACAAAGATGGATCTGTACCACTCAATTGAAATTGATTTTTAGTAAACAGGTGATAGTCATTCGAAACTCCTTCTTTCTCTTCTGCTATCCAAGCAAATGATTGATTGACACCATAACCCTCATCACGATACCATAGTTGCGTTCCTTTTGAGATATCAATATCCCAATTATCTTCTCCAGCCTGGATATCATCATACCACAAAGTAGTTGACATGATCGCCGGATCTGAATTAACTTTATAAGTGATGGTTTTGGATTCGAGTGATTTCAGTTGACTGAAAGTCCACACTAACTGATTCCCATTTACTTGTGGAGCCGGAACACCGGATCCTGCAACATAAGTACAACCTGCCGGTAAATTGTCTGTTACCACGACGTTGTTGGCGATGCCTGGTTTATAATTATTGACTTCTATTGTATAATTATATTGGTCTCCAGGTTTAACCACATCGTTTTTAATAAAGGTATTTGCATCTTTATAGTAACCTGCTCTTTTATTGACCAGGATTTTATTGATACAAATTAAAGCTGGTAAGTAGTCTTCGGTTTCATCTCCAACTGAATTATTGGATCCTTGTTTTGCGAAAAATCCAAATCCTCTTCTGGCAAACACTTCCCAAATTAAACAAGCATTGACAGCTGCATTGTTGATGGTATCTGCTTTAAGGATTGCATTTCTTCCATCAATAAATCCGGGACTACAGGGTTGGATTTTCATTCCATCCATCACCAATTGGATGGCTATGTTATTTCCTGCTGATTTATTTTTAAAATCAGGATCGAATCCATATTTATCTGAGAGAGCCCAGTACATATCCCATAAAACAGTAGTCCAAACTTCTCCTAAATTATGCGATTCTGGATCAATATTTTTATAGGTAAATTCATTATAATTAACATCTGTAGAGTAAGGTCTTCTTCTGATTCCTAAACCATTTGGCTGTTGATTAACTGCATAAGTTCCAACACCACGTGGGTTCGTTCCAACATCTCCGGCTTTGGCCGTCATAATTAAAGCTAAAAAATCACTCCAACCTTCCCCCATTTGTTCAGCATTTCCTAAGCAATTTGCTCGAGAAGGACCTCCGGTCAAGCGATTAGAAACACCATGACCGAATTCATGTGCAATGATTCCATTGTCAAAGTCGCCATCCAAACTATCCGGTCCTGCTGTTGCTCCAGGTTCTTTGATTTCGATGCGCAATCCACCATTTTTAATTTGCAATTTAAGGCGATTGCAAATTGATTTGGTAGTGAAATATGCAGGGATTGTTACCCGTGAACCGACTGCACCTGCTCCCATGGTAACAAAAGCATCTTCAAAATTGCAAACAATGACTGCAACTGCACCGGAGTCTTGAGCATTTAGAGCTTTGACACCAAATTCACAAGTCCCCCGATCTATCAATACTATTTTACCCTGAATGTCTTTTTTACGCATTCCTTTAACGCAAGCGAGCGTTGGATTTGGAGAATGGTCATCTGCTATGATGGCTTCCGCTTCCCGCGTAGGAGGCGGTGATCCTCCCCAACCGCTTGCACGACGTGATTCAAAAGCACCTGCCAATGAATCTGGTTTTGAAATATAAGTTTCCTGACCTGCAGATAACCATAAAAACATTTGCATTCTGGGATTTCCTCCATCTGCAGGTGTTGCAAAATTTGCGTTATCTGTACCACTGCCGTCTTGTGCTTCTGCTAAAACATGATCATTTGCTGCTCCTCCTTTATTGTAATTATTGGTTTGAAAATTACCGGCAACTTCATTAAATCCAAAACCATATAATACATCATGCATCATATTATTCATATAAAACAAATTGACCGTAGCGGCTTTGCTATAGACACCCGGTTCTGCATTTTGGTCAAATGGAAAATCGAAAATGAGATCTGTGCCTCCATTTGGTTCGCCTCCATCTGCCGCATTATCTCCATTACGATCCAGATAAGCATAAACATTATTTCCCCGTGTGATCGTGTATTCTGATCCAGCTGCTCCATTTGTATCATGCCATCCAAAAGGAGAAGCCACCGCATTGGCCGGATTGACCAATAATTGACGGTTTCCATGTTTTGGGCTTTCTGCAGGAAGTGCTACGACATTGTATGAGTTTGGAGCAGCAACTGTCGGCTGGTTAAGAATTGAAAGCGCATCTTTTACAGGCATTGGATTCGCATTAAATGCTTTTTGATGATCCAGGCAACGACTATGGCCCGGATGGTCAAAACGACATTTAATAACTAAATTCTGCTGATCTAAAACAGTTCCATTTTGTGCATCAATGCGGATAGACCAATAATCCTGACCACTGGTTAAATCCAAAGACAGGTCCCAAGCTAAACGCAGCGTATTATTTTTATCCAAAACATAAACTTGCTTAACGGGAATCTCCGTGTTTGTAAAATTGGTTTTAGCAATTATCAATTTTCCTTCCTTGGACCGGGAGGTATTTGATGGAATTAAAGCATTTGGGATGTCCAAATGATGAACCGCAAAGCTTAGTGCTTCGATTGGGTTCAATCTGGCTTTTGTGGTATTTATTTTTTCTGATAAATGACCTACAAATCGTGTCGGGCTATCATAAATCTTTCCATTGGGTGCAATATGGACTGAAGTGATGGCATTGTGAACTTCAATTCCTTTATACCGTTGAACGAGATAAATGTGTGTTAATCCATTGTGTTCTGAAGTATACATATCAGAGACAGCAAGGTCTTTTAAGTCGTCCGGTATCAATCCAAACGAGCTGGCAGATTGTTCAATAGAGCGTAAAGCAAGGTCTAATTTAGACTGTACCTGGCTACTTAGCATTACTGAAAAACATAAAGTGTTGATTACTAGTAAAGTAAATATTTTAATTTTCATAAATGTGGAAATAATTTGAATTTGCGAATTTAATAATAATTTTATTGGTGAAATGGATAAGAAAGATTTAATACTAGGAAAGAACGCTTTAAGAGAAGCTTTTGCTGCCGGAACGAGGATTCAAAAAATTTTCATATCGGAAACACTCGAAAAAGAAGACACAAAGGAAATTATGAAATTGTCCAGCAGTCATAAGATCCCCCTTCTGAAAGTTAGCAAACAGAAATTGGACCGGCTTCATAAAGGAAACCATCAGGGTGTGATCGCCCTCCATTC
The DNA here is from genome assembly GCA_964389985.1 of uncultured Saprospiraceae bacterium. Classification (GTDB taxonomy): domain Bacteria; phylum Bacteroidota; class Bacteroidia; order Chitinophagales; family Saprospiraceae; genus Vicinibacter. The sequence continues at coordinate 10,952 of CAYMGR010000054.1, forward strand.
TGCCATCCCATTTTATCAAAGCCAGACCTTAGTCGATAATATTTTATTTCATGGGAAAAATCCAGCTCTTTGTATCTGTGATGGCATTACAGACGTTCGAAATTTTGGGGCCATTGCACGTTCGGCAGAAGTATTTGGTTTACATGGAATCATCATACCGCAAAAAGACAGCGCACCGGTCAATTCTGAATCCATTAAGTCTTCTGCCGGCGCCTTGTTGAGTCTTCCCGTATGCCGAGAAAAGAATCTGGTTCATACAGTGAAACAGCTTAAAAAAATGGGTTTAAGTATAATATGTGCCTCAGAAAAAGCGGAAAAGACGATCCGTGAAATCGACTTGTCAAGATCTGTAGCGATTGTGATGGGTTCAGAAGGAAGCGGAGTGAGCAAAGAACTATTAAATGAGGCTGACGAAATGGCCAAAATTCCACAACTGGGGACGATTTCTTCACTAAATGTTTCGGTGGCTGCCGGAATCTTCTTTTACGAATGGATGTTACAAAATCCCAAAGAATAAACATTAAATATTGAACCCGGAACTCCAGATCGGTGTTTTATATGGTATTATAAATTTTTAATAACACTTATGAAATTCATCTTTCAATTCCTCTCTCTTTGTTTAGGGTTACAGTCTCTTCAAGCTCAAGATAATTACCAAACTCTGGACCATTCATTGCTTTGGAAAATAGAGGGAAAAAACTTAAAAAAACCATCTTATTTATTTGGAACCATCCATTTAATACCTGCTAAAGACTTTTTTCTGCCAAAAAATTTAGAGCGTTGTTTAAGTGAAAGCCAAAAAGTATTTATGGAAGTTGACATCGATGGCATGAATG
>CAYMGR010000055.1:0-11772 GCA_964389985.1 uncultured Saprospiraceae bacterium
GCTTGCACCTTTTCGCTCATGGTTATAAAACCATGTGGTTTACTAATAAAATACTTGTTAAATAGGGAATCTCCGGGTCGTTTCTCATGCGGAATGACATTATCTGCAATACAGATGATTTTAATTTTGGAATTGCGTTTGGCAATTTTCAGGATGGTTCCTAAGCAAGGACCCATAAAGGGCAACCAATATCTGACAATGATTAGATCCAGTTGGGATTTTCGAATGCGCTGTCCGATTCTAAGCCAATTAAATGGATTAATAGAATTGATACAAACATCAATGTTTAAATCATCCGGTTTTGGTTCTTCAGAATATTGACTGGTACCTGGAAATAATATAGCAGGATATTGTAGTGAAAAAGTAAAAATTTTAGCCTCCCAGCCAAGTTGTTGAAAGGCGCGTGCCATTCGTTCATCAAAAGAAGCTAAACCACCTCTCAAAGGATAAGCAGGGCCTATAATAGCCAGTTTAGCCATAAACCTTAATTAAGACTTTTATCGATGAGGTAGGTATTTCGTTCAGTTGCATTTCTGGTAACCAACTCAGCCAGAAATCCGGTAAGAAACAATTGAGACCCAATGATCATAGAAACCAGTGATAAAAAAAATGCAGGCCGCTGGGTAATACCCATTTGACCAAAAGCATATTTTGTAAAAGCTGCGTAAAGTACGAAACACAATCCCAGAAAGAATACCAACAAGCCCACAGATCCAAAAAAATGCATAGGACGCTTTCCGAATCTGCCAATAAACATGATGGTAGATAAATCCAAAAAACCATTGATAAATCGGCTCATTCCAAATTTTGAGTAGCCATATTTACGAGCTTGGTGCTGTACAATTTTTTCGCCGATATTCCGGAATCCTGCCCATTTGGCAATAACTGGTATATATCGATGCATCTCACCGTAAACTTCTATGGATTTAACAACCTCTCCACGATAGGCCTTCAATCCACAATTCATATCATGTAATTTTACACCACTCATCCAGCTGGTAACGCCGTTATATAATTTGGAAGGTAAATTTTTAGTCAATGCATTATCATACCTTTTTTTCTTCCAACCAGAAACAACATCGTATCCTTCAACTGCAATCATTCGATAGAGTTCGGGAATTTCTTCCGGACTGTCTTGTAAATCAGCATCCATGGTTATCACAACGTCTGCATTACATGCATGGAATCCAGTATTCAAAGCTGCCGACTTTCCATAATTGCGCCTAAACTTAATGCCTTTTACTTCCTGATATTGTTTGTGTAATTGTTCAATAGCTGTCCAGGTTTTATCGGTGCTTCCATCATCTATAAACCAAATCTCATAACTCAACTCAGTGGACTGCATAACCTTTCGGATCCATTGTACCAATTCCGGTATGGATTCTTCTTCATTGTATGCAGGGATGATTAATGCGAGATTCATGTATTGATTATCTTGTAAAATTAGAAAGCTTAATCCAATTTTTTAGAATATATATTCTTGCACGAAATGAAAGGTTCATTTTTCATGTAAACGAAGAATACTCTATTAATATTTCGAGAATAAATCATTCGGATTTTCTTTCTTAACAATTGCTGCAAGGATACAGGCAACTAAAAAATAGAGTATCATTGCCCAAAATATCATGAGTAAATAATTTCCGAAATTTGCAAAATTTTGAGTTTCTATCTGAGATAATTGTTCTTCAGCAGCTGCATCTCCCATCCACGAGCGCATACTTTCAATCATTTTAATGGCTTGTTCACGTTGTTTTTCTTGTAAGCCAGGATCAATAAAACGAACTAATACCCAACTAAAAATACTGGTGAAAAAGCTAGATACAATTGCACTTAGCCAAATGGGAGTTAAAGCTTGTTTCCAGCGTATATATCCACCCATTTCTGTTCTCTTTTCAGCACCAGCTTTATACATCATGTAAAGACCAAAGCAAAAAACTAAAATAGCAGCCATAACATTTTCCATCATCCCTAATAAATACAATAACAAAGTAGTGGCAATGGATATTCCGGCCCAAATCAAACCAATTTTTATAGCTGAAGAATAATTATTCATCTGAAACAGTTTACTTTTATCAATAGATAGTCCAAGTTCATTTTTTATACCAAATAGAGCTTTGATTTTGAATAACAACCCAAAACTTTGCCTTTAAGTTTCTTTCCTAAAAAAGGACTGTTGCTTACTAAGGAAGCCTTTTGCTTTGGATCGTATGTCCATTCCTGATTTGGATCAAACCAGCTATAATCGCCACTTTGCCCTATTTGGATACAATTTTGTGGAAGATTTAAAATGCGGGAAGGATTAATACTTACCGTTTTAACCCAATGATCTAAATCAAGCTCATTATTTAAAAAGGTATTATATGCTGCAAAGGCAGTTTCTAAATTGATCGCACCAAAAGCTGAAGATTGGAATTCGAGATCTTTCATTTCTATGTCCCAGGGTGTATGATCAGAACAGATTATGTCAATACTTCCTTCTATGATCCCTTTTATTAATGCTTTACGGTCTTTCTTACTCCGTAAGGGGGGATCTAATTTTAGGTTTGCATCAAAATCTTTTAAATAGGAATCGTCAAAAAGCAAATTAAATAGAGAAACACTGCTATATAAGTTTTCTGATTTGGTTTTTTCTGTACGAATCATCGATACAGATTCTGAACTGGAAACTTTATGAATCAATAAGCGTGATTGAGTATATTTCAGAAGTTCTATATCCCGATACACATTTATTGTTTCAGCCATTGCAGGAATTCCTTTAAGTCCCATGGAAGTTGATGTTGCGCCTTCATGCATTTGTCCTAAACCCGCAATACCTTTATCAATACAAGAATTAATAATCAGTCCATTCGGAATCAATTTTACATATTCGAGCGCCCGCATCAATAAGCCACTTTTTTGAACAGCTAATTTGCCATCTGAGAAAGCTATGGCACCAGCCTGATTCATTAGTAGGATTTCTGCTAATTCTTCGGATTTACAATCCTTACTTATGGCTCCGATCGGATAAATATGAATTGGTAAGGATTCTGATTTTGTTCTGATAAAATTAACTTCAGATTTAGAATGGATACTTGGTTTGGTATTGGGAAAACAACAGATCACGGTGTACCCACCTTTTAAAGCAGCTTGGGAGCAAGAAACTAAAGTTTCCCGATGTTCATTTCCAGGTTCACCTTGCAAACATCCTACATCCACCCAGCCAGGGGAGAGGCAACTGCCCTTTACATTTAATTCCTTTATTTTTTTAGTATTGTTTAATTTCGATTTTATGTCCAAAATCAACCCATCTTTAATTAAAACATCCCGAACCTGTTGATGATTTGGACTATTAGGATCAATGATCCGGACGTTTTTAAAAATGCATTCCATGGTCTAATGATTTTTCCAAAACCGTATGAATAATGATTCAAGAATTAAAAATAAAAAAGCTGCTATTAAACAATACCACCAAATGGAAGGTCCTGCTTGTTCTGCTTGAATGGCACTTGTAAAATCTGAATTGGTAATATCGCGAATTAATTTACAAAATCGACCATATTTTGATTCCAAGGTTTCAGGATTGAATACTTGTAAATTGGATTCTCGTCTACTGTCATTAAAGGCAATGTGGCCAATCAGGTCCTCTTTATTTTTTACATCGTAAATTCCGGCTGTTTTCAGTTGATCAAATGTCTCAATCCGAAGTTCATTATCGGATACACTTATTGCTGGAATAAATGTTTCAGGTCCTATCAACTGAATGGAGAGGTCCTTTTCATTTTGGAGATTTTGAAAAGGAAAACGGATGGTAGGATTCGTACTGAGGTCGAACGCATAGAATGGATTCTGATCAGATGTCAATGCCGCTTTGAATAATAAGGGTAAAAACAACTCTGCATTTTTTGTGAGGTCACTGTATTTAGGATCTAAAGGAGTGGCTGAAATAAATATATAAGCAGGTTTTACCTTAATTTTACTAATCATAGCCGTTCCATCGCGGTAACTGATAATGTTTTCATGAGCAGCACCTCCATTTAAAGTGTACTGTCCAAAGCTAATAGGTAATTTCATTGCTTCCCGAATCGGATTAAAAACATCTTTAAGGACATCCGATTCTAAATTTGCAAAACTTGCTTGTTTACGACTTGTATCAAAAGCTGTAAAGTCAGGGGTATTTAGAATTAAATTTAAATTTTTATAATCGCTGAATGCCGTCTCCGCTTTTGGAAAAACAAATAAATTGGAGGATGAGGTCATGGCTTTTTTCAATTCCATGGCCATTCCCGTACTTACTGCAGTCAATTCATTGAGAATGATTAGTCGATAGGTACTTAACTTGCTGTAATTAATTTGATTTTGTTGTTGGGTTGATACTTTAAAAAATGGAATGGATTCAAGAATATGCATCAGTTGGATAGGCAGTTCTTTTCCATAAATTAATAAAACATCTATTTGTTGGTTTGTTTGACTGCAGAGATAGTAGGAATCATCAAATTGTACCGGAAAATCTTTTATTTTTAATTGCAATTTTAACCAGGCCTGGTCGGGAATTTTTAGATTGATAGTATCCATTTTAAACTTTCCGGCGGCAATATTTAATTGCTTCCCGGGATATTCCTGTCCATTAACTGTATACGAACTACTTAAATTTTCAACAAGACCATTTCCGTAGTTGCTGATTTTATAAATTAAAGATTGTGTTTGACCAGGAAGTAAAACAGGGGATTCAAAAAATGCAGTATCAATACTTAAATTATTTTCTTGAACACTTTGGATGGGGAGCAAATAAATTTTAATATTTGCTGCGGTCTGACTTGAATCAAGATCACAGATGCTTGTCTGAAAATCGGATAACAAATAAATAAATCCGGATTCAGTGGCTGCATTTTTAAAGCAAAGTAATTGTTTTGCCAAAACCCTGGACAGGGACTGAACAACCGGGCCACTTTTAACTTCTTCCAACAACCCAAAGGCATCTTCTTTTGAAACAAACCTAAGACTTTTAGCTTCAAATTCATTCGTGATAACTTGAAAACGATCATTGTCTGAAGATGCGCGGATGATATCTTGAGCGCGACGCTTAGCTTTTTGAAGCAAACTGCCATCTTCAGAGTTGGCTTCCATCGACCAACTATTATCGATATAAATACTGATAGCAGCAGATGCCTTTTTTTCTGTATTTTCTGTTTCCGAAAACGGTTGGGCAAATGCTAAAATCAAAGCAGCTAATGCGAACAGTCTGGATAGCAGGATCAGTAAATTTTTTAATCGGTTTCGGCTAGCAGTTTCTTCAACGAGCTCTTTAAGAAATCGAACATTTGTAAATTCTATCCTTTTATATTTTCTAAAATAAAAAAGATGGATGATGATAGGTACGGCTAATACGATAAATGCCCAAAGAAAAGAGGGAAAAACAAATTGCATGTTTCCAAGTAGGTGGATGCAAAGTTACAAAAAAATCAGGTATTACCTGATTTTTTAGACCATTAAGGCTTCTTTTTCATTTCGATTCGTTCAGAATAGCTGCTTTTTTCATTAAAGGCTTGTACTGTATAGAAGCCCGGTTTATATACATTTAAATCTAATTCAAAAACGGAATGTTCACTTTTGGCCTGAAAAATTACATTTCCTTGAAAATCATATACTTTAAGATAAAACTCCCGCTGTTCTTCATTCCAGACCGTATACACTTTTTGATCTTTTGTATAGATACTACTCCAATACGTTTTGATTCCTTTTGAAGGAATTTCCGTTTTAAATCCTTTTAAGGAGGGTAAGATGCGATTTGTAAACTCCAAAGCACCTAAATCTACATGGAAATCAACTCTTCGTGGATTCCCTTCAAAATCGGTATCTGATACCAAGCTGTCTTTACCTGAATTGATGGCAGGACTGTTTCCTTTTAATCTAAAGTTGTATAAGGCATTTTCTTCATTGATCAACTCAAATTTGGGATCAGATTTTATTGCATGTTCACCCCATTCTGTTTGGACCGTATTGTATTGTAAATTATTTTTTATCACCAATTGTTTTGAAACCAGATTGGAAATACCGGTTTGCCCCGTTGATGCATAGAGTATATTGTTCAGAATATTGATATAATCTGATCCAATTAATTGGATTTCAGCTTTTGCACAAATCACATTTTCATTATTTTTATAGAGGCTGTTATTCACAATATCCACCCCTATAGCTGATTCAAGCCAGATGCTACCGGATCCATTGGTATAGATCAAATTATTATGGATCAAAACCTTAGATCGATGGGTGAGTTCCGATTTTTCCGCCATTTGAATCAGAATGACCGGACTGCATGAGGTCATTTGACTTGAATCGAACAGGCTATTTTTTTCAAATGTGTTGGCCTGTATGAAACTATGCCATCCGGCTTGATCATCAATAAATACACCATTTTTTAGATCAACTACAGCCTGTCCTTTTGCACGAGAGGCATTTTTATAAAATTTATTATATCCAATGGTTACATAATCAAAATAATTAGCCGACAGCGCGGGTCCCTTATGATCCCTAATAAAATTATTATACAGTTTAATATGTGTACAAGGTGATTCATAACTTCCTTCCAAATAAATGCCTACACTTGTACTGTCAGATACAGCGGTTTGCGAACCATACAATTTTTGGGTTTGAATCGTCAAGCCTTCAATGCTGACATAGCTACAAGAACGTAAGTGAATCCCATATTTTGTTTTAACCTGCAGCTGAGGTTGGTGATTTTTATAATTCTTAAATACGATCCAGGCTTTTTCGTTACCTGATTTATTAAAGGACAGGAGTGCTTCAGCATCTGTAGAATAATCACCTTTCATGATATATACCGTATCACCAGCAACTGCAAGGTCAGCTGCTTTTTGTATCGTTTTAAAAGGGACAAACCAGTGATTTCCTTTATTCAGGTCATTTCCTGTAGCAGAAACATAAATTCCCCGACCAATTAAAAAGCCAGAATGAAAAAAGCATAATAGCAGAATAATTAGCCGCATGTCAAATGGATTAATGTGCAAATTTAAATGAAGAAAGGTTTAAGGCCTATAATGCTGCCTGAATTCCTAAAAAACTTTATTAAATAACTGTTAAAGCATCGAAAGTTCTTCAGTAAAGAGAAACAACTGATCCGCATCTTCAGGTTCATGATACGATTCTATGAGCTCTTGATACAGTTTGGAATGACTTAAAGCTGTTTTATTGCCAACCAGAATAATTTGTTCCCGGGCTCTGGTCAAAGCTACATTTAGTTTTCGATCAATCCCATCAGAATTGATGGAGCTGATTTGGTTTAGTTGATTTGGGTCGGAAATGACCGTTGATAAGAGGATAATATCTCTTGACCCACCTTGATATCGTTCTGCTGTATCCACGCTGATTAATTCTGTGTCTAATTTCAGGACTTGCAAATTGCGTTTAATCAAAGCGATTTGTGCTCTGAATGGAGTGATAATACCCAGACTCATCGCATTCCAATCTAATTGATTTAGTTTATAAAGTTGATAAATTGCATGAGCTAATAATGCCACCAAACGGGCTTCAGTTGGATTGACCTTTGTTGAACTTGAAGCGCTCGTATCGTTGCAATTTATAAATAACCTGCGCTGGGACATCAACCAAGCAGGACCCAAAGTGGAATCTAAAAACTTATTAAGATAAGTTTTAGTTTGATGAAGGCCTAAATCACCTGGTAAGATGCATAAATTATTTTCATAAAATTGACGCGATGGAAATTCCATAATTTCAGAATGCATCCGTCCCTGAGCTTGCAACATATCAAAACAATGATGCCAGTTCTTTTGCTTTGCATTCTGTAACATTCGTTCAAAATAGGATACACTTAAATTCCGGAATCCAGCTTCCCGTAATAAAGGGGATTGGATCTTGGATTCTTCTTCTGTTTGAGGTGTGACCGCCGGGAGCTGAACAGGATCACCAATTAAAATAAATCGTTTAAACTTGGTAAGCAATCCGATGAGTTGCGATTCAAGTATTTGACTTGCTTCATCGATAATGACCGTATTAAATTGTTTTAATTGGAATAATTCTTTTTTGCCTTGAATAGAAGCCAGAGTAGCTGTATAGATTCTGGTCGATTGAAGTAATTTTTGAAGTTCATTTCGTGTCTTAAAAGCACTTATTTTTTCTTCAAGCAAGTTTTTTCTGAATTTAGGATGTACCGCATACCGTGAACCGATTCTAATAAAATCAGGTGGATTCAGGGGATCAATGGATTCAATCGCTTCACATATTTCATCCACTGCACGGTTGGTATAGGCTAATAGCAAAATGGTTTCATCACTATTGCTAAATAAACTCTCAGTTAAATATTTTATAACCATACTGGTCTTGCCACTTCCAGGGGGTCCCCAAAGAAGAAAATAATCTTTAGAAGTCAGGATTTTAGCAATCACATTTCTGGTTAATTCCGGAGTGTTTTCTGACACCGCAATGGAAGAATCCATTCTATCTGGTTGTCTCAAACCCAATAGAAGTTGCCGTTGCTCCATTTCAGACTGACAAAATTCAAAAAGCCCCTGAAATTGAGTAATAAAATTCCGGTCCATGGAGTCATGTTCAAGATTCCATTTTTTAGTTTGCGCATATTGAAGTTGAGGAAATTGTCTGGTTCGCAATCTGACATGGTATTCGTTTTCAAATTGCTCAATCAAAGTACACTTATATACCTGATTCTGCAAGATATCCGGTTGTTGATAGAGCACAAGGGTGTCGCCCACTCGGAAATTGGATAAAACCGGAGGGCCCTGTAAATATTTTAATACTAAAATGGGGTATTCTTCTTTTTGAGTCAGAAGGGAAACGACTTCCAAACCGGGAAGGATAATAAATAATTCAATTTTTTCTTCTTCACTCAATAACCATAAAGTTGCCAAACCTTCTGTGTATTGTACGTTCGACCTTCCTAATTTTGATAGATATTGTTCACGGGCAACAAAACCAGAAAATTCTTTTAGATAATCTTTTTCTAAGGGATTCAAACTATTATATAATTGGAGTAATAAATTCCCATCCCGTTTTGTAAAAGATTCTGTAGAATCAAAATGCCTTACATTCAGCTGGTCTAATATGAAGGGCTCATCTGATTTACGAAACGCAAAATGCAATTGCATCAGGATAATTGAATTTCGAATTTCCATCAACGATTGGATCATGCGATCATCCGCAGGAGCGTATCGAAGTGCTTGTTCGGATTGACTAGAATACAAGACATGACATTTAACTTGTTCCTGTGTACCATAAACCGATTGTATTAATAAATAATATAAAATAGTCTGCGCATGATGATCGGCATTCAATCCATATTTGTTTGGTAAAAATGGTTTCCCGCTCTTTAATTCAATAATCCAGCGATAGGCTTCTTTTTTATTTTCATATAATACATCCAATCTTCCTTGAATACCATATCGAATAGAATAAAAACTTGGTTCCAACAGGCAATCAGATAGATTTAGTTGATCATTTTCAAATCGGTTATCCACTTGCTTTTTTACATTGTAGAAATGTTGACGAACGGTTTCGTAAAACTTTTCTACCTGCAAATCATCAAATAATGAAAATGCTAACGGATTTTGCTTAAACAGACGGTTAATTAATTCATCCAGACTTAATAAAGGATTTAGAATTAATTCATCCAGGAGAAGGTTTACTGAAGTTCCAACCAGCATCGAGAAACTGGATGGATGGGCCCAGAAAGTTGAAACCAAATGTTTTAATACCTGATTGCCTGTAGAATGGTAACAAGAAGCAATGGCAGTGACATCGATCAAATAATCCGGCAATAATACTAGTAATTGGGCTTGCCAATTTAAATCAAGTTTTTCCAGATGATGCGCAAAAAAGTTGATGGGTGGAGGGAGATACTTAAATACTTGTAAGACCTGCTTTTGCGTTTTTTGGGAAAGTGAATCTAAATTTAAAATTTGTGTATTCTGCTGGTCTTCAATAAAATAGAATTCCAGTAATTTGGATTCAAGATCAAGCGATACCGCGTTGATTCTACAAGATCTTAAGAGAATATCCGATTGTAATCGGTTGGAATCGTGTGGATCATTAGAAACAGGAGACATTTCAGCCGGACTCATCTCATTTTAGGGTGGTGTTGGTCAAATATAGCACTATTTCTAAAATCTAAGCTGGCTTTCAGCTTTATAAATTATATCGTTTTGATTCACATTGAGCCTCTTAGCTCGTTTTATTGGAATTGAATCAGAAATTGTCAATCTAAGTTCTTTCAGGTTCCTGTACCGACTCAGGCAATCAATCCCTAAACAGGGAAAGATTATCAACAAATAATTGTTTGTGTTTTGAGGTTTTTAATCTTATTAATTTTAAGAATTTGTTAATATTATACAACTTGGGAAACATTATTCTGTTTTAAGCGTTCTGATTGAATAGAATCCTTATCCATATAATTGGATTTAATAAATGAATTCATGAAGTTACTAAGTAGTTCTTTTCGTTTCCAAAACAACCGGCAGGCTATCGTATTTATGGTAGGATTTGTTCAAGTCTTGGTTTTATTATTGGCGCTTGTCTTTATGCAATGTAAACGTGCAGATACGGCAACAGCGGTAAAACCTGCTTCAAACGAAATGGTTTCGCCAGACACTACTAAAAATGAGGCATATCGGGTGGACTCAACTTATGTACCTATTGCTTCTTATCATTCAGAAGAAGTGAAGCAAAAGCTTAAAAATCTTGAAAATCTTCATTTTTCTAAAGGGGCTATTGCATACCAGGTATTGGATTACCTAAAAGCTGGTGAAAATGATATGGGAGCAGAATTTAAATTTATCGAATTACAATTTAAAGACAAGTCAGCAGAAATTATCGAACGACTAAGTAATGAAATTCCGGATCTAGCAAATATTATGCTCAGCTTTCCCAACCTGAAGTTTAAACTTTTGGTATATACAGATGATAAGGGAGATGAAAAGAAAAATGAAAAATTAACCCAGGAAAGAGGATTGGCTGTACAAGCGCGATTGGTAAAAGCAGGAGTGAGTGCAGATCGGATAATGATCAAAGCATATGGTGAAAAATATCCGGTGGGTGATAATAAAACCTATGACGGACAAATGTTAAATAACCGGATCGAAATGACGATCCTTAGCAAATAGTATTTTCTTTAAACACATAAGAATTTTACCTACTACTTAAAAACCGGTGTCTAAATGTATACACCGGTTTTTTTATTTAGGGGTGTTTTAATTTAACCGACTCTTACGGATCCCGTAATAAAAATAGACTAGCAATCCAATAACCAGCCAACTGATAAACCAAGCCCAATTATTGGCCGTCATACCGGTTAGCAAATAAGAGCAGCTGGCTACGCCTAAAAGTGGAATCAACGAAAGCTCTTTAACAAAGGCTAAAATAGACAATATAACGAGCAATAACCAATAGATCATGCTGGAAATTTTTAAGGTTTCATCGGTACCATCCAATATGAAAAGATTTTTAAAATAATCTGGAAACAAATTGGAAATGATTATAAAACTAAATAACACCAGCAAAGGGAACAGATACTTTCCATTGATATACCACAATTGAAATCGTCCACTGATTTTTTCTTTTCTCGGAATTAATAAGATCCCTCCACAAACCAATACAAAAGCAAAGATGGTTGCAATGCTTGTAAAGTCTAAAACAAAGGTTTTGTCCGTAAATAAAATGGGTACTCCAACGACAAGTCCTGTTATAATAGTAGCATATGAAGGCGTTAACAATTTTGGATGAATTTTTTGGAAAGCAGGTGGAAGCAAT
>CAYMGR010000056.1:0-11744 GCA_964389985.1 uncultured Saprospiraceae bacterium
AAATAAAGTCTTTACTCAAATTGGGAAACTGTTTTTCAAAGGCTTGTTTTATCTCTTGGTCTAATTTATTCAAAAAGTACAATTGCAATATTTTCTTTCCAAAATAATTGCCGGAAGCTTCGTCCCCTAATAAATAACCCAATGAAGGCAATTGCTCCGTAATCTGATGTCCATCGCATACAGCCGAATGGCTTCCTGTTCCCACTACAGCAACTATACCTGGTTGACCCTGACAAAGCGCTCTTCCACAAGCTAAAATATCTGTGTAAATCTCTATTGCAGCTGTAGGAAAATGAAGCTTTAAGAGCTGGATTAATGAAAGTTTGGCAATTTGGGAAGTACATCCTGCCCCATAAAAAATTATGGAATCCGGATTGTTTGTGCAATTGTATTTGGCTTTTTGTATTTGGGCGTCTATATAACTTGGATCTTGAGTGGTTGGGTTAATCCCTTCCGTTTCGAAATAATGGGTTTGATTTTTATGTAGCAGGGCCCAATCGGTCTTGGTGGAACCTGCATCTGCAAGGAGTTTTACGTACATAGATATGCAAGATAGAGCTTATATTTTTTCTGAAGTAATTTGTTAAATAGTACTTTAAGTCTTTACTTTGCGCGCATTATCTAAAATAAATGAAAAACATCACTGTAATTGGAGCGGGAACCATGGGAAGTGGGATCGCTCATGTATTTGCACAATATGGCTATCAGGTTGTATTAAATGATATTTCAGCTCCTGCTTTAGAAAAAGCGCTTCATTCCATTACCAGAAATCTGGATCGAATGATTGAAAAATCAAAAATCAGTGCGGAAGATAAAGTCAACACCTTGAATCGATTGACCCTCAATTCTGATTTGGAATTAGCTGTGGAACAGGCGGATTTAGTAGTTGAAGCAGCAACTGAAAATGAAACTTTAAAATTAAAAATATTCTCTGATCTGGATCGGATGTGTAGTCCGCATACCATATTAGCATCTAATACCTCAGCGATTTCCTTGACTAAAATTGGAGCTTGCACAAAACGTCCGGACAAAGTGATTGGAATGCATTTTATGAATCCTGCTCCTATCATGAAATTAGTTGAAATTATTCGGGGATATAATACTTCAGATGAAGTTTGTGATACTATCATGAATCTGACGCGTGCTTTAGATAAAGTACCTGTAGAAGTCAATGACTCTCCGGGATTTGTCTCGAATCGAATATTAATTCCTATGATCAACGAAGCAATCAATTGCCTTTATGAAGGGGTTGCCGGCGTGGAGGAAATTGATACCGTGATGAAATTGGGAATGGCCCATCCAATGGGTCCCTTGCAATTAGCCGACTTTATTGGTTTAGATGTTTGTCTGGCCATCTTAAGAGTCCTTGAAAGTGGGTTTGGTAATCCTAAATATGCTCCTTGTCCATTATTGGTAAAAATGGTGACAGCCAATAAATTGGGAGTTAAATCAGGAGAAGGATTTTATATTTATACACCCGGATCCAAAGAATTGGTCGTCGCACCAAAATTTAGTCGGTTTCCGGCTACCTTAAGTAATCTCAGTAATCTAAGTTAACCTAATTTATTCTTTGCCTTCCACGTGGATAATGTGAAAAAAGCGGTGGATGATTGGGGCGAAAACAATAGTTACACTGGATAAGAAAATGATGCCGCTATACAAGGCATAAAACGAAGCAAATAGTTTTAAAGCATCACATGGTTTTTCAACTGCTGGTCCCATGCCGGTTAAAATCATGCTTGCATTATATAAGCCATCAATCCAATTCAATTCACCAAAATACATGTAGCCTAAAGTGCCCATGATTAAGGAAATCACAATCAAAAGAGTGCCCAGGATCCAAAATTTAAGCAGTCGTTTATAAAAAACTCTGGAATGGGCAATGGCTTTCGATTTGTTTTCAAACATGCTGTTTAAATTACAATATTGATCATTCGGTTTGGAACGATGATGATTTTTTTAATTGTTTGTCCTTCTACCCATTTTTTGATTTCTTCTAATTGGATTACCTGTTCTTGTAATTCAGCCTGGCTGATACTTTTAGAAACGATCCATTCATAACGTTTTTTTCCATTAACACTGACCGGATAATTCACTTCATTTGTTACGAGATAAAGTTCATTGGCCTCTGGATACTTACTGTGGTGAACACTTCCCGGTTGTCCGGATAATTGCCAAATTTCTTCTGTAATAAAGGGTGCAAAGGGTGCTAATAGTTGGGTGAGTGGAATGAGCACTTCTTTTTTTGTGCAATTCAACCTTTTTAATTCATTTACACAGATCATAAATGCACTGACGGAAGTATTAAAAGATAATTGTTCGATATCTTGCTTTACTTTTTTGATACAAGTATGCAGTATTTTTAACTCCTCAGGAGTTGCAGCATCTGCCGAAAGTATAAATTGATCGGAAGGATCAAAAAATAAATTATAAAACCGCCTTAAAAATTTACTAACCCCGTCTATTCCTTTGGTATCCCAGGGCTTAGCCTGATCGATCGGACCTAAAAACATTTCATACATTCTAAAACAATCTGCTCCATATTCGTGAATGACATCATCTGGGTTGACCACATTATGGTAGCGCTTTGACATTTTGCCCGTCTCAGAGAGTGTATGAATCTGAAAAGCAGCACTTAACTGATCAATACGTCCTGTCTCTGATTCATTTTGGAACAAGCCATCTTTAAATTCCGGACGCCATTTAATAAATTGTTTGATACCCTCCACGTTTAAATGAGAATGAGAGGTATTGTAATCACTAACAAAATCAATGTGGACAGGAATGCGCGCCAACTGATCGTCTTGATAATTTGATTTGAGTTTAGTATCAATAAACAGAGGCGGCTGACTTTCCTTTACCAGTAAGATCGATTCAATCACTCCTTGAATCATTCCCTGGTTTACCAATTTTTTAAAAGGTTCTTTGGTATTAACTATGTTGTAATCGTACAGGAATTTATGCCAGAATCGGGAATACATTAAATGTCCCACAGCATGTTCTGTTCCACCTATATAAAGGTCTACATCTTGCCAATATCGAAGACTCTCAGGAGAAGCCAGTTCGGAAGTATTGTTGGGATCCATATACCTTAAAAAATACCAAGAAGAACCTGCATATCCTGGCATGGTATCGGTCTCTCTGGTAAATCCATTCCAATTCACCCAATCTGTTGCAGAGGCTAATGGGGACTGTGCATTTTTTCCTGGTTCTATTACATCCAAATGGGGTAGTTCAAGCGGTAAATCAGCATCCGATAAGGTGAATATATTTCCTTCAGAGTTGTAATAAACAGGGAAGGGTTCACCCCAATAGCGTTGTCTGCTAAAATTGGCATCCCGTAATTTATATTGAATGCTTTGTTTGCCAATACCGAGTGCTTCAATTTTTGAGCAAATTAAATGAATGGCATCAACAACCTCAAGTCCGTTTAAAAAATCAGAATGGATTAATTGTCCAAGTTTATCTTCTAAATCTGCATTGGGAAAATTAGTTTGATCGACTACATCTATTATTGGAAGATCATATTGTTTTGCAAAGGCACGATCCCGATTGTCGTTGCTAGGTACTGCCATTATGGCCCCAGTGCCATATTCTATTAATACATAATCAGCAATCCAGATTGGAATTTGTTTGCCGTTAAAAGGATGCAAAGCATAGGCTCCTGTAAATATTCCAGATGTGGTTGTATTTTCTTTTTGTCGATCGCGTTCTGTCTTTTGTTTGCATAGCAAAATATATTCATCAACCTGCTTCTTTTGTTCGCTACTGGTGATTTTAGAAACAAGTGGATGCTCAGGAGCTAAAACCATAAATGTTGCTCCAAAAATAGTATCCGGTCGGGTGGTAAAGATTTCCAGCGTATCTTCTTGATTCGAAATCTTAAAATGGAGATGCGCGCCGATTGATTTTCCAATCCAGTTACTCTGCATGATTTTTAATGAGTCAGACCAATCCAATGGGTCCAAATCATTTAGCAAGCGTTCGGCATAGGCAGTGATTCTTAAAGCCCATTGCAGCATAGGTTTTTTCTCAACAGGATGTCCTCCTCGTTCTGAAACACCATCTTTGATTTCGTCATTGGCAAGTACGGTTCCTAATGCTTCACACCAATTCACAAAAGATGTTTTGCGATAGGCCAGTCGATAGTTCATCAAGATAGCATCTTGTTCAACACTTGTTTTTGTGTTCCAATCACTTGCACTAAATACATGTTCATCCGAGTGATGTGCATCACAATTTGCATTCCCTTGTTTTGTAAAACAGTGAATTAATTCTTCAATCGGTTTGGCTTTCTGTTCTTTGATATTATAGTATGAATGATACAGTTTCAAGAAAATCCACTGTGTCCATTTATAGTATGCAGGATCACAGGTAATCACTTCTCTCGACCAATCGTAATTAAAACCAATATTTGCTAATTGCTCGCGATAGCGCTGGATGTTTTGTTCAGTTGATGTTGCAGGATGAATCCCTGTTTGCATGGCATATTGTTCTGCTGGTAAACCAAAGGCGTCAAATCCCATTGGATGCAATACATTAAATCCATTCATGCGCTTAAAGCGCGCAACAATATCTGACGCGATGTAACCTAATGGGTGACCAACATGTAATCCTGCACCGGAAGGATATGGGAACATATCCAGAACATAAAATTTTGGTTTGTCAAAGTTGTTTTCTACACGATATATTTGATGATCATTCCAATATTTTTTCCACTTGTCTTCTATGCTTTGGTGCAAAAATTCCATTCCTTGATTTTCGACAAAGGTAAAAAACTATTTAGGAATTCTGAATGTACCGGAGGCCCATAGACCTGTTCTATAGGATTTGAAGTCAATTCAATTTGCCGGATGTTTATAATTTTGGAATAACGGGATTCTATTTTAAAAGGAATGCAAGAGTTCTTTATGCCGTAAGCTTCTGCCTTAGCTCAAGGAGCATTGAACTATTTAAGCGTTTCGAATGTTGGATACCATTGAGAATTTTATGCTAATATGGGTTTTTTAGTTCCTATTTTAATTATACTGGCAATTGACTTTTATGCTTTTCAGGGCATTAAGACTTTATTAGCAAATGCTGTGCAGCATCCAAATTATTATTACCTCAGTTATTGGTTTATTTCTATTGTATTACCTGCCTTGTTTGTGTATGGCATGATGGAGATGCGTCGCAATCATCAGATGCCACCATTTTGGGTTCATTTAGGAAACATTTGGTTTGTACTTTTAATTTCTAAGTTGGTATTTATACTGGTATTATTCGGAGAAGACATTTATCGTTTTTTCGAAATTTTATATTATAAAATGGTATCCATATTTAGTTCAACGGAAGCAGAAACTACAAATTCTATGGCATCCCGTCGAAAATTTATCAGTCAGGGTGCTCTATTATTGGCTTCCATTCCATTTATATCCTTGAGTTATGGATTAATCCGGGGACGTTATCAATATAAAGTGCATCGGCAGGATTTATTTTTTAATGATCTGCCCGAGCAATTCGAAGGCTTTCGGATTATTCAGATATCCGATATTCACAGTGGTAGTTTTGATGACCGAGAAGGCGTTTTAAAAGGACTGGATATGATTAAATCGTTAAAAGGCGATCTGATTGTATTTACAGGTGATTTGGTCAACACCTTTTCTTATGAATTTGATCCCTGGCTGGAAGATTTTAAAACATTGAAAGCACCGTTTGGGCAATATTCCGTCCTTGGAAATCACGACTATGGAGAATATACTCAATGGGAAAGTCAGGAGGCGAAGCAGGAAAATTTTGAGGCTATTAAGAAGCATCACCAGAACATGGATTTTAAACTACTTTTAGACGAGTCGGTTAAAATCGAAAAGAACGGCCAGACCATTCGTTTAATGGGTGTCGAAAACTGGGGAGTTGGATTTGGAAAGAGAGGGCAACTGAATAAAGCTTTGGTAGATGTAGAACCTTCAGAATTTAAGATCTTGATGTCACATGATCCAACGCATTGGGAACAAGAAGTAAAAGCTCATCCTATGCACATACATTTGACACTAAGTGGTCACACCCATGGCATGCAAATGGGCATAGAAATTCCAGGATTCAAGTGGAGTCCAATCCAGTACCGCTATCCTAAATGGGCGGGACATTATAAAGAGTCAAACCGCAATTTATACATCAACCGGGGTTTTGGCGTCTTAGGTTTTCGGGGCAGGGTAGGGATCTGGCCTGAAATTACCGAAATTACCCTACGCAAGGGAGATTCAATTTCTTCCTAGGGTTTAGCTTCGAGGTATAAATAACCATTTCCTGGATGTAAAAAGGCTGACCAACTCATTCCGAATGGCTGGTAAATTCAAACGAAATTTAGTCTATCGTTATATGTAATGCTAAAGGTGAGTTTTTTAAATACCCTAATATTCCGCTAAAGTTTAATATTAATTAAATTCACAATTGTTAGCGAAAGTAACGATACTCCCTTTTTGGTAATGCCTAGGTATGTTATTAGGCTCTTATTCAGGTTTTATTTTAACGATTTTGTTGTCTCGCAAAATAACTAATTCGCTATTTTTTGTTTTCTTAAATTCTAAAAGTTTTTCATATGCTTTCTCAAGGCCTTTTAGGATTTTAATCTTTTCTTCTAGGTGTTTATCTGTTGGTATCATAATAATTTATTAAAAGATTAAACTTGTCAATGTTTACAATATTTAAAGAAGAATCCATTTGTTTATCAGCTAAAAGTTGGTGTTTGGCTTCTGAGTTATCAAAAATAAAAGCATCATCAACAATAGGAAGATATATGTTAAATAAATTTTTAATTCCTCTAATATACCTTCTTTCAATGACTTCTGAGTCAATGTTATGTCCTCCTTCTGAAACTCTTGTTTTTACTCGTTCTTTAGCTAATTCTATGTTTTGAAGCCAAAAGAATAACAATATTACACGATACCCTTTTTCTTTTGCTTCGATAATTTTGCTTTTGTAAATTTTGGTCGATAAAGTGGTTTCAAAAGCGAAATTTACATTGTGAGTAAGGAGTTCGTTAATTCTTTTAAGCATGATCCGCCCTGCCTCAAACGAAACTTTTTCTGGTTGGAAAGGGGATAGTCCTTTTGCAATTTCATCCGCATTGATAAATTCTTTACAATCTAAAATTCCAGGTAAAAGCGTAAACGATGCAGTCGTTTTACCTGCTCCGTTGCAACCTGCAATTATATAAAGTTTTTTGGCAATCATACTCGCAAATTTACAAATTAATCTCTTTATTATTCATATATTGGCAGAATGGATGGTCGTATTAGTGAATCGCCTGACATGATTGCAATGAAAAAATTTATTAACTTTAACCTTAGATTCATGCAAATCATTTGAATGAACACCAAAGCAATAAAATCCTCAACAAATAAATACAATGATGGGAAATGAAGATAAAGAGTCAATCAATAGCTTGAAAAAAGATTCATCTGATAATTTAGCAGAAGAGCTTCATCCGACCGTTGACGCTAATAGGAATACCCAAAATCAAGAAACAGAAAATATGGAAGTACATCATCATACGCATGCATCACATGGAAAGAAAACATGGAAAAATTATTTTTGGGAATTTTTAATGTTATTCCTTGCTGTGTTTTGTGGATTTTTAGCGGAATACCAATTAGAACATAAAATAGAAAGAGACCGGGCCAGGGAACTAGCAAAAAGTTTTTATCAGGAATTAAAAAATGATTCTGTAACAGCTCTTATAAAAGTCGAAAATAGGATCAAACAGGAAAATGCATTATTACATGTGATCAATTATTTTAAAGATAGCAGCCTGAGTCATGTAAGCAAATCATTTGCAATCAATTTCAATTATGGAGTTACATTTCGTACCCCATCCATTTTTGAGCCCAAGACCATAATACTCGAGCAGCTTAAAAACTCCGGTTCCTTGCGGTATTTTAAAAATGATGAGTTACAAGGATTAATTGGTGACCTGACAGTGGCTATAAAAAATATCTATGATCGGCAAGATCTTGAAAGCCAGGTTCGGATGCAGATGGTCAATCCCATCTTGATCAGAATATGTGACTACGATTTTGATGCACATTTAAAGCAAAATGGGAAAACGGTCTTTGAGGGGATAAAGGAATTCGAGAACAGCAACGATACGTTTCCATTTCATATTGACGAGCCAGAAAGTTTTGATAAGAAAAATGCAATCAAAGTATTGAATTTTTATAGAGCGAATGTAATTAACTCCACCCGGGTGGTCCCAATCAGAAAATACATTGAAATCAATGCCGAATTATTAAAATTACTCCGCAATGAATACCATTTGGAATAACCCTTTTTTATGCGATCGCCTTTTTAATGAGCAATTATAATTGGGCAGGATGTGTAATCGTTAAGCTAATCTGGTATCGAAGTAACAATATGATAGCTCAAGTAAATTTTGCTTACTCGATGTATCTAAAGTTGGATGATGTAGGGTTATATTCACTGGCTGTCTGAAATAAGTGACATGATTAGTTGAATGATGATTTCTTTTTCTTCTGGTTTACTTTGTGCCACTAAAAGAGCGATGGTGGTTAATCCGTTATCATTTAATTTTAGTTCTCCCGAATTCTTAAAGCGGTGTTTGTTTTTCTCCAAAAACCAGATAAATAGAAATGCACCTATACGCTTGTTGCCATCATTAAACGAATGATTTTTAATTACGAAATAAAGCTAGTGTGCGGCTTGCTCTTCAATACTCGGATAGAGATATTGACCTCCAAAAGTTTGAACGATGCTTTGCAATGAGCTTTTAAAACTCTCGTCTTTTTCATTGCCAAAAAGTTCGGTAGCCTCTTTCTTTTCTATCAGTCGTTTTTTAAGTTCCACTATAGCTGATATAGCTTCATTGTATTGAATTTCATAGCTAATGTTTTCTGACAATTTACCCGCTTGTACCGAATGGGTATCATATTGATTGAGCAACACAAAACTCCTGGTGTAATTACTCAAAATTTCAAGTAGTCCTTTGGCCTCCTCTATTTGGAGTGTTTCCGCTTTACCCGATTGCTCAATGAGTTGGACCATCTAACCCAGTTCATTCAATCTTTTTTGGTTGATCGCATAGCCTTTTACCAAATAGTCCTTAAGTCGCTGGCTAGCCCAATGGCGAAATTGAATGCCTTGTTTGGACTTTACTCTATAACCAACTGAAATGACAACATCCAAATTGTAAAATTCTATCAATCTTTCTATTGACCTTTCTCCTTCTTTTTGAACTGTCGCAAATTTTGCGACAGTTGAATTTCGTTCCAACTCAGCTTCTAGAAAGACATTATGGATATGTTTGCCAATGGTTTTAATATCTCTTTCAAAAAGCAATGCCAAGGGTTGACGGTTAAGCCTACCATTTCATTGCTTAGTCTTATACTTATTTCAAAAGTATTATCAACTGATTTATATATTTCTATGCTGTGCATTTTATGCCAAAACTTTAGGCTTTGCCAATTCAGCTCTTTAGTTCTTCAAACTAAAACTAAATTGCTATATCATAACCTTATCATAACTATATCCATTCTTTATCTATTCTTTATCTATTCTTCATCTATTCTCCATCTATTCTTTATCTCCCATTTTTTCATCTGAACTATAGGATTTATGAATAGTTCAAAAATTTAAATTCATGTTGGGATACGCAAATTTCTTATTTAAAAGAGCTTGAAGGCACTCTAAACTCGAAGGAAGTATAATTTACTGCTCAGAAAAAATATTCGTTTGGTGATAAAATTTTCATGAATACTTGAAAATCCAAGTCTGGATAGAGCTGATTTCAGAAGTAAATTGAAAAATTTAAGGTGGCCCAATAGCACTGATACTGGTTTTTTTGAGTTGCAATTAGCAATAGCTCAAAAAGCTGGCTGAATGATACTGATCAAAAATTCAAAATTCCTTGAATTCAACTTGTTGGCGTTCCCTTATTTAAGTTTCCGGTTAGCCATAATTTTAACATCCGAGTATTGTTACATTGTAGCCTTTTCCTATCTTGTCACAAATATTCAAACTTGCACGAGTTTTGGTTTAATGTAAGAAATGTTATCAAATTATCACTGCCCATGATGATAGGCAGTGCTGCACAAAATATCATAGCCCTTACGGATAGCCTGTTTCTCTATTATTACGATGTGCATGATTTTGCAGCTGCTGGATTTGTATCAGTCTTTTATTTAGTAGTTGCTGCAATCGCCTTTGGATTTAGTAAAGGGGGGCAAATCCTCATTGCCCGCAAGTTTGGAGAAAAGAATCATGAATTTGTACGCAAGTATTTTTACGCCATCCTCATTTATGAATTAATACTTGGAGTCGTGGTGTTTAGCTTATTGTATTTTGCCGCTCGACCCATTCTCTCTGTATTTGTACAATCTGAAATTATCCTGGAAAAGTCCTTGCTCTTCCTGGATAAACGGATCATCGGATTGATCTTTGCCTATGTCGGTCTGGCCTTGGTTTCTCTTTATATTGGAATCCGTCGACCCAAATTTATACTGATCGATACAGTTGTGCTATGCACCCTCAATATTGTATTGGGTTATCTCCTGGTCTTCGGAAAACATGGCTTCCCGGAAATGGGTATTGCAGGTGCGGGTTTGGCTAGCGCAATTTCTGAAATTGTTGCTTTTGTCGTGTTTGTCGTTTATATGATTTTTGATAAGGAAATTCATAAATTCGAATTGTGGAAAATTCCACACTTTGAGTTTTCCTGGATTAGGACCATCAATGGAATCAGCTTTACCATCTTGCTCCAATCACTTTTAGCCATCGGAAGCTGGTTTTTATTCTTTTCTTTTATTGAAAAACTTGGAGAGCGACCATTGGCAATCTCCAATCTGTTGAGGATTAGCTATTTGGTTTTAGCCATTCCATGCTGGGGTTATTCTACAGGTATTAACACCCTGGTCAGCAATACCATAGGTAAAAAGCGAACGCAACGAGTCCTGAAATTGGTTTTTCATTCTTCGCTGGTTGCCTTTGCCACCACAGCCGCGATTTCTATTCCATTTTTACTGTTTCCACTTACTTTTTTAGCACCCCTCCTGGGCCGGCACGATATCACACTAATCCAGGATGCAGTTCCCTATTTTAGAATCCTGCTTTGCATCCTGTTGGTTTACAGTATTACAACCATGTATTGTAATGGTGTAAGCGGAACCGGAGAAACCTTCAAAGGACTCAGTATCCAAGCTATTGCTTGCGCCAGTTATCTGACTATTGCTTTCTTTGCTGTAAAAGATCCGGTCAATGGTTTAGCCATGGCTTGGTCAGCTGAAATAGTGTATTGGCTTATCCAGGGTATTTTATCCTATCGGGTCATCACTTCGGGGCATTGGAACTTTCTAAAAATCTAGTCAGAAGAAATAATTGTAAAATTTCTATACTTTTTTTTGCTATTCATAACCCCTTGATAGTGGCTGTTCAAAATAGTATAAATAATTACATATAACAGATAATCAATTACTTACAACAGCTGTTTCCATACATATGGAAATATTTTATATTAAATTTATCCATATTTTTGCCGCATGAGATTGAAAAACCTCACCATAAAAGGCTTTAAAAGTTTTGCGGATGAGACGGTCATTCATTTTAATGAATCCGTAACGGGGATCGTAGGACCTAATGGTTCCGGTAAATCCAATATTGTAGATGCCATCCGCTGGGTATTGGGCGAACAAAAGGGTCGTGAATTGCGTCTGGAGCAAATGTCAGATGTCATTTTTAATGGGACCAAAAAACGG
>CAYMGR010000057.1:0-11666 GCA_964389985.1 uncultured Saprospiraceae bacterium
CCTGCCTAAACCTGTTTTTGGAAATCTCCAGAAAAGCATTCAGAAATCACTATCTAAATTATTCATTTTCAATTATTTAATTAATTACTTGTAGCTTGTTAAGCCAAATTAGTTTGAGTCCTTATAGTCAAATACAATTTTGGCACAGTTATTGGATTAAGTCTAAACGAGTTTTGAGTTTTGGTTATTAAATGAAGATTTGCCCGTATAACTGTATACGGGCTATCTTTTTTTAGGCATATCCTTAATATTTCCTTCCTTATTGTAATTTCGCCTTTCAATCTACTAAACTCATTTCCACATGATTATTGGCGTTCCAAAAGAAATTAAAAGCAGCGAAAACCGCGTGGCTCTAACCCCAGCTGGTGCATTAGAATTAACTAAACGTGGGCATCAACTTTTCATCCAATCAACTGCAGGTATTGGAAGTGGTTTTACAGACCAGATGTATCAGGATGCAGGTGCTTCCATTTTAAGTACAATTGAAGAAGTTTATCGGATCGCTGAGATGATCATCAAGGTGAAAGAACCAATTGCTTCAGAATACCCATTAATAAAAGAGAATCAATTAATCTTTACCTATTTTCATTTTGCATCCTATGAGCCCCTGACTAAAGCTATGATAGGAAGTGGGGCAATTTGTTTGGCCTATGAAACCGTTGAATTAGCTGACCGCAGTCTTCCCTTATTAGTACCTATGTCTGAGGTAGCCGGAAGAATGGCTATTCAAGAAGGAGCCAAATTTTTAGAGAAACCTCAAAAAGGAAAAGGGATCCTTCTGGGTGGTGTTCCAGGTGTACCACCAGCCAAAGTTTTAGTTTTAGGAGGTGGAATTGTTGGTACTCAATCAGCTAAGATGGCTGCCGGTATGGGTGCCCAGGTTACCTTGTTGGATGTTAGTTTGCCTCGACTTCGTTACTTAGCCGATGTATTACCTCCAAATGTCACCACAATGTATTCTAATGAACTAACAATCAGAGAATTAGTAAGAACGCATGATTTGATTGTTGGAGCGGTTTTAATCCCTGGAGCCAAAGCTCCAAGTTTGGTAACACGAGATATGCTTAAAACTATGCAACCCGGTACCGTATTAGTGGATGTCGCTATTGATCAAGGAGGTTGTATGGAAACCAGTAAACCCACCACTCACGATGACCCTATTTACATTATCGATGATGTCGTTCATTATTGTGTTGCAAACATGCCCGGAGCGGTTCCATTTACTTCTACCTTGGCCTTAACTAATGCTACACTCCCCTTTGCCATCCAGCTAGCGGATAAAGGATGGAAAAAAGCATGTATGGATAGCAAACCTTTAAGTAGCGGCTTAAATGTAGTACACGGTAAAACTGTTTATAAAGGGGTGGCTGAAGCCTTCGGTTTGCCTTATACGGATGTGAAAGAGGTCCTTTAAAAAAAATCATATTTTTTAAAAAAAATTCCTGAAATACTTGCAGGAACCTAAATGTCGTTTTAACTTGAACGGTCATTTCTATTGTTCACAATTAAACCAATAACTATGAATATAACCTTGGATGAACTTCGAAATATTAAGCACAATTTACCAACTGGGAGCATTCGCAAGATTGCAGATGAGTTGAATTTAGATGAACAAGTGGTGCGGAATTATTTTGGAGCCCATCATTTAGAAAGTAGTGGAAATCATATCCAGCCTGGACCAAATGGAGGTATTGTACATATTGAAGATGAAACTATTTTGAATTTGGCAAAAAAACTAATTCAAGAAAATGCCAAACAAAACTAAATAAGATTTAATACCTTACCTATTTATTAAGGGTTTGCTTTCTTGAACATTGGCAGACCCTTTTTTTATTTCTAAATCTTAAAAATTGAGCAATAAGCATCAATTTGAAATATTAAAACTTGCATTTCCCATCATCTTAGGAAACCTATCTCAAATGATGCTCAATATCATTGATTCTGCAATGGTTGGTCATTTAAGTTATAAACATTTAGCGGCAGCTTCTTTGGTAAATAATATGATTGGAATTCCATTTGTTTTATGTTTTGGTTTTACAGTAGCCATTTCTCCACTTGTTGCTGAATTAAAAGGTTCTAACCAACTTTCAAGCTGCGGTCAGTTATTGAATAATGCTTTGTACTTAAATATGCTAGTTGCGTTTGTGTTAGCTCTTTTTCTTTATTTGGGGGGAGGTATCATTTACCAACTCCGTCAGGATCCTGAGGTGGCCAGCTTAGGAAAACCTTATATGGATTGGATGCTCTGGTCTATTGTACCGATGATTGCATTTTTGAGTATCAAACAATTTTGTGATGGATTAAATTATACTAAAATTCCGATGATTCTTTCACTGGCTTCGATACCAGTCAATGCAGGGCTTAATTATCTTTTAATTTTTGGGAATTTTGGATTTCCAAAGCTTGAATTAGTTGGAGCGGGAATTTCCACTTTTATTACACGAATCCTGATTGCACTGATTCTTGGAGCTTATGTGATTTATCATTCAAAATACAGCATATACCAACTTGGGAAAAGGCAATTAGATAAAATTGTTATCAGTAAAATAAGTAAACTAGCCATTCCAAGTGCCTGGCAGTATACAAGTGAAATTGGAGCTTTTGTGGTCCTGGGGATCATGGTTGGATGGTTTGGCGCGACCCAACAAGCAGCTCATCAGGTTTCATTGTCTGTGGCAGCTCTCACGTTTATGGTTTCAATAGGACTCTCATCAGCTGGTTCCATTAAAGTGGGTGAAGCCTATGGCATGAACGATTTTTATCTTGTTCGAAAAATTGGCATTTCAGTCCTTCAATTTGCAACAATTTATGGGCTGATTTGCGCTGTCTTTTTTATACTGTTTCGACATCAGATTCCCTATCTATTTTCAAAAGATGAATCGGTCATTCATCATGCGTCCAATTTATTTTTATTTGCTGCTGCTTTTCAATTGGGTGACTCCATCCAGGCTGTTGGAATCGGTGTTCTAAGAGGCGTCCAAGATGTAAAACGTCCTACCTTGTATACAACCTTATGTTATTGGTTTGTTGGAATTCCTGTTGGCTACGCATTTAGCGTTGGACTTAACTGGCAAGTTTCCGGAGTATGGGCAGGATTTATAGTTTGCTTGAGTTCAATGGCTTTCTTATTGTATCGTAGATTCTTAAGAATCACCACTTCATTTAAATATAAAATGGATCCGTAAGTTGATGATATTCCAAACTTCTTTTTCCACTTTTCTCATATAAATAAAATTCCTTTTCTTCGGGTATTTGCTTGACTCTAGAGAATTCTATTATTACTCTTTTTAGTTCAGACTGGACCTGGTTACGGTATCTCAAAATTCTGGAAGGATAAAATTCTGTTGATAGCATTATCTCTGTCACTTCTTCTTCATTCAATACTGGAAATATTAAGGCAATCTTTCCTGACTGAGATAAAACTTGTTGTGCAAGTTGAGCAATTGTGTAAAAATTTAAATTCAGTTGATGCCGTGTCCTGTTTTTATTGTCGTTTTCAGACAGCAATGAATTTTTAAAAAAAGGTGGATTTGAAATAATATAATTTGGATTGAATTCTTGAAGCCATTTAAGGGTTGACGGATTATCCAAACTCAGATCAGCTACACAGGTCTTTAGAGAATCACACCATAGAGAATTTTGAAAATTTAACTGTGCGCAATTCACTGATTGTTGATCAATATCAATCCCGTATATTGATGAAGCGCCCATTGTTTTTTGAGCAAGCATTAATGCTAAAATTCCGCTTCCGGTACCCAGGTCTATTATTCTGCTTGAAGTATGGACTGTAGCCCAGGCTCCTAATAATACAGAATCAGTCGTAATTGGAAATACACCAGGAAGGACCTGAATCGAAAACTGTTTAAATCGAAATGCTTCGTAAATAATTTCAGTATCTTTTATGGCTTAATATCATTTAAGCTTCTAATAGAAATCTGTTTAGCCAATGTTGCTCCACCTTGAGTAACCAGCCCAGTAATTTTTACAGTTCCTGTTTGGAAATTAGAATTGGCAAATGTAGCCTGTGTCCTTGTATATAAATCCATAGAACCGGTTGCATCTGTAAGCGTGCAGGTTCCTGAAAAATTTGTGCCTCCTGACTTACTAATGGTAACACCTACAAGCTCCACTAAACTGGACTCTAGTGCTTCAAAATTTTGTAATATTTGACTAATGGTATAAGTAGCTGGCTTTACAAAATTGGTTCCAACTTTCTTTGCATTAGTCAGAGGCACGTTATTAAGTTCCAATAATCCTGAAAACTCAGATAATTCCTGGTTGGATATATCAATTTCAAGATCATCACCTAATGCAAAACTATGGTCAGCAGTAAACCGAACTGTAATAGCTCCCGTACTATCCTGAACATGAACATTTCTCGTAGTTGTATTTAAATTATCCTTATCACTTACGACAGATGCGTGGATTTTTTTTCCAGAAGGAATGCTTGTAAGAGTACCCATAAACATTTGTCTCACCTCCTTTAATGAAATAAAATTAGAGCCTCCCCCGCCGCCACCACTTATATCTGTAGAATTTCTCAATGAAATTTGTTTACTTTGGCTGGTGCCTCCCTGGGTGACCATCCCTGTTATTTTAACCGGGGTGGTTGGAAAATTATCATTTGAAAATAAAGCTTGCGTTCTGGTAAATAAATCCATGCTTCCTGATCCATCCATTAAAGTGCAGGTTCCAGAAAAGTTAGAACTTCCTGATTTACTAATCGTCACATTTGAAACTTGCACTAAGGTTGATTCAAGGTTTTCAAAATTTGCAAGCAATTCTGCAATGGTCAACACTTTGGGGATAATCGTATTGGTACCTACTTTGCTGGCGTTTAGATTAGGAACATTATTAACCTGAAGCAATCCATCAAATTCAGATAACTCCTGATCCGAAATATTGATTTCCAATAAATCACCTAAATTAAAACTATGATTGGCTGTAAATCGAATGGTTATCCCCCCAGAATTATCCTGGATATGCAGATTTCTACCCGTTGTATTCATGTTTACACGATCACTAATAACGGTTCCAACAATTTTTTTGCCGGCAGGTACGTTTATTATTGTTCCACTAAATAAATTTCTTAGTTCTAATATATTAATAGTAGCTAAATTTCCATTTCCTAAACATGGATCCTGATTAAACTGAATGTCGGAATACTTTCTTAAATACAATTGCGCATCTGATTGATATTTACTTAAAATAACGGTGATGGTCCCATTTCCAACAGGAACTTTATTACCAGCAAAATCAGCAAAATTGCTGGTACGAAGTAAAATTTCATTTTTCGAACAATCTGTTAAATTTAAGTTTACAGAATTTTTTCCAATTACATCAGCAAATGTTTTGCCGGTGTCACTTCTGATAAATTCAAGCTGGTCTAACTCCACTAAGGTGCTGATATCCTGAGCTGTCAGGCTATTGATGGTCTTCTTTTTAGCAACTACCGGTAGATTTTTAGGACCTTTAAAAACATATTGGTCAATTAAAACATCTTCAATTCCTGCCAGGTTTGTGTAAATTCCACTTTGATAAGTACCCAAACCTAATTGAATCAATCCATTGTAATCCCCTATTGTAAGACCTTTACATTTTAAACCGATTTTCATACCTACAGGAAA
Organism: uncultured Saprospiraceae bacterium; assembly: GCA_964389985.1. Classification (GTDB taxonomy): domain Bacteria; phylum Bacteroidota; class Bacteroidia; order Chitinophagales; family Saprospiraceae; genus Vicinibacter. The sequence goes on from CAYMGR010000057.1 coordinate 5,628, forward strand.
ATCAGTATAAATACCGGTCCGGTTAAGTTTTAATTCAATACCTGCCGTTGAATCCTGAATAACAATGGTCTTGTAAAAATTACCACTTTCATCATCCGCTACAACAATTGCATGAATTAGTAGATCATCCGTAATGGTCGTAAATTTACCAGATATATATTTTGACTTCACTTCAGCGATCGTTGAATTAGGCTGAAACCCAATATCCGCTACAGGCTGTGGAGGTGCATCAAAATCCTGATCTAAACAGGAAGAAAAACTAAAAAAAGAAATCAGGAGTGCAGCCTGTAAAATGAAACGCAGATTCATATTTATTAATTTATTTAAATACATTATTTAATTTAATCTCCAACTTAAGCCACAGAAATAATTAATGCCTTGCAGATAATAATACTTTGAAGGAAACTTATCCGGATTTTTTTCGGCATAGTCAAATCTATATTGTTCAAAACCACCCGAAATAATATCTTTTTGATTCAATAGATTATTTACGCTACATGTGATTGAAAAATCCTGCTTGAAAAGCTTAAAGCCCTTATACAGAAACAGATTCAGGTAAAATACATCTGGCAATTTTTCCTGGTTAATTATTTGTTTATATAAATTGCTTTCAGGATTTATATCAGCAATAGCCTGGGGAATTCTCCTCAACGGATTGGGCTCCAAATATTGGTCTGTAAGGGCATTTAAACTCAATGTGACAAAACCATTCCGCTTGAAATTATATTTCAATACGACTGAAGCCGCTTGCATTGGCGAACCAGGTACGTAAAAATTTTTAAAGTAAATTAAATGGCTGGACTGGCTCGAACTAAACTTATCAAACAGTAACAAACTTGGACGTGAGGTATAAATGGCCTTTCCCAAAGTATAATTTCCGGTTATTTCAAATCCATAAGGCAATTTATATTCCACGGATGATTCGATCCCTCTGTGTTCCTGATTCAGTTTTGTAAAAAAAGCATTAATCAAACCACCATCTGCAAGTTCTACATTACCAGCCCCTTCTAATTGTTCATCCAGAAAGAAATTTTTATTAATAATCTGATTCTTATAATTTATTGTGTATGCAGAAAATTGAATTTTTAAAGTTGGCGTTCTATAAAAATAACTTAGATCAGCCATATAAACTTCAGTTTGATCTTTGATCGTTAACTGATTGGCATTCCATTCCGGATTAACAAAGGTCTGGTCAAATCGGTTGGGCAATTTTTGATAAGCAAGATTGCCTTGAAGGTAATTGCGTCCATTTAGTTTCCACGTCAGCAATGAATTGATTCCAAAACCCAGTTGGTTAATTGTCTCGGACCTTCCCAATGAGTTGGTATTTATGGCATTTAACATAAAACCTTCTCTGGAAAAAGAATAAATATCCGTTGAGATTCCTAAATTGAAATCCAGCTTTTTTCCATAATAATTGTATTTACCCCAAATAGAATGATTGAAATGGTGGGACTTATAATGATAACTATACGCATCCCCTTGCTGAATGATGTGATTCGTATAACGAATATCCGGATGTTGGCTATTCACATTATCAATAAAATCTTCCAGATCCAGTAAAAAATCTGCTCCTAGTAGGTCATCTAATTCTAAATAATTATTGAGGCTGCCAACGCGGGCTCGATAATTGAAAGCTACTCGATGTCTATTTGAATTCCAATTCAATTTACCAAAATATTGCAACTCGCTAGGATCTACATGTCGTTTACTTAACCAATAGACCGCTCGATTTCCAGAAACTGTATTTCCAAAAACTCCATTTGCATTTTCAACCGTAGTCTCGTTGGAATAGTTTGCCTGATAAAACCGTGTCCAATTAAGTTGTCTCACATTTACATCTTGTTCCCAAGCATGAATAACCTGGAGGTCTACCAGACTGTCTTCAATATAAGAAGGTAATTTTTGGTAGTAATCGGGTCTAGGATCCGGTGCGTTGTACCAATCCAATTGGGAATCTGTCCGCTGACCCTTTAATCCCAACAAGCCAGCTTCCAAATGAAAATTTTCATTGATATTAAAAAAATAATTTAAAAGGGCCATAGGAACCTTGGTTGAAGCAACTCTGGAATTTCGGCGCTCCCCTTCCTGGTATCCCCAGTATGAATTATAGTAGTTGTCGCCGGCAAGCGCATAAACCTCTTTAGTGGCGGGACTTGCTTTTCCCCTTTTACTTGGAGCATATACAGAAAGCAGGCTAAGAGTATGTTTTTGTCCTAAACTTTTAGAAATTCCCAAATAGCTTCCCCATGCATCGTAAAAACTTCCTGGTATGGATGCCTCTTCGGACCATCTACGATTCAATCCTGCAACTAAATACCAATTATATTTAAGTGCACCTGAAACATAATGTGCATCTAATTTATGCCGATAAGCTCTGTTGGATTCCGCATAACGCACCACCAGGCCATTCCGAAAATTTTCCGGATAGGCATCGACCCATTGACTCAAGCCAGATGTTCCAAAATCATTTGAATTTTCTTTAAAACTCCGGTAAGCTTCTCCATATCTTATCAATAAATTTTGGCCTGAAAGAAAATTATAATAAGGATATGAAGTAGAAAGATTACTTAAAAGAAAGCCATTCATTCCAAACTGGTCATAGTTAGATTGCACGGATCGCAATCTATATCGGAAAGCACTCCAGTCAAAACTGGAAGCATCTAATAAAGGATCATCTGAAGAAGAAAGCAAACTATAAACATCTGATTCTTCTGTTTCCTGATCACTTGAGGAGGTCGATGCTTCTAAATCATTTGACAAACGACTGTTTCCCGGATTTAAAAAAAACTCCTGTATCGATTGATTCCAATCAGATGGAAGAATTTTAATAGAAAATGATATATAGTTTTCCTTGATAATTTCTAAATCTAAGAGTTGGTCAGCATTTAATAACGGGATTAAAAATTCTCCCTTTGAATCTGAGCTAAACTCCCTATGGCTAAGCTTATCTTTAATAATAACTCCTTCGATGGGCTCAAGTCCTTGGTTATTAGATACTTTTCCTTTTAATACCTGGCATTCTCCAGTCGAACTGGCCAAAAACAGAACGAATCCAATTAAAATAATTTTGATAAACACCAAGTACTGACGCATTCCTTCTGATTTATGTTACTTTGTGTAAGATTTATATCTTTTACTAAAAAAACAAAATTAACATGTTATTTCGATTCTGTATCGCTTGCTTTATGTTAATTCAATTTCTCCCAAACACCAGGGGTCAAAATTCAAACATTAGTATTGGCTTTTACAATTTGGAAAATTTATTTGATGTTTATGATGATAGTCTCACCCTTGATGAAGAATTTACCCCAAACGGCCTAAAGACCTGGACATCAGATAAATACAATGATAAATTAACGAAATTAGCGAAGGTCATCCATGCCATGGAAACCTCCAGGACAAATACCCCATTAGTCTTTTTGGGTGTCTGTGAAATTGAAAACAAACATGTTTTACAGGATTTAACTCAAAACGAGTTAATCAAGGGAAGTTATTATAAAATTGTTCATCATGACTCAAAGGATCCAAGAGGAGTAGATGTTGGACTTTTGTATCGTGCGGATTATTTTACAGTCCTACAATCAAAATCAATATCGATTCCATTATTTGAAAAAGACAGTACTCCCCGGTTAACGAGAGACATCTTATTGGTTAAAGGCAAGTTAGGCAATCAAATGATTTACATCTTAGTCAATCACTGGCCTTCAAGAAGAGGCGGCGAACAATTGACAAATCCCTATCGACTGATAGCTGCCCAACTCAATAAACAGATTGCTGATTCTGTTTTAAGCCTGGACCCAAAAGCTGGCATTATTATCATGGGGGATTTAAATGACAATCCAGACAATGATAGTCTACTAAAAGGATTGGGTATCAAAACAAAAGCAACAGTGACCGGATTAAAAGATTATTACAATCCGTTTTATTCAAACTTCAAAAAAGGGGATGGTTCAACTGCTTATGATGATAGTTGGAGTTTGTTTGATCAAATTATCATCTCAGGGACTTTATTAAATCCTTCTGATGCATCCTATCACTATACGGATCATCAGATTTTCAGAAGAACTTTCATGCTCGAAAAGCAGGGTCATTTTAAAAACTATCCCAAAAGAACATTTTCCGGTAATCGCTACATAGGAGGATATAGTGATCATTTTCCAGTCATTTGTTATTTAGAAAAATAGACCATTTTTGTATGGATGATTTTCCTGTTTTCCATTTAAATCCTGAGCATCACTATGTTTTGGATCAAATGGATGATTTAAAATCATGCATGTTTTTAACAGGACGTGCCGGAACCGGAAAATCAAGTCTTATCCAATTATTCAGAAAATTAAGTCATCAAAACCTTGTCTGTTTAGCTCCAACCGGGGTTGCTGCAATGCAAATTAAAGGACAAACTATTCATAGCTTCTTTAAATTTCCACCCTCGTGGATTAACCGATCTGATTATAAAATACTTCCAAAAAAAATGTTGGAAAAAATCGATCTGTTTTTTATCGATGAAGTATCCATGGTACGCGCAGATTTAATGGATCATATTGATCAGATCCTTCGCATATCAAGCGGTGTGGATGCGCCTTTTGGAGGAAAACCAATGCTTTGGTGTGGCGATTTATTTCAACTTCCTCCGGTGCTCAGTTCTCCTCAGGAAAAAGAATTTTTCCAGTCCGTTTATAAAAGCCCATACTTTTTCTCTTCAAAAGTTTTTGAGCAGTTAGGCCAATTTGAATTAATTGAATTATCTAAAGTTTATAGACAATCAGATCCTTACTTTATCCGGCTATTAGAAAAAATACGCCAAAATAATTTAGACCAGGACGATATTGATGAAATTAATGAGCGTTGCTTTCATCCTGTATTCACTTCTGATGTTTTAAATATTCACCTGTGTGCTAGCAATTTAACGGCTAATCGGATTAACCTGGATAATCTCAATAAGCTTGAAAGTAAGGCCAAAATATATCAGGCAAAAATAACCGGACAAGTTCTTAGTTCGCAATATCCTGTTGAAGAACAATTGATTCTTAAAGAAGGTGCACAAGTTATGTTTACGCGTAATGACACCCTGAAGCGTTTTGTAAATGGCAGCCTTGGTACTATTCAGAAGCTCAATGATTTATATATTGAAATTGAGTCGAATTCTAAAATCATCCGACTGGAACCCATGCACTGGGAAATTATAAAATACAATTTAGCTGGTCCCAAAAAAAACGAACTCATATCGGAAGTTGTTGGAACATTCATCCAATTTCCTTTAAAATTAGCCTGGGCCATTACAATTCACAAAAGCCAGGGAAAAACATTTGATCGGGTTTCCATTGACTTTGGGCCGGGTGCTTTTGAATTTGGACAAGCCTATGTGGCATTTAGCCGGTGCAAAAGTATCCAAGGCATTCAACTAAGCCAAAAACTCAGTTGGCGAGACGTAAGAACCGATGAACGAATCATTGACTTTTTACGGAGCTATAATTAAAATTGTAAGGATCCTAATTTAAGTACAAAATTTGATTTAGAATTTATAAATTTGAGCATTTGAAACTCCACTGTTATGTCAAAACATCATCCTTCAAAAAAAGCAACCAGCTCACATGGAGAGCGTAAGTTCTTTTATATTTTGATTGCTGTAGCACTTTTACTGATGCTATTAATGTATTGGATGTTTACAGCTAGTTAGTTTTGAAGTTAAATTTAGATATCCAACTACCCAGTTCGCCTGCCTGGCTGGAAGCCGTATTAAATGACTTTGATACCTTTTTAATCGATCACGCAGATTGTGAACGTAAAGCTTCAGCAATGGCCTTAAGTTTCATTGCAAAGTATCCCAATCGCGTGGAAATTATTCCTGAATTAATTGAAACCGCTTTAGAGGAATTAGAACATTTTAAAATGGTGTATGCCATTATGGCTCGAAAGTCAATAAAATTACCAAGTGGCATGTCTAAAGATCCCTATATCACAGAATTATTAAAACATACGCGAACTGGGATTGAAGAACGGCTTATGGATCGTTTGCTCATAGCTTCTGTAGCAGAA
>CAYMGR010000058.1:0-6058 GCA_964389985.1 uncultured Saprospiraceae bacterium
GTGGTCCGGGTTGTTTTAACCTTTCCTTTTGGGCCGACCGTAGTTTTTGTGCGGGTTACCCGATAGTGATTTACATTAGAAGCATGGCGGGTTCTGACAGTGACCGAAGTCGTTCTCACCGGAGTATAGACTCTGTGAGCATGTACAACTCTATGGGTATGAACTACAGTAAATCCGGTTCTGTAACGCACCCGGTATGGATGAAAAACTCTGAATCCCAGAGGTCTCCAGGGACGCCACCAATTAGGATAGACTCTCCATCTCCATGGGGAAACCCAGGGTCTGTAAGCCGGAGCATATACAAATCGAACACAGGGCCAGGGCCACACATTGATGTAAATACCTGCATCATCATCCATCAGACTGGCTGCAAATGGTCCCCCTTTGGACTTAGGTTCCATCTTGTTGTCTGCTTTCATTCCGTTATCTTCTGCTGGCTCTACGATTTGTTGCGTTCCATAAATGTCTTCATCACCAATAATTTGGAGCATTGCAGATTCTTTGCCATCCTTTTCTAATTCGATGACTGCGATATCCTGATTTTCAGATTCTGAAACAGGGACCTGTAAGATAAAGACATGAACATCCTTTTCCATTTTACTGATTACGCGTATATAATCAATATCCCCATCCTCATTTAAGTCCAGGTTATTGACATGATTGCTTTCCGTATTCAGCAATTTTTCAAACTCTTCCGGTGAGTTGGATTTTTTAAATAAGTCTAAGGCACCTTCCAGGCTGAATTGATCTCCCGGTAAGCCCGTTGAATCGGCTACTTCCTGAGAGGCTAGCTTATTGTTTACAAGAAAGGAACTCAAAAGAAGCCCCCAATATAAAATTGTATTTTTCATAAATATTGTTTTACTAATGACTGCGAATGTATGTAAAAGTTTAATCCCTGAATAAATCCAATTACTAAAAGCCTAAATTAAATAAACTTTAAGTTCCAAATAGGGTTATTTCTGGTAAAGCATTCCAATTATGAAAATTGCAGTTTTAGGCACCGGAATTGTAGGTCAAACGATCGGATCTAAATTGATCGAATTGGGTCATCAAGTCAAAATGGGAAGTCGAAGTTCTGACAACCCGAAAGGATTAGAATGGGTGGCTAAACAGGGACCGTCTGCCCAGTTGGGCAACTTTTCTGATGCCTCGCAATTTGGAGAAATCATATTTAATTGTACCAAAGGAGTTGAATCAGTGGCAATTCTTAAAACGATTCCCGCGGAGTTTCTGGCCCATAAAATCATGATTGATTTGACCAATCCATTGGATTTTAGCCAGGGAATGCCTCCTACCTTGAGTATCTGCAATACCCAATCCTTAGGTGAAGACATTCAAGCAAATTTTCCAGAGCTTAAGGTGGTAAAAACCTTAAATACAATGTGGTGTGGTTTAATGGTCAATCCCAAAATGATTGGGAATGGAAATCATGAAAATTTTATTTGTGGCAATGATCCTGAGGCGAAAACACAGGTCATTGATCTGCTTAAGACTTTTGGGTGGAATGCCGAAAATATAAGAGATCTAGGACCAATTAGCTCCTCAAGAGGAACGGAAATGGTCCTGCCACTCTGGATTCGACTCTACGGAGTGATGGGCACTGGAGCTTTTAATTTCAGAATCATCCAATAAGATTTAAGCTTTCTTTTATTGGGAGTCAATTCTGGCAGCATCTTTGCTGTAAATCAATCAATTGGATCTGATTTTTTTCCCAAAAGCTTTTCTCAATGAAGCGTATTGCACTCCTTTTTGTTTGCCTCCCCGTCCTGACCCATGCTCAGGTTACGGATGCTGAATTTATTTCTGTTTACAAATCGATACAATCCAAATCACGTGCGAGTTTTGTTCTAACAGCCATAGATAGTAGTTCTCAGAAAAATTTCGAACTGTTGAAGGAAACCAATCAATTATTGGATTTTTTATATGATTATGTCGATAGTGAGCATCGACTCAATGGAAAGGGTTTGTTTAATTTTTCAGGAAATGAAACGTCGCGTAATAATTTATTTCAGGTAGGTGCCGGAGTCAGTATTGATCAGGGGGTATATCCTTATGAATTGGACTTTTCTGCCAATGTGCAGTCCCTTTTGAAAGATGGGGATTTTCAGGAAAATTTTTCAAATCTGGATATATCGTTTGATTTTCACCCACATACCCCGAGCGCTTTTACGAAAATGAAAAAATATGAATCAAAGCTCAAAGAACTGGAACGCGAAAAAACACAAAATTCAACGGAGGAAGAAAACAAACAATACCTGATCAACAAGTATCAAACGAAACTGGAAAACGTAAAAGATATCAACGGACTTTGGCTTGAAAATTATGTTTTGCTCAAGCGAAGCAGTGATAGCTATCTGGGCCTGGATCAGGCATATGATGTTGGAGCCGGGTTTATTTTTAGTTTTTATTCAAAAGCATTAACCAAAAAAGGTCGTTCAAACCGGGATGAACTCAATCGAAAACCCAGCTATTCATTTAATGGAGACGATTTAATTCGTTGCTTGACAAATTGTGCACCCATTCACAATGTACTGCAATTAAGTCCGGATGAAATTGAAACGCTCATGGCAAGTCGCTACCGGTATTTGATTTCAAATCGGAAACAATACAGTCAACTGCGTTTATCCTTGCTTCTGGGTAGTTATTATGAATTGGAAAAATCAACCATCAGCAATACGATATTTTTTAATGGGAAGGACACGACGATGAGTATTCCGTTTAAACCAACCAATCGCATTTATGGTGAAATGCGACCCGGAATTGTTTGGAAACCAAAAGACAAGTACAAACTTAAAATATATCCTTTTGTAAAAATTCCTTTAGACCGGATTAAAGATAAAGTAAGTGAAGGCGGCCTGACGGATATCCGAACGGACTATTTTATAGATTTTCAAAGTTCGCTCAGTATTGGTATAGAAGACAATTTTGAAATCGGTATTTATTATAATTTGTTGTACGACAATGCACCCTACCGACTCTATTTGAAACAATCAGACAATAGTTATATTTTATTTGTAGGAGAACAAAAGCGAAGTAGTTTTGGAATCAATTTAAGTTTTGGATTTTAAGTAACCTGGTGTCATGATTATTTACAATGTTACCGTTAAATTAAATTTGGAAATTGAATCAGATTGGCTTCAATGGATGCGAAACCAACACATCCCTAAAGTCATTGCAACCGGATGCTTCTTAAAATCAAGGTTATCCAAATTGGATCTAAAAGAAACAGATGGAGTGACCTATACGATTCAATATGAAGCCTTATCGATCGAGATCCTCAACCAATATATGATCCGGTATGCACCCCAGCTTCAAAAAGAACACATTGACCGGTATGCTAATAAATTTGTTGCTTTCCGAACCATCCTTGAGGTGCTGGAAGAGTTTTATCCGCACGAACGTAATTCCTGATTACTCACATGATTTCATTAGTTCTTCGCAACTTAATCTTTACCATTCTTCAACCAGGTGTCGTTTGTTTTTTAATACCAGCAACTATTTTAAAATCAAAGGGACTATTTATGTTCCAGCTATCGGCTTGGTTTCAACTGATCGGGGCGCTTGTATTTCTTTTTGGTTCTTTTGTACTGCTTTATTGCATCTACTTGTTTGCCCGTTATGGTGCAGGGACCTTATCGCCTTTAGATCCTACTAAAAATTTAGTGTGCAAAGGACTTTATGCTTATACAAGAAATCCGATGTATCTCAGTGTCATGTTGATTTTGATAGGTGAATGCATCTGGTTTCAATCCATCCATCTCCTGATTTATAGTATTGTTCTTTTTATTATTTTTAATTTATTTGTATATTTTGTGGAGGCTCCAAGACTTCGAAAGGATTTTGGTGATTCTTATATCGATTATTGTAAAAACACAAGACCCTGGTTATGAAAATAAGACAAATCAGTACTTTCATTCTGCTTAGTATTATTTTGATCGCATGTAGTTCGCCCAAGAAGGCATTATACCATACGTCGGCAAATGATGTAGCGGAAATCGAATTGATCTTGCGAAAGAATCAAAAATTTCAAATGTATTTTAAAGATCTCAGTGAGCATCCGGAAAAAAGGTATAAGTTTAAAGGCAGATGGTTGGAACGAAAAGAACGTATCCAATTAATTTTTAACTTAGATAAAAACGGTCTTCCGGATATTAAGGCCCTTTTCGATCCCAACTTAACAGAAGTGAAGTCCGTAAAAATTTTAGATAACAAATCAGTAGAATTTAAAAAAACAGAAAAAACAATTTATATTTGGGGGCTATCATGTCCAAAATCTGATCTGGAACAAAAAAAATAAATTTGCTTATGATTAAGATAGGCTGTCCTCACTGTAAAGCGATTTCTGAATTTGATGATTCGACATCAGGATCGCAACGATATTGTTCTTCATGTGGTCAAGTTTTATTGATTCCAATTTTTGAATCAGGAGTTCAGGATAAGGCAACTGACGATACGACCGAAAGCGTGCATTCAATCAACGAATCTTTTCAGAATATCATTGAGAAAAGTTCGAAACAGGCACAAACCATATTAAAGGATTTGCAGGAAATACCTTTAAAACAAGAGATCCTGCCGATTGATCACAGCAATATTAATTTATTGCTGAAAGATTTTATTTTCTGGGCGGTAAGCTTTTTAGGCATCATACCCTTATTGATCATTACAGTAAAGCATGTGTCAACCCAACTGACCATGTTTGCTTTGTTTTTTGCTTTTGTGTGGGGTGTCATTTTTAAAAAGTTTATACTCAATGATTCAGGAACGAAGCGATTGGCTGTACCCGCCTTATTTTTTACCGGAATCATTGGTATCTGGACACTCTTGTTTATTTACAGATTTCTACCGGAATTTTACCTGAATTTAGCGGATAGTCAAAATTTAATAGCTTCTCTGATTGGTTATATATTACAAGTAGGTATCTGTGAAGAATTGATAAAATCATTACCCATTTTTATTGCCTTGCGTTGGTTTCGTGCTGATTTAAATATCCTTTCATTGGTCACCATTGGTGTTTTCAGTGGATTGGGTTTTGCTGCTTTTGAGAATTTACATTATGGAGAAAATGCAGTAGGATCTGCCTATGACAAAACGATGAATTATGGAGTAGAAGGATTGGTTTCCGGTGTACAGAATGCAATGGTGCTGGTGATGTTAAGATCATTGTCTTTGGTTTTTTGTCACGCTGTTTTTTCTGGAATTGTAGCCTATTTTATTACGACTGCCTATATTCGAAAGGAGAAAAAGGGAGCTTTGATCGTAATAGGTTTTGGCACTGCTTCTGTACTTCATGGATTATACGATTGGATGGCTGGCTTACAGCCGACAATAGCTGCCTTACTAGCCGGATTTTCATTTGCCCTATTCTATGGTTATTTAATGAAGTTAAAGAATTCTGAACGAACGTTCCAGTTTTAGACTAAATTGCAAAGCGACAATAGCTACTAGGGGACAATGAATTGCTGTAGATAAAATTTACTATTTGATTTTCGATACGATCTAGTTTTTTATAATTATTTCTAGATTCATTGAATGCTTACTTCTACATTATACTATTGACCATATTGAATATGAAATTCTGAATTTATTTGGCTTAATTGGCATTTTATTTTATTGAATTATTGTCAAGCTATACCTAATTGATTAAGCAAAATTCATTTTAGAAATCAAAATGTTTTCAACAATACTTTTGACAGGTTCGTTCTTTGTCCAATTAGTTGAACAACATAAGCACCAGGCCTCAAGAAACCGGGCCAAATGAGTGAATTTTGACGTTCCTTAAGCTTTGTATTATATAGTATCTTACCATCTGTAGCCATAATGATTAATTCTAATTGATTTTCTATATCCGGAGGCCAGCTTATCATTCTTCCATTTGAGAATAGTGAATTTGATTTAGCAGCTGGAGTTCCTTCAATTTGGGTGAGTAGTGGGGCTCCAAATACTTTTCTGTATCCATCCAAAACATAATCCATTGCTGTTGAATCAAAGGTGTGGTACTTCTCTAAAATCAATCGATTCGTTCCATCGCGGTATCTTATATCTTTATAGCTCATTA
>CAYMGR010000058.1:6158-11665 GCA_964389985.1 uncultured Saprospiraceae bacterium
ATTTCACCACCATTCATTTGCAAGCTGTGCGTTGACCATAATTCGCTTGGTAAATAGCGAACTTTTTTTGATTGAGTAAATCGGTTAATTATTGAAACTCTATTGTCTAAGACGCCAAGATAAGAATAGGGAACTGGCTGTTGCACACAGCATCCATTTATATTTAGCCATACAGTACCTTGAATGCTTACGCTAACATTTGTATAAAATGTACGAAAGATGTCATAAAATTGAGGCTTAATATAAGATTCTGTCATTGATCCTGCTGATCCGTTCATTATAGTTTCAGAAGCCCAAATAGTTGCAATCATTCTATATAAGTCAGAGTTTTTAGCCATTTCATAAGTTTTCGACATAGGCCTTTTAGTGCAATTACTTTTAATCCAAGTAATTAAATTTTGTTTTGAGTAATCTTTGGTCTAAGCCAGTAGAAATATATCAAAGTAAAAAGGAATGAGGTAATCAACGAAGTAATAAAGCGATAATTGTTATAATACATGACACTACTGATCTTAATTAAACTAACATTTTGACTAAAAATGATTCTAAAATCTTCCATTAAAACTGATCCAATAAAAAGCACAAACAATAGATTTAAAATAAAATAGTAAATTAAATTTTCTTTTTGTTTCTTAATTAAAACTCTTTTAATTATTAAGAACAAAGAAAAAAATAATGCATTAAATGGCAGTTCAATAAAAAAAATAACATACATTACAATGTAAAACATGTTAAGACCAAGACTATAACTATCTTCAGAGTGATTTGCATAAATTTCCATCAAAGCATAAGATAGAATTACTTTTATCAGCAAGCAGCATAGAAAGAGAAGAAGAAGTTTAAAAAAATTATTTAATCGCATGGAATATGAGTTATAGGAGTATTGGTTTTTAGTTTAAGATCAATCTCTGACCATTTCGGTCTATTTTTTTGAGCAGACAATATTATGGCAGATCCACTATGATTTTGTACAAAATTGTATATTTTTGAGGTAAAAGAATTCCATAATGCATCCGCAGCAGCAAAAGCAATACTTTGAGCCAATCCATGATACCATTTAGTTAAACGATCAGCTCCTTTTGTAAAGATAATCACATTTCCATTTTCAATAATGTACCCAAATTGCCGATTTCCGCTAACTGGATGTGTGCCATCTAAAGCGAATGGAGCATCAACTGTTGTAAAAACCCAAAATTCAGGCTGATAATCCGATGTCACAACCGTCCCATCATCCGTCATGGTAATTGTAATTATTGCTCCTGTCGGATCCGTGGAATTCCAAAGGTTATAGTCCGAATTAATAGGTTCGAATGTTACACCATTTACAAAATGATTCATATCTCTACGAATGTGATCAACTAGTTCTTCAGCTGTCATTACAGAACCAGAATAGGTTGGCATCTGCGTAATCTTTACTGAAAAATAATCTAGATTCATGGCTTCTCCTGAAGCATCTTCTATATCTTGAACATTATAATTCAATGATTTGAGTTTATCTAATATGTTATTTGAGGGTTTTAAGTTATATAAATCATGCCAAAATGAGTTTGGTTTATCACCGTTGCAATTAGCCAATAATGAGAATGGATCATCGTCATCAACTAAATTAAATAATTCTTGCCATCTGTCCCACTTATAAGTATTATCTGTACAATATCTTTCTGCAAAATTCTCAGAATAATCAAGAGCTTCTGGATTTAGCATTAAAAAAGTAAGAATTTTATTCATTTCAACTTCAGAGATTTGAGGGCATATTTTTTCTATATGTGCCCTAACAAGACATTTATCAAATTGAATTCCATGCAACTTTTCACATCCATGTTCTCTCACAAATGCAATAAACTCATCTTCATCCATGTCTAAAGTACCAAACTTTTGGAGGAATGCCGATTGATCATTTACAAATTCACTCGTAGCATTATTAGTGCAATTAATTGCGTCATACATGGTTTTTAAGCAGTACTCGCTAACATCATGATAAAGCAAAAAGGTTCTTATTGTCATTAACCAAGTTCCTCCATCCTGACGCATCAATTGTCTAGTCAAATTATCGAAGTCACTAGTAGGAATACTCTTACAGTTTCCAATTATATTTATAAGAATTTGTTTTATATTTGAAAAAGTACCATCATTTTCTTCTAAGCATTGAAGAATCTTACTAGCAGTTACATATCTGTTATGATCTATTGTTTCTTCCTCTGACCAATTTGGACCAGGGGTACCGCCACCATAACCACCGCTACCATTAGTGCCAGACCACCATCCCCCAAAACCTGACCAGCCAACTGACCAACCACCCCTTCCGTTATTTCCATTTCCACCAGGTCCTCCTTTCTTACCCTTTCCTCCACTAAATAATTTACCAAAAAAATCACCAATATTAGAAAAAATATTACCTAGCCATCCAAATATTCCACCTCCTCCACCATTGCCATCAAAAGTCGGGCACTTAATTTTTTTAGGTTTATATTTTCTTGGATCTATTTTATTTAAACCTGTAGTTCCTGAATTGCTATCATCTTGCACAATTTCTATTGTATCACGAAGTATTACGGATCCATTCTCAACAACAAAAACTTGAGATGTCCAATAACATGAATTCATGACAATTACCCATCCATCATAAATACTATCTTTTCTTACACCTGTAAAAGTATTGTCATAACCATAAAACCATATCTCACTTGTCAATCCACAAGTATCATTATAAAATATATAATCCGCATAAATACTATCCTTATATAAACAATTGTCAATAATAACAGGCACTTTAACATATAGGTTGCCATGATTCGATAATTCAATTGTTGATTGGTTCCAGTCTAAGTCAAGATAGCTAAAGATATCTCCTGTATCAATAGATAGAAGACTTGGTTTAAAGTTGCTTATGCTATCGTGATACCTTTTTGCATGATCTATTAATGTAGTATGCAAATCATCAACTTTATCAGGTACTATATCTTTATTGCAGGAATAAAATAAATGTGATGAGAAAATGAATGAAATCAGGATTATACCTAATTTAAAAGTGAAAATATTTATTCTTAGTTTCATTTCAATTGATGTTAACTGTTTAATTTAATTTATTGATAAAGTGAATTTACTTATTGAACACCCGAATATTTTAATTAACCAACCAATCTGATGATTGAACAACGATCAATAAAATAGAATATTAAAGTAAAAAGCTTGATTGAAATCGGACGAGATAATAAATATAGTGAATCCGATATGCCATTGTCAAGTTTTTTATGTTAAATTTTTAATCAGGGCTAAAAAGTTAAGGTTTGCCCTGATAAAATTAACATAAAAAGCGTGCGTTAATTTACAACACAACCACTCAGCAATCAATCATCATCAATTGCATTGCCATGCATATACAATAACATGACTTAAAATTTCAAGTCAAATCGGTTTTAGGAAATATATTTTTATAGGATGATACTCTAATATCTTGCGCTAAGCTCTGTCAAGTATTTGAATTGAGTATGCCAATTGAGTGTAGAAAAATCTGGTAGAGAGATAGGATTTTTCCTGTGCTGTTCTTTTACTGTTATGTAATCTCAAATATTATTTAAATATCTAATATTTTTGAACAATTTACCTACCATTATGGCATTTTATGCATTCTTGGTGTGCCTTCCCATTTTAAATAAGCTGGTTACAAATATTTCTTAAACAATCAAAACCAGTTTAAAACGAACAATTTAGATAGGTCTAACCAAATTCCATTGCTAATTTGAGTAGCGGAAGTTTAAGTTACTTACCGAAATAAAGTACCCTATTCTGAACGCCTGAAGATTAATGGTACCGCTGGAGTAAAAAAAATACTATGTACGCATTGGGGAGACAACATGTGAATAATTGAGGAATTCAATGTCCTATTTCTTGCCTGATCGAATATAGTAATAGGAGTATTTAGGCCATCTATTGTCGGTTTAACTGGTACGGTTGCATATATTAGAATTCTTTTTGCAACTGTATTAATAGGATTAACCACAAGACTTAATGCAGCCCACTCGTATCCATCGGGAAATCTTCAACCATGTTCACAGGATATGAATCTTACGAAAGAATTATGTGCTGTTGACAAGATCCACGACATAACCAGTACATAATCATCTCATCCTTGTCCCGCATTCCAGATTTTATTCCTTTCATGATGTAGGAATGCTCTAAGAAAAACATTCATTCACCTTTAAATTTATTAATTTGAAAAATTCAGCAACGAATTCAGCAACCTTTATTACACCTAGTCTATATGATGAGGTAACCAACAAAATCACTTCAATGATTGAACAAGGTGTCGCACCTTGACGCAGAATATGGAACATTTTTGGACTGGCTCGGAATTATGGTATAGTTCATATATATACCGGTATCAATCTTATCCTAATGAACAACACCATGCATCAAATATCGTAATTTTTGACCATCAAACAAGTAAAAGAACAAGGAAATGCTGGGGATACTCATTTCCGCTTTCTTCATTTGGAAAATACACTTTAATAGATGCATCTGTTTTGGTTTTATTGATATTGGGTACTTGGATTTTTAATTATCCAAATACTAATTCTTTTGCATCAATTCTTATAAAGTTTAGGGGTGAGTACTTTTGTTCTGGATTTATTGGTCATCTATGGACTGGATTATGCATTGGTTGGCCTACGCAATACTACAAATCAATATCGGTACAAAACAACCAACAGCCGACTCTCGCATTTACAAAGGTAGAGATGATTTAGACTTATTTTTTAAATCCAGGAATAATTGTCTGATTAATTGACAATGCTCAATATGAAGTTTATCATAATGACAACTATCAGATTTATTAATGATCGATATCAAATAGTAGGATAGACATATTTTCGACTTTTGTACTCAAATTGCATCTATTCTGGAAGCTAAAACACAGGCTGATATTCTTTGCTACCACTGCGGAAGTGAGTGCCAAAATATCTCCATTGTAAAAGAGGATAAACATTTCTGTTGCGATGGATGCAGAACGGTTTATGAGGTCCTCAACCAAAATCAGTTATGTGATTACTATTCATACAACGAGCAACCTGGGATAAAGCAATCCAATGCACAGTGGGCTGAGCGGTATGCATTTTTAGATCGTCCGGAATATTGGGATGAGTTTATACGATATCAGAATGGAAATCAATGCAGCGTCCAATTTTATATTCCACAGATGCATTGTAGTTCGTGTATCTGGTTGTTGGAAAATTTATTCAAGCTAAATGAGGGCGTTCTCAGTAATCGGGTAAATTTTGCTACTAAAGAGTTATTTCTGATTTTTGATAAGACCAAAATCAGTTTGCGGCAGGTGGTGGAATTGATTACCAGTATTGGGTATGAACCCAAATTGGAAATTCAGGATTTAAAAATGGGGATTCAGCTTCCAAAGAGAAACCGGATATTAAAAATAGGAATTGCCGGGTTTTGTTTTACCAATATCATGATGTTTTCCCTTCCGGAATATTTTAATGGTGGAGCTTTAGTGG
>CAYMGR010000059.1:0-4157 GCA_964389985.1 uncultured Saprospiraceae bacterium
TAAATATTATCATGATTTTAGAATTTTAAATGCTGAAACGGAATCTTTAAAAAATTTTAGGCTCAAATTGTGTGGGAATATTGCCAAGATATTAGAACATGGAATGAACTGTTTAGGAATACAATTACCAGAGCGGATGTAAATTAAAATGATGGAAGAATCAAATAATAAAGTACTTAATTTTATTGAGGAATTAATAGAAGAAGATATTCGTAATGGGAAACATGGCGGACGGGTTCATACTCGATTCCCTCCAGAGCCCAATGGTTATTTACATATTGGACATGCTAAATCAATCTGTTTAAATTTTGGTTTGGCTCAAACCTATAAAGGAAAGACTAATTTAAGATTTGATGACACCAATCCGGTTACAGAAGAAACAGAGTATGTTGAATCGATAAAGCATGATATTCGTTGGTTGGGCTTTGATTGGGATGACCGAGAATTTTACGCCAGCAATTATTTTGAGCAATTATTTCAATTCGCGATACAATTAATACGCAAAGGAAAAGCCTATGTTGACGATTTAAGCGCGGAAGAAATTGCTAAACTTAAAAAATCTCCTACAGAAGCAGGAGTGGATAGTCCATATAGAAATCGATCTATCGACGAGAATCTCGAATTATTTATGCTTATGAAAGCCGGCAAGTTTAAAGAAGGCGAAAAGGTATTAAGAGCAAAAATAGATATGAGTTCTCCAAATATGCATATGCGAGATCCTATTTTATATCGAATTCTATACAAACCGCATCACCGCACCGGAAACGAATGGTGTATTTATCCAATGTATGATTTCGCACATGGCCAATCTGATTCCATTGAAGGAATCACACATTCAGTCTGTACATTGGAGTTTGAAAATCACAGACCATTATACAATTGGTTTATTGAAAATTTAGGCATATTTCCATCGCAACAAATTGAATTTGCGCGTTTGAATTTGAGCTATACAGTCATGAGCAAACGTAAATTAATGCAATTGGTGAAGGAAAATTATGTAGACGGATGGGATGACCCCAGAATGCCCACATTGGGTGGTCTTCGTCGAAGGGGATATACGCCTGAGTCTATTAAACATTTTACTCAATTAGTGGGAATTGCCCGAAGAGATAATGTAATCGACCTGGCCTTATTGGAATTTGCCATCCGGGAAGATCTTAATAAACGGGCTCTACGTGTCATGGCTATTTATGAACCTATAAAAGTCGTTTTAACTAATTATCCAGAAACGATTGAATGGCTTGAGATTGAAAATAATCCTGAAGATCCTGAAGCAGGGAAGAGGCAAGTTCCGTTTGGCAGGGTGCTCTATATAGAAAGGGAAGATTTTATGGAAAAACCTGTGGATAAATTTTTTAGATTGACTCTGCATGGGATGGTTCGTCTAAAAGGAGCTTATATTATAAAGTGTGATGATTTAATAAAGGATGAATTTGGTAACATTGTTGAAATTCATTGTTCTTATTTTTCCAATAGTAAAAGTGGCCAAGATCAATCAGGCTTAAAACCCAAATCTACGATTCATTGGGTAGAAGAATCCAATGCAATTCAAGCCGAGCTTCGGTTGTATGATCGGTTATTTTCAGTGCCGGATCCTGATAACCAACCAGATGATTTTAAGTCCTATATTAATAAAGACTCGTTGATTACTTTAAAAAGTGCCAAATTAGAACCATTTTTACATACAGCTAAAGCTGGCCAATATTTTCAATTTATACGAAAAGCCTATTTTGTGGTAGATACCCATTCACATTCTGAACATTTAATTTTTAATAGAACTGTAAATTTAAAAGACTCGTGGCAAAAGTCTTCTGATAAATAATTCATGTGATGAGTACAAAGGCAAAAGTAATATTATCGCAAAAAGCAATGAAAATTGCCGTGGATCGACTTTGCTACCAATTAATCGAACAACATAATGATTTTGCAAACAGTTGTATTATTGGGATCCAGCATAAAGGGGCACTTTTAGCAGAAAGGCTTTTTACTGAATTAAAAATGTTGAAACCTCTAAACAAGTTGGTATTTGGAAAAATTGATATAACTTTTTCACGTGATGATTTTAAAACCAATTTTAAAGTACAACCTTCTTATCCAACTGAAATTAATTTTTTGGTTGAAGGGAAACGAGTCATTTTAGTGGATGACGTACTGTATACGGGAAGAACGATCCAGGCTGCATTACAGGAAATACAAAATTATGGCCGTCCTCAAAAAACGGAATTGTTGGTTTTAGTAGACCGCCATTTTAATCGACAAGTCCCAATTCAAGCTGATTATTTTGGAATTCGAGTTGATGCATTAGACAACTCATATGTAAAAGTGGACTGGCTGGAAGAACAAGGAGTAGATCAAGTATTGTTTTTTGAAAAGTAAATGCTTATAGAACCAATCATATGACGGAACAAAAGTTAAGTACCAGACATTTAATTGGAATTCGCGATTTACCACTTGCTGATATACAATTATTACTGGATTCTGCTAAGCAATTTAAAGAAGTATTACAACGACCGATAAAAAAAGTACCTTCCTTAAGAGATATAACAATTGCAAATCTTTTTTTTGAAAACTCTACCCGCACCAGAATGTCTTTTGAATTGGCAGAGAAAAGATTATCAGCAGATGTTATAAATTTTTCAACAGGAGGTTCTTCTGTTTCTAAAGGAGAGACTTTATTGGATACCGTCCAGAATATTTTAGCGATGAAAGTTGACATTATCGTAGTGCGACATTCTAGCGTTGGAGCCGCCAAATTCTTAGCAGATAAAGTCCCGGCAACCATTGTAAATGCCGGTGACGGTACACACGAGCATCCTACTCAGGCTCTTTTAGATGCATTCTCTATAAACGAAGCAATTGGCACGATTAAAAATGTAAAGGTGGCCTTAATTGGTGATATCCTTCATAGCAGGGTAGCGCTATCAAATATATTATGTTTAAGAAAATTAGGAGCAAAAATTAAAGTTTGCGGACCACCTACATTAATCCCAAAATATATTGAAGAATTAGGAGTCGAACTTGAATATAATTTAAACAAGGTGCTCGAATGGTGTGATGTTGCGAATGTATTGAGAATTCAAACAGAACGAATGGAATTGCAGTACTTTCCTTCTGTGAGAGAATACAGCCAATTTTTTGGAGTCTCTAAAAAAGAATTGGATGTATTGTCTAAGAAAATTGTGTTAATGCATCCGGGCCCAATTAACAGGGGCGTGGAGTTAAATAGCGATGCAGCAGATTCTGAGTATTCTATTATTTTAGATCAAGTTGAAAATGGTGTTGCTGTTCGAATGGCCGTATTATATCATTTGGCTGGTTTAAGAACTTCAGCTTGATTCTAGCTGATTCGTATGTCAAATTACATTTTGCATTTACCAAAATGGTTTCCCAATGCGGAGGATGATTTAGAGGGTATTTTTATCCTAAGGCATATACAATGCAGTTTAAAGGATTTTGATGCTAAAGTATTATATCTAA
Organism: uncultured Saprospiraceae bacterium; assembly: GCA_964389985.1. Lineage (GTDB taxonomy): Bacteria > Bacteroidota > Bacteroidia > Chitinophagales > Saprospiraceae > Vicinibacter. The sequence goes on from CAYMGR010000059.1 coordinate 3,478, forward strand.
AAGCAGCCACAAATCTCAATTCAAATTCTTGGTATACAATTGGACATTCGGAAAGGGATAACTTATCCATTGATTTGGTTTATTATAAAAAGCATTTTACAGGTCTCCGTTTAGTGGATCGTGTAATCAAATTAGTGCTATACTATTATTTAGCTTTTAAATATAGCTTCCAAATCTTTAAAAAGTTTGGAAAACCTAGACTAATACATGTGCATGTTTTATTCAGGACTTCACTAATTGCAGTGGTGTTTAGACTATTATATCATATTCCTTATCTTATTACAGAGCATTCAACGTTATTTACGGCATCAGAGCATAAGCAGTTATCAGGCTTTAAACATTGGTTTAGAATCTGGATCTTTCGTAAGGCTGCTGCTGTAATTTCGGTTTCGAATAATTTAAAAGAGGGTCTGGCAAAACATCATTTGATAAATGCCAATCACCATGTGGTTTACAATAATGTGGACACTTCAATATTTTTCCCAAAGGAGAAATCCACAAAAGAGCATTTGCATTGTTTGCACATTTCAGAATTTAAGGATGATCATAAGAATATTAGTGGAATAATCAATACAATTAGACAATTACACCTGGAAGGATTCAAGATAACCTTAGATTTAGTTGGATACGGAAGAGATTTAACCCAAATCATGAATTTGATTGAGGAGTTGAACTTAAGT
>CAYMGR010000059.1:4257-11664 GCA_964389985.1 uncultured Saprospiraceae bacterium
GGCATTTAGTAAAATTAAAGCTAGTTTTAATCCCGAAAGAATAGCCCATTATGCGAATTCGAAGTTTAGTGATCAATCTATTGGCAGGCAGTTAAACTCAATCTATTGTCAGGTCCTTCCGGCTGGTTAAAGTATTGTTATTGTGCTTTATGGTTGATAAGCTCATCTTAATTTTGAATAAAAATATCATATGAACCTTTTTAGAATCAACATTCTTAAAGTTTTCTGCTTGGTTTACCTGTTTTTAATTTGTTTCTGCGGATTGCATTCTCAAGGCTACAAAATCAAAGTAAATATTTCTGAATACACAAACGATACCTTATTGCTGGGCTATCATTTTGGAGATAAACAGTATATCAGAGACACTGCCTATCGGACAAAGGATGGCTTCCTATTTAAAGGGGATACCTTGCTGGAGGCTGGGATGTATTTAATCGTACTGTTGCCAAGTCATGATTTTTTTCAATTTTTAGTGGATGCGGACAAACAAGCATTTACAATCAATACCAAACAAAGTAATTTAACAGAATCCTTAGTGTTTAAAGGCTCTAAGCTAAATGATGATTTTGTACATTATGTTGATTTCATTTCTGATCGGCGGATATTAGCGGATTCCATTTCTGGGAGAATGAAACAGGAGAATGATTCTATCATTAAAAAGCAACTTTCGACCCAATTAAATCAGCTTGACAGTGAAGTTAAAAACTATCAAAATGACATCCTAAAAAAACAGTCAGGCAGTCTTTTGAGTTTGATCATTCGATCCAGTCTGGATGTAGACATACCAGATTTTAGTAAAGAGCCGCAAGAGAAGAGAGATCAAATAATATTCAATTATTATAAAACACACTATTTTGACCAATTTGATTTTAAGGATGATCGGGGAGTCAGGATTCCTCTTTTTTTCCAAAAAATCGATCGTTATATTGAAAAATTGACCGTTCAGCATCCGGACTCTATTAATGTGGCTTTAGATTTTATCTTGAATCAATGTGTTGAAAATTCTCAAAATTTAAAATTCCTCTTATCCCATTATCTTAATTATTATGCCAGCTCAAAATATGTAGGGATGGATGGAGTTTATGTTCATTTGGTAGAGTCCTTTTATGGAAACGGTAAAGCTGCCTGGATGGATAAGGAAAATCTAGCCAAGATGATTGCAGATGCCAAAGCCTTAAAACCATTGTTAATAGACCGTATAGCACCAAATATTAGAGTTTTTACAAAAGATTCAACGCCAATAAGCTTACATGAAATAAAATCACCATATCTTGTGTTAATATTCTGGGCACCTGACTGTGGACATTGCAAAAAATCCATGCCAGCTGTAGTTGACTTTTATAAAAGATTCAAAACCAAGGGAGTAGAGATTCTTTCTGTATGTACCAAAACAGGTCAGGATGAGAAAACGTGTTGGGATGCTGTAGAAACAATGCAAATGGGAAGCTGGATAAATGCTTCAGATCCAAGTCATTCATCCAGATTTAAACTAATATATGACCTAAAAACCACTCCGCAAATCTATATTCTTGATAAAAACAAGAAGATTTTAACTAAAAAGATTGCGGCAGAACAACTACCTGAAATTATGGATAAGTTGTTGATTATGAACGAGAACGATTAATCTATCAAACTTTATAGGGCTTTAAATGGTATAATTATTTTTTCATTGACTTATATATTATAAATAATTGTAATATATTTGTTCTTGATAACGTTGTTATCGTGTATTGTTTGTAAAACCATTGAGTATGACCTATATAAGAACCTCACTGAAAGGCATTATTTGTTTATTTGCCTTCTTTTTTGCCGTTTCTTGTCAAAAAGATACGCCAATTGCACCCTCAAGTCAATTTTTGAATAATTTGGAACCCAATTTAGTAAAGGATTGGACCGAATTGTCGATTGAATTAGCTAATTCCTGCAATGGATTTAACGATTTAATTGCCAGTAGGGCTCATTTTTACCTCTCCTTGACCTTATATGAGTGTTTGTTGCCAGGGTTAAAAAATTATCAATCTCTTCAAGTACGATTGAATAATTTTAAAACAACCCTTCCGGTTCCAGATGAGACAAAAACGTATAATTGGATAATTGTTGCCAATCAAGGTTTAGCTATCGTTGCAACAGAACTATTTAAATCTTCCGGAACACAAAACCTGGACAAAATTATTCAGCTTAGAAATAAGTACATCAATGCAGCTTCAGTGGAATTAGATGAAGCTATTATCCGAAATTCAAAAGAATTTGGAAATGAAATGGGCTGGAAAATTAAAGACTATTCTACTTTAGATGGTCGTGCGGATGCACATTTAGATAATTATCCAGAATTTAATTTTCCTAATAAAGAAGGCTGTTGGATACCCACGCCTCCTGATTATTCAGCAAAAGCTTTATTGCCATTTTGGGGAAGTACTGAACCTGCCATTTTAGAAAACGTTCAATCTATTCTACCCAATAGACTTTTGTTATATAACACGAGTAAGACTTCCATTATGTATTCAGAAGCTTTGGAAGTATTTAATATGACCACAAATTTGACACCGGCTCAAAGAGATTTATATGAATTTTGGAATCCAGTAAATGATAAAGAGGCTTCGCCTTTAAATCATAATTTGTTGTTGATGACTCAGTTAATTAAAGACAAAGGCTTGCGATTGGATCAGGCTCTAGAATTGTATGTAAAACTTTCAATGGCACAGTATGACGCTTATATTTTAAGCTGGAAAACTAAATTTACATATAATTTATTAAGACCAGCCAGCTTCATCAAACAAAATATAGATAGATATTTTGTTCCTGATTTTAATTACACTCCGGTTCCAGATTTTATTTCTGAAAATGCTCTTGTTTATAGTGCCAGTTCAGAAATTCTCGCTAATTATTTTGGTCATCGCACTTCCTTTATGGATTTTACTCAAATTTCCAGATCTAATTTAAGGGAGACTAAACGTCATTTTGAATCTTTCAATATTATGGCCAAAGAGGCCGCCTACATTGATTTGCTTTCGGCTGCATACTTTAGAACGAGTATTGATATGGGATTCCAAATGGGCTTTGATTTGGCTCAAAATGTTCTTAGCTTAAAATTAACGTATTAAGATCTATATGAAGAAGTAATTGGATAAATGCCAATTACTTCTTCTCTTTTTTAAACGGATTCCAATCCTTCATTTTATTTTTTATTTCATCTACATCCAATTTATCTCCAGGTTTAATCACGCTATCTAATGGATTTTTAAGGACACTTTTAGCCTTGTTTACTAAATTAGAATCCAGAACTTTGTTAGCTTCTTTTGCAGATTTATCAATTAACTCATCCTTAATATTTTCGGTTTTATTTTTTGCCAGTTTTTGAAGGCTATCCTGATATTTATTTATTTCTAACTCGGCTTGATTCTTGATTTTATTTAGCTCTTGCTCTCCTCTCTTAGTCATGCTATCTTTAATATTGGATTTAATTTCTTCACCAAGATTGCTTTCATTTTGTTCCTGACCACTTTCATTTACCAGCTTCATTCCTATTATTGGATTCATGAGCCCACCTTTTAAATTAACCAAAATATTTAAAGATTTCTGATTCAATGCTCCGAAGCCTGTTTTTGATAAGGCATTAGAAATTTTTTCCATTCCTTTTTCTAATTGAACGGCCTTACTTATTTTATCGATTTTGGATTTAGGGATATTAAATAAAAATTTGTAATCCATGTCCCCATTAATTTTATGGGTGCCACCTATTGTCAAACCAATATCTTCAATTTTCTTATTAAAATCTTTTACAGTGACATATCCATTTTTAACACTGAGCCAATTCTTAGTATTTTTAAGATTTAATGTTTTTAACTCATTAATATTAAGTTTATTTGCAATCTGATCCAATGGTTTAAATCCCTTTATCGATCCATCTAAAGTTTCAATAAAGCCATCCACATTAATACTTTCCAATACTGGGTTAAACATTTTATCCAACTGGCCTTCTAATATTAAATTGCTGTTAAAGAATCCCTGAATGTATTGCATAATGGGTGCAAGTTTTTTAATGGACAGCATTGAATTAAATGTATTGGAAAATTGAACTTGAGAAAGGTCATATTTAATATTAAATTTGGGTTTTTCAGGATCTTTTGTGCTGAAAATACCATTTAAATACATCTTTCCTCCCAATGCATTCGAATAGATATCATGGAATTGAACATCTGAATCGACTACTTGTATTTTACCCTTAACATCATTCATTTTTAAAGGCCTGTAGATGAGTTGCGCGATATCAAATTGAATGTCAAAATTAAATGTTGGTGGTATTTGGAAAGCTTCTTCGTTTTTGGACTGTTGAGCTAATTGAGTGCTATCAATTTTTAAAAATTTGTCTGCATCAAACACTTGAGATTTCAAATGAATCGTACCATTTAATATTTGATCATTAAACATATAGGCCATTAAATTATCAAAGCTAGCTTTACCATTAATGGCATTTTCATTGATTGTTGCATTAAACTGATCAAAGATTAACTGATTTCCCATCCACTTCCCATTGGCAGAAAGATTGTTGATTTTATAATCAGGGTATACCAATTTCTGAATAGTTGATTGAAAAGATAGTTCGATTCCATTAAAAGCACTAACATCCATCTTTGAAGAAGGAGAGTCAGCCATATTTGTATCAGATACAAGCCACTCCGTTAAATCAATCAGATGACTATTACTGCTAATTGATGCTTTTACTGTTCCGTTGTTTGTAAAGTAACGAAGGGGTTGATTCCACACACCTGTGGCACTTAAGTCACTTTTGCCAAAGTTAAGTTCAAAGGATTCCATTGAAAATACCTGTGGTTTGAAATTAAAGAGTGCTCTATGAAGTGCAATAGCTGGAATATCTTTTGCAGTATAATTAACTTGATTGCATTGAATCGATCCATCAAAGGCCAATTCCGAATAAGCATCTTTTAAAATTGCTGACTCCTTAAATTTGAATAGGAGGTCCATTAAAATGTTACCCGATAAGCTTGAACCGTTTTCCAGTGGGAAAAACTCAGAAAAATTAGACAAATTAATGACTCCTTTTAATTTACCGTCCAAAGCGGGGTCCTGTAAAAAATCCTTCACGCTTAACTGTCCTGCTACATTTTGATCCAATAAATCCATTGTAAACGAGTTAATATTGAATTCCGCTCCTTTCCCATAAGGATCCTTATTGCTGCTCTGAATATCTAAATTGACCTTATTAAGTTTAACCTTTTTAGAAGGGTATTTTAAAGACCCATTTTCCACCAAACATTTAAAATCCCAATTTGGGTACAATTTGTTGATTGATGAGAACACTCCTTTAATCGTACTGCTAAAATTAAAATTACCGCTGGATTCGATCGATTTATAATCTGAGGTATAAGCCTTAGGAATAATTGAAAATATATCTTCAAAATGATTACTGGGCGATAAAATCGCTACATCTAAAAGTACTGAATCCTTGAGGAGTTGAACACCACCATTCAGACTTAGATTTAATTTGTTAAACTTGAAATCTGCCTTTGCAAATTGATATTTATTCAGGCTTGAATCATGAGTCAAATCCATAGCCGAATTTAAATGGAGGTTCTCTAAGAAGGAGATGCCATTGACAGCATAACTAATCGCTGCGATGTCTGTAATTGAATTTATTTTGGTAATGCTTTCGCTTTGTAATACACTTCCCTCATGATTCATTTGTTTCATGGTGAATCTGGAATGATTGCTAAGGTCAACATAAGTAAATTGACCGTCTGATATAGAATATTCACTAATTTCCAGACTGGTTTTAGAATTGGAGTCCGCCGAATTAGTTGTGTCTTTCAAAATTTGAAGGTTAGAACGCAAACTATCGTATTGTATAATATTAATTTCAGGCCTAAGTAATTTAAATGCATTGATTTGTATTTTATCTGCATTGAAAATGATATTCCATAAGTTTAGACTTAGGGTAAATTCTTCGCCTTTAAATAATAAGCTTGTATCCTGATTGGAATAGGAAAGACAGCTTGGGTTTTCGATTGTTAAACTTAAATTTGGGATGTCTTTAAACAAGGAAAGGCTAATATCAGAAAAATCAAATTTTCCATTTAGACTCGAATTGGCTTGTTCTTTTACAGCTTGTATGACCTGAGGCTTAAATAGCGGTGGTATTATAATGGCCAAAAGCAGTAAAAGGGTTAGAATGGCAGCCGTGTAAATTGCAATCTTTCTCATAGAACTATCCGGGTTTTAATCATTAACCGTAATTCTGCAAAATTAGTGCTTGTCAGGTAAAGTATTATTTCCTTTTTATTGCTTTATTTGTGCAGTGAATATATTGGAGATTAAGGATTTAACGATAGGCTTTCAGAATTCAGAAGGCCTGAACGCTGTATTGGATTCAGTTTCATTTGACGTCGCGGAAAACACTATTTTAGGTATTGTTGGAGAGTCCGGATCCGGAAAAACAATAACCGCATTGTCTGTATTACAGCTTTTAGATCCAAATGCCAGGATCATCAAGGGGAACATAAACTATATCGAGCAAGATCAATCTGTAGATCTGTTGAAGTTAAGAGAATCGGAGATTCGCTTATATAGGGGACGTAAAATCGGAATGGTTTTTCAGGAGCCTATGTCCTCATTAAATCCCTTATTACGTTGTGGTTTTCAGGTGTCGGAAGGATTAATCGCTCATAAACTAGGAACCAGTCAGGAAATTCAGGAGCGGGTGATGGAATGTTTTAAATTAGTTGGTCTCAAGGACTTAGATCGGGTCTATCATTCCTATCCTTATCAATTATCTGGAGGGCAATTACAACGTGTTTTAATTGCATTAGCGATAAGTTGTAAACCGAGATTAATCATAGCCGATGAACCAACAACAGCGCTGGACGTAAATCTTCAAAAACATATTATAGAATTATTGAAAGAGCTACAGTCTCAGTTAAACGTATCCATTCTGTTTATCAGCCATGATTTAAATGTTGTCAATAAGTTATGCTCTGAAGTGATCGTTATGAATAAGGGCAAAGTTGTTGAAAAAGGAGTTGTAGAATCTGTTTTTAACAATCCGGCTCAGGAATATACAAAGTCACTTCTGCTAGCGAAACCACCCATAAAATTCAAATTAAATCGCCTCATTAGCAAAGAGCATCTTGAGCAATATCATTTCGGAGATCCATTGAATACCTTTCATCAGGCTGTATCACCAGAAGATATTCAAATACATTTAAGCACTTTAGAAAACCAAGGGAACCTGATTGAAATTCAAAATCTCTCTGTAAACTATGAAATCAATAAATCTTTATTTTCTCTTAGGAGGGAATATTTTAATGCAGTAAAGTCTGTTCATTTAAACATTAAGAAAGGAGAGGTGCTGGGTTTGGTAGGAGAATCAGGAAGTGGAAAGTCATCTGTTGG
>CAYMGR010000060.1:0-11659 GCA_964389985.1 uncultured Saprospiraceae bacterium
TCATATTCAAAAATAAATTTCAATTTTTTGCTGACAGAAGTTGAATTCACGATAAAAGATTGATTCACAACGACGAGTCCATTTTGGATCACGTCTTTACTATACGTTTGGATTAAATTTTGAACTCCATCTAATACGGAATATAAGCTTAATTTTCCATTTGGATTTGTATTGATAAATCTCAATCCAAAATTAAAATTGTACTGATCGTAAGAATACAAATTATATTCATCAGTATGGATGGTACATTTTTTAAGACCCGTTTCTGTTGCTGAATTTTGAGAATAAATAATACTACAGCTCGCATCAGAGGAAGGAAATAAATTGCTTTTAGTAATATTAAATCCTTTAGTTCCGCTTTCAATATTTGTTTTCCATTTAACTGGAAGACTGCAAGCACTAAACTGCTCAAAATTAATTTGATTTTGGGCTACCAAAAAATGGATATTGATAGAGAAGAAAAATAATAATTTTTTCATGGTCTTCCGTTTTAAAAAATATTAAATCTTCTGGATAAGGTTTTTCCAGCGCTGTCTAATTGGTAAATATATTCACCGGGTGGTATTTTATATTTTGTTGGATCAAATGGAATGGTATAAGAACCTTTGGTTGTAAAAGCATCATGCAAAATGGCTAAGGTTTTTCCATTTATACTCTTAATATAAAGTTTGACTTCATTAGATTGCAACTGTGAGAATTTTACTTCAATGATCTTTTGATTAACTTCACTGGGGTTATGTCCTAAGAGTAAGGTATTAAAATTGCTACCATTACTAGAACCATTACAAGGATTATCAAATAAATTAAGTCGGGAATATGTTTTTCCTAAAGAGTAGTTGACTAATTCTGAGTCCAAACATAAAAATTGTTCCATAACACTTGCATACATGGATCTGAAGTCAAGACTATTTTGATTTTCAAAATAAACACGCGTATCCCCTGCTTTAAGTGTTGGGTCATTTAAATTCATTGGTGTACCAGTAAAACCGCCTTTAACAGCATCGCCAAATAACATCATGGGAGACATATTGCCATGATCCGTTCCTGCAGATCCATTTTCCCGGATGGTTCTTCCAAATTCTGAAAAAGTCATGAGCGCTACATTTTTATCCGCATTATCAACCTTCAGATCATCAAAAAACGCAGATACAGAACTAGCTATTTGCCCTAAGAGTGTGGCATGATAAGCCTTCTGATCCGCATGGGTATCAAAGCCATCCATGTAAACCATAAATATTCTGGTACCTAATTTACCCTTTATTAATCTGGAAACAATCTTTAATTGTTCTGCTAAGCGAGAGGTTGTATTAGCTGGATACGCCACCTTATTTAAAGTAGAGTTGTATGCTTGCGTAACAGATTGAGAATAACGCAAAGAATTATTTGTCAATTGCCTTAAAAATTCAACTTCTTGTCCTTGCGGGCAATCACCCAATCCATTTGTAGGATACAATTTACCATATTGTGCTAACCTATAAAATTCATTAGGATCATTAAATACCAACTCATATTGTTGATTGCTGGCTGATTTAAAAACTAAATCTGCACTGTAACCGATTCTAAGGGCGGGCGGAACGGTTGGTGGTGTTTCATTAAAAACCGGAAATTCTTGTTCAAGATATCGACCCATATATCCTGAATGATATCTCGGATCATACAAATTATCCGCAGCACTAGACCAGTTTTCTATAGATGTAAAATGAGAATAATCTTGATTGGGATACCCGACGTTATGGATGATATTCATATTTCCAGCTTGCCATAAAGGCATCAGCGGGGCCATGGTTCCAGGCAAGGCAAAATCTGAAGAACCGAATCCACTTAATACTGTATTGTCATTATAATCGGTTCCATATTTATGACTTAATCCAGGTCTCAAATTAATATATTCCGCTTTACCTGAATTATCAGAATGTGGAAATAGCATATTTAAACCATCATTTCCACCAAACAATTTTAATAACACTAAAATATTGTCACCGCCATTAGAAAGAGGCGCGGAAAAAGCATTTGATAAGAGAGGACTCACTGGCAGACCACTTAATAGCAAGGTTCCTAAACCAGCAATGCCACCAGTCATTAGAAATTGCCTGCGATTCCACATGAGATGATCATCATTGTGGCTTTCTCCAAGATCAGAGCGGTACAAGTTATTATGAAGATTAAGATCGTTGCACATATTATTGATTTTGGAGTTTATAATAATTGAAATTCTGGAAGTGTAACTAAATAATTCATTAAATTGATTAACTGATTGGGAACTGAAACATAATCCAAACTCCAGGTTCCGTCTAAATAATAGTTGGATGGAACGGATGCTTTAAAAATACCAATGGCTGTTTGGATATACTGATCTTCAAGATCAACTGTTATAAAATAATTGATCACGCTCCTTACAATTAAATCAGGATCTGACGAATTACTGGTCAGATCTTTTAAAAATTTACGATACTTTGACTTGGTGGAATCATATTGCAGATAATATCCCATTTGATCCCGATTGTATTTCCACCGGTTCACTAAAGTAAATTCATTTAACCAGGTCCTATATCCAGGCCAGCCGGCAACGTTTATTGGATTAAACAAAGTTTGTCCAAGGTTTACATTAGCATAGTAAAGGAAGCTCAATGTGTCTCTGTTTAAGGTATTTGGATAATCAACAGGATCTGGAACTTCAGCTTGGAAGGAATTATTTATCCATTTGTATTTAAAATAGTCTTTACCGGGTTCAAGATCTAAACTTCTAAAAAAGTGAATTTGATTATCGATATGACTTTTAATGACCAGTCCCATCGCTTCGTCTTCAAAAAAATGCTCACTCTTAAATAGTGTTTTAAGAACAGTAGCAATGTTAAAGTTGCTATTAATAAAAACAGTCGCTAGGCCATCAATGATATCTTGAGGTGGATCATTATATAAATAATATTTATAGAGTTTCTTGCAAATAAATTTAGCAATTTCGTTTTTCTTAACTTTGAATATCACCTCATCATGGAGTTTGTCATATTCATTTTTGGCTTTTAGTTTTGCTTCATCATCAGTAGGTGGCACGACTCCGCCATAATTTCCAACAGATTGGCCAAAAACGACTTTTCCTTTCCAATCATGATTATATCGATAAAAGACAAATTCATTTTCTCTTAAAGGGCCGATCAAATAATTTCCACTGCCCGGAGAGGACTCATAATATGCAATATTCCAGCCTGTTAATGCTCTGGCTACTTCAGCTACATCTTTTTGCGTATAGTTTCCAATTCCCATTGTAAACAATTCTAATAACTCTCTGGCATAATTTTCATTGGGCCTTCCAGCAACATTTGCATTCCCGTTAAGATAAAGGATCATTTGGGGCGTTAATCCAATGGCTTTAGTAAATTCTCTAAAATCACCAAATGCATACTTATGCAATAAATAATAATACTGGAAAACCCAGGTAGGCCTGTTGCCGCTTGAATCTGCGGTAGAAACAAAGTGATTGGACCAAAACAGTACTAATTTATGCCTCACCCCTTCTGTAACCATTCCATTAAACCACATATGGACAAGCTCCAGGTATTTGTAATAAGCATTAGGATCTTCTGCCGTTGATTGTTCCTTCCAAGGATAGGTGTAATCATAGGTCTTAACCCCGACTTTTTTTTCACCCGGCAAGGGATGTGCGATTGCAGTACTGATTAAATAATCAATTAAAACGGATGGCTTATTTGCCTTGGCCGCATTGATCAGGTAAAGCGGAGCCCCATTGCTAATTTTGTTATAGAGATGATGAATGCGTTTTTCATTCCAGGGTTTGGCTGGGCTGGGCACATATTCCTGTAAACCCCCCGTTAGACATTTGTTATCAGGCATATTTTGAAGTTTAACCGTTGTAAAATTACACGATTAAAGGTTTAATCCAAATATTAAGCTCAGATAATATTTAGTTGCAGAATTTATATATCTGGGCTATTCAAGCAGTTTGACTGTTGGTTTTTCGTATAAATAAAAAAGCCCAATCGAAATCGATCGGGCTTTTTAAATAACTTAAAAGCTTTTTAGTTTTTATTGACTTCTTCAAACTCAACATCAGTTACCTTTTCGTCTGTTGTAGAGCTTGAGCCTGCCGGATTTTCATTTGCCTGGCCGGCGTTTTGACTGGCTTGATAAATATCTTGGCTAGCCGCCTGCCAAGCGGTATTTAAAGTTTCAAGGTTTCTGGTTATTTGATCCAGATCTTGAGCTTTGTGGGCCGCTTTTAAGCCATCCAGAGCAGATTCAATAGCAGCTTTTTTATCAGCTGGAATTTTATCGCCATATTCTTTTAACTGCTTTTCAGTTTGAAAAATGACCCCATCCGCTTCATTAATTTTATCCACGCGTTCACGCACTAATTTATCGGAATCGGCATTTGCGGCGGCTTCATTTTTCATTTTTTCAATTTCATCTTTTGTAAGGCCAGTAGAAGCTTCTATCCGAATATTTTGCTTTTTACCAGTTCCCTTATCCATTGCACTTACACTTAGAATCCCATTTGCATCAATATCAAATGCAACTTCAACTTGTGGCAATCCTCTAGGTGCAGGGGGAATTCCATCTAATATGAACCGTCCTACTGAACGATTGTCTTTAGCCATTGGTCGCTCTCCTTGCAAAATGTGTATTTCTACTGAAGGCTGATTATCTGCCGCAGTTGAATAGATTTTTGATTTTTTTGTAGGTATCGTTGAATTTGCTTCAATGACTACGTCATAAACCCCTCCAAGTGTTTCAATTCCAAAAGACAATGGTGTGACATCTAATAATAAAACATCCTTTACTTCTCCGGTCAATACACCTCCTTGAATGGATGCTCCAATAGCAACTACCTCATCCGGATTAACACTTTTATTTGGTTTCTTTCCAAAAAACTCTTCTACAACCTGCTGAATTCGAGGAATTCTGGTAGATCCACCAACCAAAATGATTTCATCGATGTCTGCATTTGTCATGCCTGCATCTTTCATGGCATCTGCGCATGGTTTCAAGGTACGTTGAACAAGAGTATCTGCTAATTGCTCAAATTTTGACCTGCTTAATTTCATGACCAGGTGTTTTGGAACCCCGTCCATCGCAGTTATATAAGGAAGATTAATTTCAGTTTCGGATGAACTGGACAATTCGATCTTTGCTTTTTCTGCAGCCTCTTTTAACCTTTGGAGTGCCATTGGATCTTTTCTAAGATCCATGTTTTCCTGAACTTTAAATTGGTCTGCCAAATAATCTATAATTACCTGATCAAAATCATCACCCCCTAAATGGGTATCCCCATTGGTGGATTTCACTTCAAAAACACCATCTCCCAATTCCAAAATCGAAATATCAAATGTTCCACCACCAAGATCATAAACAGCTATGGTCATGTCCTTGGTTTTCTTATCCAAGCCATAGGCTAATGCGGCAGCAGTTGGCTCATTAATGATTCGTTTTACAGTGAGCCCAGCTATTTCCCCAGCTTCTTTGGTAGCTTGTCTTTGGGAATCATTAAAGTAAGCGGGAACTGTTATTACAGCTTCCGTCACTTCATGACCTAAAAAGTCTTCCGCAGTCTTTTTCATTTTTTGTAAAACCATGGCGGAAATCTCCTGTGGAGTAAACGGCCTGCCATCGATATCTACCCGACATGTGTTATTGTCACCTTTCAAAACTTTATAAGACATTCTGCCGGTCTCTAACTTCATTTCATCAAAACGTCCACCCATGAATCGTTTGATTGATGAAATTGTCTTTTGTGGATTAGTAATAGCCTGTCTTTTTGCAGGATCTCCTACTTTTCGTTCGCCATTATCCAAAAAAGCTACAACCGACGGAGTTGTACGCCTACCCTCGTCATTGGCTATGACTACGGGTTCATTCCCTTCCATAACGGCAACACAAGAATTTGTTGTACCTAAATCTATTCCAATAATTTTTCCCATTTCTTTCTGTTTAGGGAAATATAGTCAATCCTTGTGCCAGCTTGAATATCAAGAAATTTTGGCAGTTTACCGCTCGAAAAATGAACTTTATGACATATTATAAGAAGTTTATATGCCAAAGAGTCAGAAAAGCTATTTGAAATTTAGTTCCCTTGTAAGTGGATTTACCTGAAGGGAATCAATTGTAGGGGGTTCTAGTGTGATCGTTTTTTTAATACTAACCGTCGAACTGAATATACCTAAACCTTCTGAAAGATTTGTAAAACGAGGGATTTCCTGGGACGCGGTGATCCCGGTATTTGCATTTAAAATACTTAAATAACCTTGGATTTCAGGTCCACCTCCGGTCAAGACGAAGTCAATTTTATTGATATAACGCTCTACTTGAGGCTCTACTTTCAGCTTATCATGTAAAAAATTGTAAAGAGTAGAACCATCCACTTTTGTAGAAGATATATTCTCTTGCCGGTCAACCTTACCAGGAGCGCTTTTTGCAAACGGAATTTCAATAATTTTAGAGGTCGTTTTTTGAGAAATAAGGTCTAATTCGTCTAAATAAACCAATGCTTTTAAATCAAACACACTGGTATTATTTTTATTTTTCCATTGAAAATTATAAGAGCTTTTATAAGCAAAAAATAATTGCTTGGTTAGATCTTCTGGAAAAACAAAGCTTAAATCGCTGACCAATATAATTTTGGAACTTACGATTGCACTCCCGTCTCCCCGATCAATAATTAGTTTAAGTTCTTCCCCGCCTTTTAAGTTCATCTGGCTGGTTTTAATTTTATACATATAATTTGGAACCCTTGCAAATGGTCCTGCTTCACGCGAATAGCCTTCTAAAGAAGCGTCCACTTTTACTAATGTATATTCTTTATTGGTTGCTGTTTGTACTAATTTGACTGTTGCATTTTTATAATAGAGAGAATCTACAATCTGTGCAATTTGTGTGGAAGGTAGGTTTTCATCCACAAAAGCTTTTTCCAGGCGAATGTATTGCGCCGTGTCTGAACGCTTAATAATACCATAAACGACCGGTATGTCCTTATAGGGTTCTGTTAATTGGAAATCTTCAGAACAACTTAATACACACAAAAAAGCTATTGTAAAGTACAGAATTGTAGACCATTTCATCCTACGAAGGTAAGCTTTTTATTAATTATCCTGAAACTGCCGGTAGGTAATTAACTAAATTCATTCAATTAATTTCGTATAAAGACATCCTTATTAAAACCTGTATTTGATCTACCTTTGTGCGATGGCATTACAAAAAGATCAGAAAAGGATTACGACCAATACGATCCAGGAAATGAAGCTCAATGGCGAGAAAATAGCCATGTTGACGGCATATGATTATTCCATGGCGAAGCTTTTAGATGAAGCTGGAGTGGATGTGCTTTTAGTTGGAGATTCAGCTTCAAATGTGATGGCAGGCCATGAAACCACCCTGCCAATAACCCTGGATCAAATGATTTATCATGCTCAGTCTGTTGTTCGTGCAGCAAAGCGCTCTTTGGTGGTCGTTGACCTTCCATTTGGATCTTATCAAGGCAATTCAAAAAGAGCTTTGGATTCTTCCATCCGAATCATGAAAGAGAGTGGCGCCCATGCCGTTAAACTTGAAGGAGGATCGGAAGTAACCGATTCGATTAAACGAATTTTAACGGCCGGAATTCCCGTAATGGGACATCTCGGTTTAACGCCTCAATCGATATATAAATTTGGCACTTACGTCGTTCGGGCAAAAGAAGAAGCTGAGGCTCTTAAATTGAAGCAAGATGCCTTGCTTCTTGAAAAAGCAGGTTGTTTTAGCCTTGTTTTAGAAAAGATTCCTGCCTTACTCGCGGAGGAGGTTAGCAAAAGTCTAAGCATACCCACGATTGGAATTGGAGCTGGCCATGGAACAGATGGACAGGTATTGGTAAGTCATGATATGCTTGGAATTAATCATGAATTCAATCCACGTTTTTTAAGAAGATATGCTCATTTACATGAGTTGATCAAAGAGGCTGTTCAACATTACACTCAAGATGTTAAAGAATTAAAATTTCCCTCAGACGCAGAGCAATATTAATGCGAATAACCCGAATTCATTTTCTGCAATTAGCGCTCTTGCTATGTCTTGTCCTTATTACAGGCTTTTTAGCTTATTGGAATGCTTTTAAACCGAATTTGAAGGCAGAGAAAGAAGTCCATTTATACGTTGACAAAGCACAATCAGAACAAAGCTTAGGCATTTTATTAGATAGTGTTTTAACCGATACGAGTTCATTTGTTTTTTTAGCCAAATGGTTACAGCTCAAACATTTAAAGCCGGGACATTATTTATTAAAAGCTGGTACCAATAATTATTCCTTAATCAACAAGTTTCGTAAAGGTGTTCAAGATCCTGTATTATTGGTTATACACTCTGTTAGAGATATGCCGCAATTATCCGGTAAGCTGGCTCATTCCCTAATGACAGACTCTTTAGAATTTCTTGAATTTTTTATGGATTCCAATATTTTGCAAAAATATCATTACACGAATGAGACTATTTTGAGTGCATTCATAGCGAATACCTACCAGGTATATTGGAATATAAGTCCTGAAAAATTACTGCAACGAATGATTCAGGAAAATCAAGCATTCTGGAATTTGGATAATCGATTGCAAAAAGCAACAGACAAGGGTTTAACGCCACTTGAAATTTATACCATTGCTTCGATCGTTGAAAAGGAAACCATCCTGGATGCCGAAAAATCAGATATAGCTGGTGTTTATATCAATCGACTAAAAATGGGTATGAAATTACAAGCAGATCCAACAGTTGTTTTTGCATTGGGTCTCTTTGGAATTCAGCGCGTTCTGTTAGAACATTTGAAAACAGATTCACCTTACAATACCTATCTGGTGGAAGGATTACCGCCCGGACCTATTTGTATGCCATCCGTGACGACCATCGATGCCGTGGTCAATGCCCCAACTCATGAATACTTGTTTTTTTGCGCCAAACCGGGATATGATGGCAGTCATGCTTTCTCCAAAACCTTGGCAGGACATTATGAAAATGCAAAGCGGTACAGAACTTGGCTCAATGCAGAAAGAATCCGCTAAGCCGCTTATTGAACGGGTATTGAATCCTTTCGTGTTAATTTGATCTGCCAGGGATTATTTCCATACTTTGAAGTTCCAATCAAAATCATATGCTCTGGATCGACCTTGACTTTCCACTCAGAAGAGGTGCCAATGGTTGACCTCATTTCCAATAATTGGGATTTCTCATCATAGATATATTTGCCGGTCTCTGTTGTTTCCGAATATAAACCCTTCTTGTAATCACCTTTTGACATTAAATCGAGCCATTGACCTTTGTAAATATTTTCTTTTGGTGCTGCGTCCTTAATGGATAATGCATAGGTGTAATGCCAAATCATGCTTGACAAATCAGGTACTTCTTTTTGTTTTTCAGCTAATTGAATGAATTTATCATCAATTTTACCCATAACCGGTGGAGGAAGCTTCATTTCTTCAACTTTATGATTTGGTGCAGGCTCGGCAGAATTCTGCATTGGGAGTTTCTCTTTATTTTTACATTGAATAAAGAAGACTAAAAGTGCTATTATTCGAATTATTTGCATTTTATTAAAATTTTATGTTTGAAAATCCCCGCAAAGTTATTCAAAACCAGGAATTGTTTTCTAAAAACGATAGACTTCTAGTAGCTGTAAGTGGTGGTTTGGATAGCATGGTTTTAATTGAAGTGCTTTATGAATTAGGATATCGTTTTTCAATAGCACATTGCAATTATCAGCTTAGAATTCCTGACTCTGATCAGGATGAATTATTTATAAAAACCTGGGCTGAATCCCGGAATATTTTGTGTCATGTAGCTCAAAAACCATTGACTGAATCTGGCAACATCCAGGATCAAGCACGAACGGAACGTTATGCTTTTTTTAATCAATTGGTTAAGGAATACCATTACCAATATATAGTAACCGCCCATCATGCGAATGATCAGGTGGAAGGTTTTTTTTTACAATTAAGTCGAGGAAGTGGTTTAAATGGTTTGAAAGGAATGAATCCTAAAAGTGGTTTAATCCGAAGACCCTTTCTCAATCTGTCCAAGCATGATTTATTGCACTATGCTCAAGAACAATCAATTGCTTATCGGATAGATTCCTCAAACTTAACGGACAAGTATCTTCGAAATTATTTTAGAAATGCTGTAATTCCTGAAATTGAACAACGAGTCCCAGCGTTTCAATCTATGGTTCTGCGAAGCATTGCGCATTTGCAGGAATTGTTTCCCATTGTACAAAATGCCTATTTTGAATGGAAATCAAATCATCTTGAGATCAAACCTTCCGAAATAATAATTAGGTCAATTGCTCTATCCGAGTCCTATTTTTTAAGTATTTATTTATCAGATTTGGAATTTCATCCGAATACAATTGATCAAATAAAAAATGCATTGTCTGAACCTGGAAAAATATTCTACTCTAAAACAAATCTTGAACTGGCCATCCATACAGATCATATTAAAATTCGGAAAAGCTCATTGACCGAACAGGAGTCCGAATATTTTATCCATTCTGAATCCGGTGAATTAACAGTTAAACATGGTACTATTAAGTGGAATAAAAGAATTTACGATAAAGCTCCCTTGATATTTGAAGATTCAAAATGTATATTTGATTTTGATGAAATTCAATTTCCGCTAAAAGTCAGAACCTGGCAATCTGGAGATAAACTGCAAGTATTTGGGATGAATGGCAAACACAAGAAAGTTCAGGATCTATTCACAGATCATAAGATTGGGATTTTTGACAAGCAGAAAATATACCTCCTTTGCTCGAATGAAACGATTTTATGGGTCTGCGGATTGCAACGTTCTGATCATGCTAAAATAAAGCCAGGTACCCGAAGCATATTGGATATTAGCTTCCAGCGAAATCAGGTATTTTGATTGTACTTATTTAATCTTTGCGAAGTTCTTTTTTCTTGCCGAAAATCGATTTCCCATCATCTATCAATACGGGTATTTCTCTAGGTGCAGATTGGAGTATTTCTCCCTTTTGGTAAGGTATATAATTCCAACTGGAGTCTTTTAACTCAAATGCTTCAAAGGTGCCATCCGGGCCTTTAATAATTTGACCTGATTTTTCATCCGTAAAGGTTTCTACATGATCGAAGAAAATCATTTTAGATTCTTCATCATATTTCACAAGAACATTTGCTGATGGAGAATAATTAATAACATGCCGATAGTATTTTTCGACTCCCCCTTTTTCATTTTGATGCAAAAACAAAGGTGCGCCTATACTGACTTTCTGATCCTTCACTTCCAAAAGATCAATGATTCTATATTTTGTTCCATCTTTTCCGAAGCGATAGCCTAATATGGTATAATAGTTATTTATCTGAACAGGCAATATGTAATAGTACAGGGCACCATACCAATTATCTTGATTAAACTTCTCAAAATTAATTCGCGATGGATTTCGATCCTTAGATTGAAGAAATACAGGGGGATCATTTTCATTAAGCAGGATTCCATTGTAATGAAAATGATTGGGTTCGCGTTCAACCTGCCAGCTGATAATGGCCATCTTTTTATCAGCAGATTCACATTTGATAAAAGAACTCAGAAAATTTAATTTTACACTATCGGCATTGGTACGAATCAAATCCTTTAAAATTCGGTTAAACTGGGCTTCAGAGTATATTCTGAAGGTTGC
>CAYMGR010000061.1:0-7755 GCA_964389985.1 uncultured Saprospiraceae bacterium
TTCTGGAATATTTTGATTTAAGAAGCTGGATAAAATCCAAATTAAAAGGAACCAGTTTTTCTGAGGAAATTAAACTACAGCAGAGCGTTGCTAAGTAATGAATTCAATGGCGATTGTGCTGAGGTCTGAATTCAAGCACCTCTAAAGTAAAGAGTCTGTCATAAGCTTTGAAATATTACAATATTCTCTCAATTCCGAAAAAATACATACTTTTGCACCACTTTTGTGGTCAGACGCAAAGTAAATACTGGTCCTGTAGCTCAGCTGGATAGAGCAACTGCCTTCTAAGCAGTAGGTCTTTGGTTCGAATCCAAACGGGATCACTTAATCCTTATCATTTAGATGAAAAACACTTTAGTACTCTTTTTTAGCTTGTTCTTATTCAGTGCATTTGGCCAATTTTCTAAAGGAATGATGCTCATGGAAGTTACAGGAATCAAAATGAATGGAGATGATGCTCCTCCTGAAATGTCTTCTATGCTTGGAAATATGCAGGTGCAAATTATTTCAGATGGACTGATTCAAAAAAACAGCATGACCATGATGATGATGAAAAATGTCACCATTATGGATTCAAAATTGGATTCAGTGTATCTCTATATGGAAGTGATGGGGAAAAAGTATTTAATTGCAGACCATTACGCGAACAGTAAGTCTGGGGCCGAACAAATTGAAGCAAATTATAAAACCAAAGAATTCCCGGACGATGTTAAAGAAATTCTGGGATTTAAATGTAAGCGCGTTGATATCAGTTTTAAGTTACCATCTGAAAATGATTCAAGTGAAGTAACTATAAAAACTTATGTTACAAAAGAAATAAAGTTTGATCCTGCTTTTATAAGTCAAACAAATCGATCCTTTAAGTTGGATGGAACCCCCATGGAATTTAATATGATAATGGGCTCCGGTAGTTTTCAGATGGAATTACAGATGACCGCAAAGCAATTCAATAAGGACATTAACCCTGCAGATTTGAACCACCCGACTGGAAATTATAAACGTTATACATTGGAGGAATTCCAAAAGGAATTTTCCAAAATGGGAAATTAAATTTCCAAATGAAATTTATCCCGTATCGCATCACTGGCCTCTTTCGATACACTGGATTTTAATACTTTAATAAATGTTTTTGAATCCAGTTGAAGCTCAATAACCAAATCTTCAATTTTAGTAATCCGTCCAATGATTCCGGACTGGGTTACAACTTGATCTCCTTTTTTAATTTCAGTAATAAATAAGTTCTGTGCTTTTTGTTGTTTGGTTCTTGGAAGTATAAAAAAGACATACATAATTCCAAAAAGAATAACATAAAGAATAATAATACTCATATAAATCTAATTTATTTAATGATTGTTCCAGTCAATTTAAGTTTCTTGTATGAAGGGTTTGTATTGGCCCAAATGGTAAATTCCTTAAGCTGACTTCCAATAATATTCTGGGTTGTAAAAATAATGCTTAATTGACTGGAATCCCCAACTGGAATTGTATTTTTTGATAAGTTTGGGCTCGCACATCCACAGGAGCTACTTACCTTGCTGATTAATAGGGAATTGCTACCTGTATTATATAGCTTATAAGAACATTTGATGGTATCTCCCTGACGTGCCTGGCCAAAATCAATGGTTTCTGTATCTACCTTTAAAATAGGAATGCTCAAGCTGTCTTTTGAACTTGGATCCGCGGTATAAGGATTGGAAACTACTCTATCATATTCATTTACAGGCAGTTCGGATTTAGATTTGCAACAGGAAAAGCCAATTAAAAAAATAAGATATTTGCAAGAAATTCGAACCATTTCACAAAAATATCCAAATCCATACACTGAAAAGCCTTAATATAAAAAATAAGCTAAGTTTAATTGGATTGCCAGGAGCTGGTAAGTCAAGCTGTTTAAAATATTTACAAACTGTTTTAGACGTTCAGACCTGTGATTTGGATTACCACATTGAGAAACTAACAGGCATTTCCATTCATCAATATTGGGATTGGTATGGAGAACCTTCATTCCGAAGTTTGGAGAGAAAAGTTTTAATCCAGATACTCGATTCTGATGATTCAATTATTGCTATGGGCGGAGGGACTCCGTGTTTTTTTAATAATCTAAGTTTGATTAAAGAAAGAAGTTTGTGCATCTACATAAAAGCAGATCCGGATAAAATAGTTGGATTTACTGATTTCTCTAATCGACCTAATTTTAGTCATTCAGTGTCCTTCGTGGATCAATTAAATAGCTTGCTGGAGCGAAGAAAGCCCTTTTATGAAAGGGCCGATTACTTGATTGAAAATGATTATATTGAACTAAACTGGATGAATACTGTTAAAGAAATTTGCATAAAGGATCTAAATATAAAGGAAATCAAAAATGGAAAATAAAATACATCATACGATTATTGTAGGGTCAGGCCCAGCCGGTTATACCGCTGCTATCTATGCAGCTCGAGCTAATATGCATCCAATATTGTTTACCGGTATAGAGCCGGGAGGCCAATTAATGATTACCACAGAAGTGGAGAACTATCCCGGATATTCAGATGGGGTTCATGGCCCCAAAATGATGGAAGATTTTCAAAAACAAGCTCAACGCTTTCATACAGATATTAAATACGAAGTCATTTCGAAGGTTGATTTAACAGGTCCAGTTCATAAGTTATGGACAGAATCTGGAGAAGAATTTCTGAGCCACACAGTAATCATTTCAACAGGCGCCAGTGCCAAGTGGCTGGGTCTGGAGTCTGAAAAAAGACTGATGAATAAAGGTGTTTCTGCCTGTGCAGTTTGCGACGGATTTTTTTTCAGGGGAATGGAAGTAGCCATAGTGGGCGCTGGAGATACCGCAGCCGAAGAAGCAAGTTATCTTGCTAAATTGTGCCCCTTAGTGCACTTATTAGTTCGAAAAGATACGATGCGGGCTTCTAAGATTATGCAAGAAAGAGTATTAAACAATCCTAAAATTAAAATTCACTGGAATACGGAGACCCTGGAAATTTTAGGTGAAGATGAAGTGTCTGCTGTACGGGTAATCAATAATAAAACGCAAGAAATAACTCAGATACCTGTCAAAGCTTTTTTTGTTGCCATCGGTCACCAACCCAACTCCAAACCATTTATTGATTGGATCGATATGGATGAACAACAATATATAAAAACCATTCCGGGTAGTTCTAAAACAAATCGACAAGGGGTGTTTGCATGTGGAGATGTTCAGGATAGAATCTATAGACAGGCAGTGACTGCGGCAGGATCAGGATGCATGGCTGCTTTGGACGCCGAACGCTACCTCGTCGAAAATCATATCGTTTAATTGATAACGACGGTATTCAATTTGCTTGCAATATAATTTCGCTGATTGACGATATGTTGATGAGATTTTAATTCAATCTCCAATTCATTGGTTGAAATATCAGTTGTTTTAATTCTCTTTTCAAATTCAGAAATGGCTTTATTAAATTTCTTAAGTTTAAATCGTAGGATAGAATTTTCAATGTCTGAACGGTAATTAGATTCTGGTGCCTGTTGGGTGCTTAAGTAAATGCCATGTTTCTCTTCCCAATTACTGCTGTATTCATATCGGTTAATGCTAAAATCTAAAGCCATCTTTGCAATATTGGCATCCTTATGATTTAAAAAATAATTCAAATCGGTTGTTTTGTTTTGACTGAGTTGATTCGACACATCAAGAATAAATTGCTTGATCATTTCATTTTCGAAAAAGGGTAGGGTGTCAGCAATATTTTCGATGATAAAATCCGCATAATGTAATCCTTGTTCTTCATCAACCCAATGATGTCCATATAATATTAAAATCCGGCAAATATCCTTTTCCTGAAAATCATCATTGAGCTGATTTAAAGAATTAGAATAGGGTTTAATAAATTGGTCAGATTCTAATTCTTTTAAAATTTTCTGATCGTTCTCAAGGGCTTCTCTTTTTTGGCGAAATACTTTATTTTTAAGTTCGTCCCCAATAATCGTATTACAGGCATTGATTAAACTACTTTCATCAATTTGCAAAATGGCCGATGATTGCTGCAAATAAATACTTCTTTTAATCGGGTCGTCCACTTTTGCAATCGTCTGAATGATATCCTTGGCAGCAATGGATTTTTTTATTGGGTCTTGAGCAATATCAAGTGCATGTAAATTCAATTTGAAAATAATAAAATCTTTTGCCTCTTTTTGAATGAATTTTTCAAAGGCATCTGCTCCAATAGTGCGGATAAATTCATCCGGATCCTGACGATCGGGGATTAAAATAATTTTAACATCCAGACCTCCTTGTATCAATAAATCAATTCCTCGCATGGAAGCTTTGACGCCTGCCTGATCTCCGTCGTAAAGTAAACTTACCTGTTGCGTGAATCGTTTTAATAAATGAACCTGTTCTTCAGTTAAGGAAGTTCCTGATGAAGCAACAACATTTTCAAATCCTGCCTGGTGGAGGGCCATCACATCGGTGTAGCCTTCAACAAGAAAACAATTGTTCTTTTCTCGGATAGACTTTTTGGCAAGATGCAAGCCATATAGTGTCTTGCTTTTATGGTAGAGTAGGGTTTCTGGGGAATTGATGTACTTAGGTGACTTGGGGTCAGTTGTCAAATGCCTGCCTGCAAATGCGATTGGCTTTCCAGTTAAATTGTGGATTGGAAAGATCACCCGATTTCTAAAAAAATCCTTCTGATTTGCACTCACCAAGCCTAATTTTTGAAGAAATTCAATCTGGTAACCTTGATTCTGGGCCGTTTGTAAAAAATGATCCGTTTCATCTAAGGCAAATCCGATATCAAATTTCTCAATAATATGATCTAAAAATCCCCTTTGTTTAAAATAGGCTAAGGCGATCGATTGACCAAGCGAGTTGTTGGTTAAATTGTTTTTATAATAGTTTAAAGCAAATTGATTGACGATGTATAAACTTTCAAGTTCTTGAAGTTCTTCAGGATTAGTTTCTTTTTTAAAGCTTTCCTCAAGGCTGATCTGATATTTTTGAGCTAAACTACGAATGGCTTCCGGAAAGCTAATTTGTTCGACTTCCATAACAAATTGAGCCGTATTTCCTCCTTTACCGCAACCAAAGCACTTGAAGATATTTTTTGAAGGAGAAACTGAAAAGGAAGGGGTTTTTTCTTTATGAAACGGACACAATCCGATTAAGTTGGAACCCCGATTTTTTAAATCAACATAATCCCTTACGACCTCTTCAATACGGGCAATATCCAGAACTTCATCAATTGATTTCGAGCTAATCATGGTAATATAAACTCAAAAGTAACAGAAGTGTTGAACTTAGTTGGACTTTGAATTGATTCCCAACACATCCTGCATGGAATAGTTGCCTTTTTTTCCAATGAGGTATTCCGCGGCTAACACGGCTCCAAGCGCAAAACCATCCCGGCTATGTGCAGTATGGCAAATATCAATGCGGTCAATTTCGGATTGATAACAGATTTCGTGCGTTCCAACAACCGGGTCAATTCGCTCTGAATGGATGTATAATGCTGTTTGATCGTCTGAAGGGCTTAAGGACCAGGTTTGATATCTGGGTATCTCTGCAAGGATGTCATTCACCAGGCTTATCGCAGTACCACTTGGTGCATCCTTTTTATGAGTATGATGGACTTCATGAAGGCTGCATTGATATTCATTCCTGGATTTCATCAAATGCGCTAGTTTCTTGTTTAACTCAAAAAACAGTTGTACGCCAATTGAAAAATTTGAAGCGTATAATAAAGCTGCATTGGAATGAGCTAGGTGTTGTTCGACGCTTGTCCACTGTTCAAGCCAACCTGTAGTCCCACATACTACCGGAATATTGAGTTTAAAACAGGTAAGTAGATGATTGACTACAGCATGGGGGGCCGAAAATTCAATGGCCATGTCTGATTGAACTAATACGGATTCTAGTTGATTTTGATCAACCCGCCCGACTTTTCCACTGATTTCATGTCCTCTTTGCAATAATTGCTTTTCTATGGCCTGGCCCATTTTACCATATCCTAATAAGCATATTTTCATATATTGTTGTTATTCAATGTTATAAATAGTAATAAATATTATAATGTATTAATAATTTTAGATTTTCAAAATTAAAAGTCTATTTTGGCAATTCATTATATATTTTAGTTTTCCGGTTTAAATAATAATTTAAGAAATTTAATTTATGGGTTGGTTTAAACGGTTAAAGGAAGGCATTTCAACAGCAACAAAGGTTAAAAAAGAAACCCCAGACGGGATCTGGTATAAATGTCCGGAATGTTCTGAAATGCTCACTACGAAGCAATTAAAAGAGAATTTTAATAAATGTCTTAAATGCAATTACCATCAACGGATTAGCAGTGATCAATATTTTGATTTGTTGTTTGACGGGGAATATCAATTGTTATTTGAGAATCTGATATCTTATGATTTTATGAATTTTACTGATTTGCAATCCTATTCAAAACGATTGGAAGACGCAAGAAAGGTGGGAGAACATAAAGATTCTATTACCGTTGCTGCTGGAGAGATTGCAAATAGAAAATTGGTCATTGCAGCCATGGATTTTACCTTTATCGGGGGGTCAATGGGTAGCGTGATGGGTGAAAAAATAAGTCGTGCTATTGATTTTTGCATAGAACATAAAGCCCCTCTGATGATTATTTCTAAATCAGGAGGTGCCCGAATGATGGAATCTGCTTTTTCACTGATGCAAATGGCTAAAACCTCAGCTAAATTGACGCTTTTGGCAAAAAACGGCATCCCTTATTTTTCTTTTCTTACCGATCCGACAACAGGTGGTGTGACCGCCTCCTTTGCTATGTTAGGGGATATCAATTTTTCGGAACCGAATGCACTGATTGGGTTTGCAGGTCCCCGGGTCGTAAAGGAAACGATTAAAAGAGACCTTCCGGAAGGATTCCAACGTTCAGAATTCCTCCTGGAGAATGGATTTCTGGATTTTATAGTGGATCGTAAAGATTTAAAATCTTGTGTAAGCGATTTATTGGAATTGTTTAATATTTCTGAGAATTAAAGATTCATTCGTTGATTAAATACAATTCATGTAAACCAGGATTGTATAATTGGATTAAGTAATCTAAATATTCTTTTCCATAAGCAAAATAAACAGGCAAAAAATTATCATAACGTTCCTGGATAGAATGATCCGGAAATAATTGCATTTTAATTTTTCTTAGCATTTGTAATTTAGATTCCAGTTTTAATTTTACCGCTTTAGTATGCTTGTTTTCAATGTGATCCAGGGATTTTAATATTTTTTGAATTTCTGATTCAATACTCATTTTAGTAGAAGGATCCAATGCATGTGCATCTTGTTTGATCTTTGATAAAGTAGTATATAAAAGTTTAAAATCAGCCTGGTCTAAAACATGGGTTTCTGTTTCCTGGTTGACTAAATTGGATTCAATTTGTTGTAATGGTTGAAGGAGTTCTTCAGCTAAAAGATCCAACTTATTTATTTTTTGTATCAGTTTATTGTCAAAATGAAATGCAGAAAATCTTCTAAAAAGAATCGGAAAAGGAAGATCCATTAAATCAAAACATTTTTTTAGTTGAAGCCAATATGCAATTTCGCCGCCACCTCCAATAAATGCTACATTTGGAAATAGAAATTCCTGATAGAGGGGACGCATAAGTACATTAGGACTAAATCGCTCTGGATTTATTTCGATTTCTTCAAGGATTTCAGAGAGCGTCCAATGTTTATCTAATTGAACCAAGCTAAACAAATCATTTTCAAATTGGATTCGGACCCGACCC
>CAYMGR010000061.1:7855-8982 GCA_964389985.1 uncultured Saprospiraceae bacterium
CAATACGTTTTGAGCAAATTCAGATTGCGTAAACAGCTGGCTTAAATTCTGAATAAATTCAGGTATCAGATGAGTTTCCATCCGACCTACTGCTGGGCCTTTGGCTTGCTCCCAAACAAATTTTTGATTGAATAAATGAATGTGGTTAATTTCGTCTATATCATGATCTTCAGAACCGCAATAGTAGATTGGAATAAAATTAAATTCAGGGTATTTTGCTTTTAGTTGTTGACTTAAGCTGATTGTCGCAGCGATTTTGTAAATAAAATAAAAAGGCCCACCCATGATGCAGGGTTGGTGAGCACAAATAACGGTATAGGTATTTGGTTTTAGAAGGTTTTCAATTTGCTCAGTTGGAATGACCTGGCTACTTTGTAAAGATGCATATTGATGGATTAATATTTGGTAGAGGGATTCTCGCAAATGATAGTTTTTTCGAAGTTTTATTTGCGCTGGAACCTGTTCTAGATTAGGCAAGTTGGATATTAATTCATTAAATTGTTCTGGATACATCCAATAAGCCAAATCAAATGCGCTAAAACCATGGTCTTGATTAGGCTTAATAGATTTCGAATGGAAGAAAGTAGAATTAGTTGACATCGTTACGGTAAAGGTATTTACTTTTGTGTATAATCAAATGGCTTTGTGGGCTTGTTTTTAATTCGGAAATTATTGGTTGGAATGTTTTCCATGGTGGCTGTAATTATGTTGATTAGCCTGATTATTTATAAAGCACCGGTTGATCCGGCACGGATTCAATTTGGGCAACGGGCGGATCCTGAAACAATCAACCAATTGAAACGCAAATTTTATTTGGATCAACCCTATCTGATTCAGGTTTTAAGATATTTTGAAGATTTGAGTTTTGTGCAATATGTTGATTATAATGATCTAAGATTAGAGGATTATTCCAGTAAATGGATCTTTAAAGGCGCCAAGGCAGGATGGCTTATCAAATGGCCCTATTTGCGAAGATCCTATGTCAATGGTGAATTGGTATCAACACTTTTGAAGACGGCATTAATTTCAACGGGTTTACTGGCTTTAACTTCTATTTTAATGGCTGTCTTTTTAGGTATCATATCGGGTTCTATTGCGGCAGTATTTTATAATTCCTGGTTGGATTC
>CAYMGR010000061.1:9082-11613 GCA_964389985.1 uncultured Saprospiraceae bacterium
GCCGTTTCTACAGGCATCCATTCCTACAGGGTCTTATTAAAACATATTTTTCCGAATGCGCTCAACCCAATTATTACCACAATAAGTGGATGGTTTGCGTCCTTATTGGCAGGTGCTTTTTTTGTAGAATTTGTATTTAATTTCAGAGGGCTGGGGGATCTCATGATTCAAGCATTGAGCCAGTTTGATATTCCCTTGGTATTGGCCTGTTGTATTGTAACCGTTTGTGTATTTATAATAATAAATATTCTTGCAGATATATTATACGCCCGCTTAGATCCTCGCGTCAAAATATAATACTCAAACTCCCTATTAAACGAGATGCTTTTTTATCAAAGTTTAATTGCTTCCCAAAAAAGTTAATGTGGTCACCGTATTCAGTAAAATTTCCTTCGTGCCGGATATCGATACCAATAAATTTGAATAGTTCAAAACCAATTCCGGCTTGATAGCCAAAGGTTGCTGTTTTGAATTTATCTTTATACCCTTCAATATCAGTTAATTCTGACTTGTTATTAATGAAAACATGTGCAACGGGACCTGCATAAAATCGAATAATATTAAATTTTACACCTAGCATTAACGGGATATCCAGATATTGATATTTTTCATTTCTGGCAGAATCCAGCAATTGAGGAGCGTTATAGTTATTTATTTTAAAATGTGCATTATTGGAATTAAAAATAAACTCCGGATGCAAATAAAAATTATTTAAATTAATTCTCAGTCCTGCTCCAAAATGATAGCCATAAGATGCATTTTTGAATGAAAATTTAAAAGAATCCAATTCACTTTTATTGGTAACAACAAAATCTTTAGGGCCTACATCAATACTATGCATACCACCCGTGATGGTGAAGTCTAATTGTGATTGGATGAATCCAAGATTGAACAGGTAAAACACACAAAATAATACAAGTCTCACTGCGAAAAATTTATATCAAATATACGAAAAAAACATAAGATGTAGTATGAGCCATTAGTAATTTAGCATAAACTTAACGAACTTTGAACCTGGTATGAAAGTCAAAGCACAGGAAGCACTCTTTCTAGGGTCATTTGGAACCTTTAAAGAAATCCCGGAATTTCAACTTCCAGAATTTTGTTTTTGGGGGAGATCAAATGTTGGTAAAAGCAGTTTAATCAACTATCTCTCAAACCGCAAGCAATTGGCCAAAGTCTCCCGAACGCCCGGTAAAACACAGACATTTAATCTTTATAAGATGGATGGGAGCTGGTTGATCATGGATGTTCCGGGCTATGGATTCGCCAGTGTATCCAAACGTCTTAAAGAAAAATGGGCGAAGCAGATTTCCAATTATTTTAAATCCCGTGCCAATTTGTGTTTAGTCTTTTTATTAGTGGATGCATCTATTGAGGTCCAACAAATTGATATAGACACCATCAATCATTTGGGAACGCTCGGAATTCCATTTTATATCACTCTGACTAAAACAGATAAAATCAATAAGCGGCTTGTTAATGTATTTGTAAAATCATTGAAAGAGCAATTACTTCTTAGCTGGAATACGGTTCCTCCGATCATTCATACGAGTGCAGAAGAACGATTAGGTGCTGAGGTTTTGTTTTCGATGATTTCAAAAATAGTAGTTCAAACCCAAAAGGAGAATACGAATGGATAAACAACATGTAGCACAGTATCAAAAATATGAACATATCGAACCAAGCATTTCCAATTGGCCGATTTACTCTTTTGCGAATGCACGAAAGACTTTTTTACCAAAACTACATCAGGATGTATTCAATTATTTTTCTAGCCTGGCAAAAGAAGATTTAGATCAGGCCATTGCACGAGCAATTTATTTGGAAAAGCAACGGGTCAAATCCAATCCATGGAAAGCAGACCCTCCAAATGAAATGCAATATTATCGTAAGATCCAAAAGGAATATAATGAAAATCAATTGCATGCGGATAAGAATGAAGCCAACAAGGAAACCCTGTTAAGACTTATCAAACGCTATTCTCTTGAAATCATTGGCCATTTTAATCCTAAAACGTTTTTAGCAGCCCGCAAAATTTGTGATTTCTTTTTTCATCTGATTTTATATAAATTTAGCATTCAATCTCTCATTGGATTGAAAAGAATGAATCGCAAAAATATGGAAGCGATTCATATTAACGGGCACTGTGATGAAGTAAGAGAATTATTTAAAAATCATATTGTCATTTTAGTGCCAACCCATTCAAGTAATTTGGATAGCGTCTTAATTGGCTATACGGTGGATAATCTTTTAGGACTTCCAGCATTTTCATATGGGGCTGGTTTAAATTTATTTGATTCAGAATTTTTTGCATTTTTTATGAATCGACTGGGTGCTTATAAAGTGGATCGTAGGAAAAAGAATAGTATTTATTTACAAACCTTAAATAGTTATTCCAAGCTTTCAGTGCATGAAGGAGTCAATACCATTTTTTTTCCCGGAGGTACCAGAAGCCGCTCAGGAGAAGTAGAATCAAAAGTCAAACTAGGATTATTGGGATCTTTAATACAGGCACAAAGAATGCTTGT
>CAYMGR010000062.1:0-9404 GCA_964389985.1 uncultured Saprospiraceae bacterium
GCTAAATCATGTTTTACCTCAGCAACACAGGGCTTCACATAACAGCCACTTTTATAAGCTTCTCCTTCCAACACACCGCCGTCCACAATAATTTGTCCTCCTTGCTGCTTTATTTGTTCGATAGCATGCAGGTATAAATCAACTGCCTGTTTGTCAATTAAAGGGCCCACATGATTTGAAGCATCTAATGGATTCCCGATTCGCAATTGTTGGTAAGCAGCAACTAATTTTTCTTTTAAACTATCGTAAATGCTTTCATGAATGATCAATCTGCGTGTAGTCGTGCATCGTTGTCCGGAGGTTCCTACCGCACCAAATAAAACTGAAGTCAATACGACTTTCATATCTGCCGACGGACAAACAATAATAGCATTGTTTCCTCCTAATTCAAGTATGGATTTTCCAAATCGCCTGGCAACTTCTTCACCGACTTTTCGTCCCATCCTCGTTGATCCGGTTGCTGAAACCAATGGAATCCTTTGATCCGAGCTCAACCATTGACCAACAGTATAATCTCCATTGATGATATTGGAAATGCCATTTGGCAAATGATGTTTATCAAATACGTCCTGGGCAATCAATTGACATGCCACACTACACAGGGGTGTTTTTTCAGAAGGTTTCCAGATAACCACATTGCCACAAACCCAGGCGAGCGCAGCATTCCAGGACCAAACAGCAACGGGAAAATTAAATGCAGAGATGACACCCACTACACCCAGAGGATGCCATTGTTCGTACATGCGATGGAGCGGCCTTTCAGAATGCATGGTCAAACCATATAACTGTCTGGATAACCCGGCCGCAAATGTGCTGATGTCAATCATTTCCTGGACTTCACCCAGACCTTCCTGTAAACTTTTTCCCATTTCGTAGGACACCAGTTTACCCAAGGATTCTTTATGGATGGCTAAAGCATCGCCAATTTCTTTTACGATTTCACCTCGCTTTGGCGCAGGCACGGACCGCCAATGAATAAACGCTTTTTGAGCCTGATCCATGATCTGATCATACTGCGCTCTGTCGGTTTGACCAACTGAGCCAATTAGATTTCCATCTACCGGAGAAAAGGATTTGAAAGGGCTATCTGAAGGATACGAAATACTTCCACACCAGCTTCCAGAATTGAATTCCCGGAGCCGGAGATTTTCTAAAAATGCTAAATCCATGTTTACTGAATTAAAACCTTTATGAGTTCAGGTTTTTTATTTGATTGTTTGATACTTAAATAATACAAGCCAGGGAGGCAATTTGTTGTTTTTATTTGTAAAACATCTTTATTTAAAATCGAAGGAACATCCTGTTGAATTCCGGAAGCCGAAACTAATTTTAATTCAGTGATCGTGTTGGTCCCTTCTTTCAAATGGACATTTAATACATCATGGGTGGGAACTGGATATACATCAAACTTCCAATTATTCTCTTCCAGCGTTTTTGTACTGAGATCGGTATAAATTTCAATATCATCCACATAGTAACCATCCAGATTTTCCAGATTCACGCCACAGGACAGGTAATATTGTAAATAAATTTCTTTACCTAAAAAATCTTTCAAATCAATCCATTCTGATACCCAGTCAGTTTGTTTTCCACAATAAACGGGCTCTCCTAAATCCTGAAATTGACTGCCTGTTTTAGTATATCGACCGCAGACAGGAATAAACCGATTTCCATCTTCACTGATCCGAAGTTGTGCATAATCCACATCATCAGCCATTTCCCAACGGGCATTAAAACGCAGGTAAGCATATTTAGCGGTGGTCAAATCAATAGCCGTGGTATTTTGAATCAGTTTTTGAGCTTCTGCGTCCATCGGTTTTAATGGACTGTCAGTTAATGAATTGGGAGCTGAAAAATAGGATTCCGTAGTAAGCTGCCAGGGTTTTTTAGCAGAAGCAAACCAGTGTGGATCAATAGTAAAATGCTCCGTCCAGTTTGCTGATCCAACATAAGGTTTCTTAACGATTGAAGTTTCTGTATAAAAACCAGTAGTAAGTGTTGCACTAAATTGAATGCTATCCCCTTTGATTAAATTTCCCTGAACCACATAAGGAATACTGATTCTATGCTCTTCGCCGGGTTTAAGTTGAAGCGTAAGATCATTTTCTAAAAACTCAACCGATGGCTGATCTGAACTTAAATGAATTTGAACGGGTGCGTTTAAAATTCCCGTGCGTGTAATATTATAAAATAGAAAATTCGTGTCGCGATTGATCGATGTAGCAGATTGCTCCTGAATCTTTGCGCATTCACCTGCATTCCAGGCGGCTGCAAAATTCATGTATTGAGTGGATTGATTTAAAGCCAAAATATCTTTTCGAGCCGGCCAAAAATTGCCTCCTACTTCGGGAGTAAATGCAAATATTTTTTGTTTAAAAACTTGTTCGCCATACATCCAGTCATCCGCTACACCATTGACCTCGTAATCCAAAGTTTGCTTGGACGTTCCGATACTGAAATTGTTATACTTGGTCATGTCTTGTGCCATAGCCAGATAATGTGTAGAGTCTGCAGTCGGTTTATCCAGATAACCCCATGGAATGATGAGTAAATTTCCAAAGCTGTGATAATTCATGGCAATGGAGAACGGGTGATTTTCACAAAAGTCACGCAATGCACCTGTCTCGGCCTCTGAAAAAGCCCGATTGCCCCGATAAACATCAGACGTGCCCAAAGGGCTTGAACCTTCATCATTAAATCCCCAACCCGTCTCGTAGTTGCGGTTTAAATCGGTACCGATCCCATCTACATTGGGATTTCTATTTTTTCTCCAGTAACCGCCTCCATTTGGATTGGTTTCTGTGTTGTAGGCATATCCATCCGGATTTAAGCAGGGAATAAAAAACAGCTCTCTGTTATTGATCAATTGAGTGATCTCCGGCTTTTTACCATAGTTTTCCAAAAGAGTCCACATGAAATACATCATTTGGCTCATACTAATGGGCTCTCTTGCATGATGGAGCGCAGTATAGAGGACCTCTGGTTCGTTTTCGTCCTGATTCGGATTATCCGAAATTTTGACATAATAGATCGGATTTCCATTTTTTGTGCGGTAGGAGCCGATCGCTTTTTTAACAGTTATCAGATTTGGAAACAAGTCATTCATAATCTCCAGACTCTCATAGATTTCCGGAAGCGTCAGGTACCCGTCCATCGAGCCATATTGGTAATTCGTAGGTAAGGGATATTCCGGTTGTTGGATAGGAGTTTTTATGCAATCGGTTGGTCCGGAACGGAATTCTATATTCGGTTCGGGATTGATTTCGATTTTAAAACCAGCTGCCTGGATGATTTCGAGTTCTTCCTTTGTAAAGTCTCCATCGAAGGAAACTCCAGGATGATGGTGGCCATGATCAAAGGCGATGCCGGTTTTTAATAAATCTTTGATACTTTTATCTTGCAGGAGGATTCGAGCAGATTGCCATTGTGTCTGGCTGTGTAAACAAATAATAGAAAAACCGAATATGAATACAGGGACTAAACAAAAACGCATACTTTTCTTAATTGCGACCCGCAAATTTATAAAAATCCCTCAAAAAATTAGCTGATTTTGCAATCATATTATAAAAATTCTTTATATGAAGCAGGCTGTGATGAAGCCGGAAGAGGACCCTTGGCCGGTCCGGTCTATGCTGCAGCGGTGATTTTAAATCCGGAACGCCCGATTTATGGGCTCAATGACAGTAAAAAATTAAACGAAAAGCAGCGTTTGAGCCTTCGGATTGAAATTGAAAAAAATGCTCTGGCCTGGTGTGTTGAAAGCCTGGATCCGGAAACAATCGACCGGATTAATATCCTTCAAGCCAGTTTGGCGGCTATGAGGAATTGTATTCATCGCCTCAAAATTAAACCTAACTGTGTCCTTGTAGATGGAAACAAGAAAATTCCATACCTTGAAATGGAGCAGTACTGTTTTGTAAAGGGGGATGGATTGTATGAAAGCATTGCAGCAGCTTCTATCTTAGCCAAATGTTACCGGGACGAGTATATGTTGAAAATACATCCGGAATTTCCGCAATATGCCTGGAATGAAAATAAAGGATATCCAACTGAACGACATCGGGAAGCCATCCTTCAATTTGGTCTGACAAAATATCATCGAAAAAGTTTTAAACTCAAAGCCTCACAAAACGAATTATTTGACGAATGAATTCTAAACGCCCCATCATTTTTGCCAGTCCGGTCAACGATTTGACAATAGCCCGTTACCTATCAGCCATGCATACGGATTATTTAGGTATCAATCTGGATCATCCGGATGAACAAGCGCTCAAAAAATTAATCCTGCAATTTAAAGAATGGGTAGAAGGACCTCAATTAATTGGCATAAGTGCATTGCCGATTCCCAGTTTTCAATTGGAATATGATTTGGATGGTTATTATAGCGATTCGGATTTGTCATTTATAACGGACAAATTGAAATTTCACTCGGCTTCCTATTTAAAGAATCATCCAAAATCGGTTTGTGATTTTATGATTGCTCCAGGTATCGAGCAATGCTCAGAAACCATCCCAAGTTTATTGAAAGTGAATTTAAATGAATTACAAGATCTTGTTTTTCCAGCTGTTGGCTTTCTCATTCAACCGGGCACCGAACTAAAACCTGGTCTTTATGATTTTGATGAACTGGATCGTTGGTTTGAGAAATGGGAGGAAGGGGAATAAGGTAAATTTTTTAGGGCTTTAAACTGAATTGCATGACGTGGAAAAATAAAATAAGCAGAGGATCAAGAGAAAGTTTATAGCTTTGAAGATGAAGAGTCATTTAAAATACTCACAGAGTGAGATTTTTCTCAATATGAATTGCACTTACTTTAAAAACAATTGATACCGGGTGATGTCAGAAGAAGCCTTCCGCCTCCGCATTGGGATTACCGGGCACCGATCTGGTTTCAATGAAAACATGGTACGCCATAAGTTGGAAGAAATTCTTGGAATAAATGTTGGCAATCAAGGCAATGCTTTTATTCCAACAGAATTAGATAATTTAATGGAAGTTCCTTCAAAAAATAAGCTATCCAAAAATTATAAAAATGAAAAGCTCTGTTACACCATTCTTAGTTCGCTGGCAGAAGGTGTTGATAGAATTGCTGCTAAAATAATTTTAAATTCTCCGCAAGGTAAATTAGAAGCCATCCTTCCAAAAGCTCAGGAATTATACGAAAAGAGTTTTAATGATTTGGACTCTATACAGGAATTTCGGGAGCTGTTGCATCAATCCGAAAATATAATTATTACCCAACCGATTGAAGCCAATCAAACAGAAATTAATGAAAGGGGAAATAGTTCAAAAGTGGATTTTTATACTCCGGCCGGACAATATGTTGTGGATCATTGTGATCTTTTACTAGCAGTTTGG
This sequence comes from uncultured Saprospiraceae bacterium, assembly GCA_964389985.1. GTDB lineage: Bacteria > Bacteroidota > Bacteroidia > Chitinophagales > Saprospiraceae > Vicinibacter. The sequence continues at coordinate 5,360 of CAYMGR010000062.1, forward strand.
GATGGGATGGAAGCTCATGGAAGAGGTGGCACGGCGGAAATTGTAGCGTATGCCAAAACCCAAAATTGTCCGATGGTTATCGTTTCAAGTCAGGCTCCTAATTCCTACTATTCTATTAAAGGCAGGAGCATCCATTTTAATCACGTTTAATTCATTTAAATTTATGCAACTGAATGAAATAGAAGAACAGAAAATCATAGCATCGAATTTTCCTGAATTGGTGAATTTCAATCATCCTGCAGTCGATTTCTTAACTGAATTTCAAAAGGAGAAATTGGAAAACGTCTTACTTCCATTATTTGCACAAGCAGATGAAAGGGCGATTGCCAGCAAGAAACGATTTGAGCGAACAGGTTTTTCTATTTATGTGCTATCCTCCCTGGCTGTAACTACTGTGTTAGTTGCAATTATCTTTCATTTAGATTTGAAAATTGCCTTTATTATTGAATTTATTTTGTTGACCTTTATCCTGATTTTAATTTTATGTGCCAATCATTTTGGATTCCACAAAACTTGGTTGGCCAATAGATTTTTAGTCGAAAAATTGCGATCGTCCGTCTATTTATTTATTGCAGGGATTCCTTTATCCAAATTGAGAATTCGGGGAGAACAGGAAAAACATACCTTAAAATATGCATGGGCTATCAATACCTATAATGAACTTTGTACTACCTTGAATGAACCTGGAAATCAAGAGATGAGTGTTCAAAGGATTCCACAAATTTCAAATTATATTCTAAATTCGTGGATCACAAATCAAATTAAATTTCAAAAAAACTATGTATCGAAACATTCCAATTTGAATCGAAGACTGGAAATTGGAGGAATCGTATTATTTGCTGTCGCCCTTTTATTTGCCTTGGCTCATATTTTATTATGTTATTTAAAGGATTCAGGGATTCACATTCATTATTTAGAAGAAACGCTCACTTTATTTGCGCTATCAATCCCTCCAATTGCAGCTGCGTTTGATGGCATCAGAAACCAAAGAGGCTATTCTTTAAATGCAAGTCGTGGACAAAATACACTCCTACGATTAAAAGAACTGGAACTTGAATTTAACAGAGTTCAAACAAAACAGGAATTGGAAAAAGCATTGCGGGAAACGGATCAATTAATGCTTCAGGAAAATCAGGATTGGTTGCAATGGTTGCAATCCACCGAATTGGAGTATAAACCTTAATAATAATAAGTATCCTATGAATAATTTGCTATTGATTGGAGATCCGATGGAAGACTTTTTAATTCTCACCAATGCGAATCCGGAATTCAGGTCTAAACTCAATCCTTTAAGGAATTATCAGTATTCAAAAAATACTGTAATACATAAACTACCAGCAGGAGTTCATTTAGTGCAATATTTTTTAGAGCGATTGAAACCTGCAATAAACTGTGTTCAGAATACCAAGGATCATAAATTTAACGAACACAGTTCCAAATTAATTCAAAATGTTTCCATTTTGACTGAAGATAGTCCAAATAAAAAGCATTTCCACGTCCATGAATTTATTGGATATACAGAAAGCACCGATCCGAATATAGACCTTCACCTTAAAAATGAAATTGATTCCGTTCAATTTATTTATCTGGACGATTTTGGAGATTTAATACGGTATCAATGGGAATCGATACTAGCCAATTTAAATGCACTTCAATCAAAGGCAACTATATTATATCGATACAATGGAACCATAGGGCAAAATAAATTGTATGAAGAACTATTCCATGCTTATGGTGATCAATTAATTACAATTTTGAATGTTGAAGATTTGCGGGAACAAGGAATGTTTATCCGCAAAGAATTATCCTGGGATTCCAGCTTTGAAGATATATTGAATGCACATCCACAGCACCCGCTTTTTGAACATTTTCTAAACAGTAAATTTATAATCATCCGGATTGGATTGGAGGCTGTGTTGAGCATCTGTAAAGAGGAAGGGAACGAAGCTTCTCAGGGTAAAGTCCATCCATATAGCTATCGAGTGCACTATTTCCCTGCCAAAACAGAAGGCGAGATAGAGGAATCTCAAGCCAACAGCATGAATCATTTAACGACCAGTTTTGTAACAGCATTTATAAAACAGTTCATGCATCCTTACTCAAATTATAATGGCAAGGATTTATTGCCTGCTGTCAAGGAATTAGAAATTGTACAATCGCCAAAAGACATTCTTTCCAGAGCGATACAAAAAGGAATGCAGGCAGCAATAAACTGTTTTCAATCAGGGTATATCATGGATGAAAACAAGCTGCTTGGCTATCCGGTTAACAGCATATTTGATGGGAAGGATACAGATGAACTTTCAATTATTGACCTCAGCAACTATAAGTCGGAGCCGCCTAGTCAATCATTATTGAATTACAGATGTTCCAATAGTCAAATAGTAATTGATACAATTGCTTTTAATTATGTCATTAGTGGCCATTCGGGTATTCTGAACAGCGTGCCTGTTGGAATATTTAAGGATTTAAAAACTTTTGATCGGGAAGAGATTGAAAATTTCCGCGCCTTTCGCAAACTGGTTTTAGAATATATAGCTCGTCCCAATGAAAAGAAGCCTTTATCCATTGCAGTGTTTGGTCCACCGGGTTCAGGAAAATCATTTGGAATAAAGCAATTGCTAAAATCCTTAGGGATTAAGATGCAAATATTAGAAAAGAACTTATCTCAATTTACATCACAGGATGATTTGCTCAGAGCCTTCCAGGAATCCAGGGATATCAGTTTAAGAGCAGAATTACCGGTTGTGTTTTTTGATGAATTTGACTGTGTGTTTAATAATCAGGAATTGGCCTGGTTAAAATCTTTTTTGGCACCCATGCAGGATGGTGAATTTAAGTCCGGCGAATCCATGCATCCAATCGGGAAAGGAATATTTGTGTTTGCCGGAGGAACCTGTAGTAGCTATGAATCATTTTGTGCCCCAATAGAATATCCGGATAATGATCCCAATTACAATCAGATCCGGCAGCTCTATAAATCTGCAAAAGTGATTGATTTCATCAGCCGATTAAAATCATTTATCAACATCAAAGGAATTGATTGCAGGGATGAACAAGATCTGCTCTTTCCATTACGAAGAGCCATTGTGTTGCGTTCTAAGTTGATGGAAATTCCAGGGATCCTGGGTCCGAACAATCAGATAGCTATTGCGAATGATTTATTAACGGCTTTGCTAAAAATTCCAAAATTTAAACATGGTGCACGATCGCTTGAGTCGATTCTATCTATGAGTGATTTTAAGCAAGTCCGTATGTATCAAAAAACCAATTTACCATCCAGCAAATTAATTTCGATGCACGTCGATTACGAAACCTTTGAGTCTAAAATGAATGAAAACTATTTAAATCCTGAAGCGATAGAAGTCATTGCAAAATTTATGCATGAAAGTTGGATGAAAAATGCACAAGCCCGGGGAGATCTAAAAGATACCATGAAAGAATGGAATCAATTGGAGGAAGCTGTAAAAGATTCAAATCGACAGCAAGCTTTGGATATTCTTCGCAAGTTAGATCACTTTAATTACAAAATAATCCCTGAGGGATTGCAAAATATGGATGGTCTGACTGAATTTGATTCCAATGATTTGGAAGCCATGGCAAAGATGGAACACGAACGATGGATGAATGAAAAGATTTCTAAAGGTTGGACGTATGGTGAGCCACGGGTGGATGCTTTAAAAATTCACAATGATTTGCTGGATTGGGAACTGCTCAGTGAATCCATTAAAGACCTGGATCGGGATGCGATCCGGTTGATACCGAAATTACTTGAGCAAATAGGATATATGATGGTAAAAAAATAAATGGATTAGTGATTCGGTTCATTGGAGGGAGCCATCAGGCTTTGCAAAAATTCAATGGTGTTCTTTCTTGAATTCTCTTCTGTCCAATTTAACTCAGCCAGCAGATCATCCAACTCCGCTTCAAAACTTTGGATGCGTTTTGAAATTTCGGAAGCATTCCGGGTAAAAAAAGTGTTGGTAAATCCATCTCCATCCTTAAACGAAACGGATTCAGCCAAAAACCAATCACCCACCATAGT
>CAYMGR010000062.1:9504-11523 GCA_964389985.1 uncultured Saprospiraceae bacterium
ATGGGCATAAAAACATGTGCATGCTCAATAAAACGTTTGATCTCTTCATCAAACGCTTCACCTATGCTCAGCTTTTTGGAGTAGAGCACACTCATGCCATTCTCTTCGATAATCTGGCGGATTTTTTCAACCAGTGCTTGATCTTCATGGGAGTAACTTAAGAAAATGCGAATTGGATGATTCATCTTTAAGAATATGCTTATTGAAATATTAATTCACGCGTAATTTAAACAATGCCAAATGTGAAAATAATACTTTTCTTAAAATGAAACAAAATTTATCTATTTGTAAACAACTCCGGTGCCATTTGATATATTTGATATTTGACTTGTGCATCATTATAGCCTAAATTCATCAAAAGCGAGGCATAATCATTTATTACTGGCTCAAGCGCAGGGTGGGCCATTCCGGTTTTTCGACTACATATCAAAAGAATATTAAATGCACGATTTAAAAGCGGTTCTGCTTCTAAATGACGATTAGCTCTACAAAATAATTTAGTTAAATTATAAAGTACACTAGCAACATCAGGATGCTCTTTTCCATAAGATTTTACCAAAATTTCCAACGATCGTCTATAAAGCGATTCTGCTTCAATATGCTGGTTGATATTATCAAGAAAAAAAGCTAAATTATTTAATGACATGGCAACATCAAAATGTTCTTTTCCATAAGATTTTTCTCTGATTTCCAAAGCTCGTCTGTAAATTGGTTCTGCTTCATTAAGCCGGTTTGTGGATTTTAGCATTCCAGCTAAATTATTTAATGTGGTGGCAATTTCTGGATGCTCTTTTCCAAAAACTTTTTCGTAGATTTCCAATGATTGCCTGTAAAGTGGTTCTGCCTCTTTATGTCGATTGGATCTACTTAACAATAAAGCTAAATTATTTAATACTATGGCAAAATCCGGGTGATCTATTCCATAAGATTTTTCGATGGTTTCCATCGCGCGTCTGTAAAGTGGTTCAGCTTCATTATGCCGGTTGTTGGTACGTAGTAATTTAGCTAAATTATTTAACGACCTGGCAACTTCAGGATGATCTGTTCCATAAAATTTTTCGGCTGTTTCTAATGCTTGTCTAAAAAGGGGTTCCGCTTCGTTATGCCGATTGGTAGAAAGTAGCAATTCAGCTAACGCATTTATTACTTTATCTACATATGGGTGTTTTTTTCCATATTTTCTTTCAGCAAGTTCTAAAGCATGTTTAATAAGTTTTTCAGCATCTTCGAATATTGCGCTTGTAAAAAGAAATGTACCAATAGCATAATGCATATATGATTCATCGTCTATTGACCTTCCTTTCCGCCATAAGGCAATAGAATTGACATATTCCTTCCCCATTTTTAATTCATCACCTAAATAGATCCAATAGGATCTTAATTCAACTTCACTGCGATTATAAATATGATAAAATCGATCAATATCTAATAAACAGCTCTTTAACTTTTTTAAGGATTCCGTCTCTTTCAACAACCAGGGCAACTCATCACAAGTCCTTTCAGTAATAGTTGCTTTTTCAAAATAATCTGCCAACCTGAGTTGGAATTCATCTTTGGTATCCAGATCAGGGACAAACTTTCTTGCTACGGCATCTTTGATGTAGGCATGTGAAAAATTTATGATTCCGCTTTTGCTGATCAGCAATTCATCCAATGCGGATCGTAAAGGATTCCAGTAGGCTGCTTGCAGTTTGGGTTTATCTTCGGGTTTTAATAATTCCAGTAATTCTGCTTCTGATAAACCTCTTCTGGCCGACCAGATCAATCCTAAGGTTTCTTTGACTAATCCCGGCCTATCTGTTTCATAGTCTCTCTGGTACCGAATTAAAATTTCATCCAGTAAGGCAGGTATATCTTTGCTTGATAGATAATAATTTAATTTTTCCTGTAGTTGATCATGCGTTCCGGTTACCCGCAATTCATCCAATAAGATTTTAAGATATAATGGATTTGCAGTTGCTTCTGCTTGTGCAATTTGGTCCTGGTATTTATCATCAAGCGTTTTAGAAAATCGCTTTA
>CAYMGR010000063.1:0-6003 GCA_964389985.1 uncultured Saprospiraceae bacterium
CGTTTCTGCGAGTAACAATTCTCTGCGTCTCCGCGTCTCTGCGAGCAACAATTTTTAGCCCCTTTTTTTTAAGAAAATTATTCTTGTTGTTTAATTTTTATTCCTAAATCAATTAATTAGGAATTTTTATGGAGTATTGTTTGCCAGGAGCAATCTGTAATTCAGATTTAATTAACCACGGATTATACAATTTTAATTGGCGATAGGTAATGTTGTGTTCATGTGCAAATTCTGCTAAATCTGGAATAGAAGTGCTTACCGTTATCAGATCATACTTTGTCAATTCCGGGTAGCATTCATTTTTGCGAATGAAGAATCCAAATTTTTCAGGATTTTCCATAATTTCTTTCATAGCCATGATTCGAAATACATACCGGTTGGTCTCTTCACTTAAATTGAGATCGTAGTAATTGCTTTCTTTTTGTTCGGCTAAGGCCCTTTGTAAGGCAGTCGGACCCATATTATAAGCTGCAGCAGCAAGCGTCCAATTACCAAAACGATCTTTCATTTTTTTAAGGTATTTGCAGGCTGCCAGCGTGGCCTTTTCAGGATGATTGCGTTCATCTACAAAGGCATTCACTTCTAAATCCAATTCTTTAGCCGCTTCTTCTTTAAACTGCCAAATCCCTTTTGCACCTGCATAGGATACCGCATTGCGCAACGAACTTTCAGCGACAGCCAGATATTTAAGGTCATCGGGAATCCCTTGTTCTGCAAAGATGCGTTCAAACAAAGGAAAATATCGAACGGCCAGTTTTAAATGCAAAAGGGTGTGACTATGCATATAGGTATTCAACAAAAGCTCGCGTTCCAACCGTTCAGCCACATCAAAATATTCTATTGGCATTTCTTCGCCAGCAAAATCATATCGGTCTGCCAATTTGATGGCATGAATGGTCTGAGGTAAGGGATCGTATCGATTATTAAACGGGAGATCTTCGGAACTATGGACCAGGAAAACGGCCACCGCTCCAACTACGATACCTATGACAACGAAACTTAACTTATTCCAAACCGGCTTTTTCATATATAATTAACGTCAGGCTTACAAATCTAGGTATTTTTAGAAAAATCTAATTACAGCAGTATTTAAATAGATTCCGGAAGACTGTAGGTTCTACCTTTATTGAGTTCTTTTAAATAGGCCATTAAGGGTTCAAAATAACGCAACATGGCTTTTGCATTTAAATCCTCACCTGTATTATCTTTTAGTAGTTTTTTCCAGTCTTCGGTCGCTCCTTTAGAGAGAATATTATGCAAGAATGCACCCACTTCTTTATGACCAAAATAATTGGTCGCCTGAGGTTCTTGTTTTAAAATATTTCGTGCAATGTGATCGTGCATTTGAAATAGCAATACAAAAGATAAAGCATAATCATAGTATTGAGCGGCATCATCATTGATATGTGTTTTAGTTGCAGCATCGCAATACATTTCATCCCGGACGGTAGGTGGAGCAATTCCTTGAAATTTTTGGACATAATCCCACCAGGATTTATTCCATTGATCGGAAGGAAGATTCTTGTGGTACAAATCATATTCAAAATGAGACATCACACCGGCACTCCAAGGAATGAATACGATATAATTTAAGGCTTCTTTTAATAAAATTTGGGTTTGATCAATTTTTGTTTTTTCATCGATTAATCCAAGATTTTGCAAAAAGGGTTTTTGCATAGCCGCCAATCCCATCATACTTCCAATGGCTTCATGATAAGCCCGATTAGCTCCTTTTCGAAGCACAAATGGTATCGCTTCTTTTGAATATTCCAAATAGTAATAAATATGTCCCAATTCATGATGAGTGGTTTCATACCATTCTGAATTCGGTTCGATACTCATCAAAGATCGCACATCCTGATTTAAATTGATATGCCATGCAGAAGCATGTGTATTTTTCTTATAGCCCGCATTAGCAGGAAGCGTGTATAAATCAGATTTTTCATAAAATGATTCCGGTAAGGTATCAAAACCAAGACTTACATAAAACCGTTCGGCTTGTTCGACACACCATTTATCCCCTTTTTCTTTGATGATTTTATCGAGATCAAATCCTTCCACATCAACCATAGCAGACCAATCCTGGCCCCATCGGTTAGGCAGCCAATGAGCCGGGATTAAATCCGGAACATTTTTTTCTTTATATTTTTTTGCCAGCTCATATCGGGCATAGGTATGCAATTCTCGATACAAAGGCCATGCATCTCGCATCATATTGCGACAATCCACCATCATCTGTTCCGCATCCATTCCATATTCAGAAACCTGATAGCTGAAGAAATCTGAATAGCCTAAAGCTTGTACGGTTTTATTTCTTAAATCCCGCAATTGGAGCAGCCCTGATTTGAGTTCTTTTCCAATTTCTTTACTGGCATTCCAGGCAGCCAGCCTTTCAGTTATTTTGAGATTGTCTTTAAGAATGTCATCTATTTTATTTGGATCAACTTCTTTTCCATTTAATTGAAATTTATATCCATACAATTTTTCCGTTTGTGCGGTAGATGCAGCAATCCTTTGAGCGACTAATTCTTTTGCAATGGCCGGATTATCTCCTGCAGCATATAATATGGATTCAAGTTGTAGGATTTGTAAGGGTTCGAGCGAATCTTTTAATGCGAGTAGTTTTTTACAGGCATTAATATTTTCTTCGCTTCCCGTAAATTTTGCAAAGGCTTCATTGGCAATTTTTGTTCGGGTAGCATTGGTCGTATCTCCTTCCACAATCCGTGTTTGTGAAGCCCATTCTGCTTCAGAGGAAGCTTGATATAATTTTTGGTATTCCGCATTATACGTATTTAAAAACTCCTGAGCTTCTTGTTTTACCGGTGGACCCTGGGGAGCCGTTTGATTTTGTTTGCAGGAATAAAAACTAAACAGTAAGCAGATTAAATATTGATGTTTCATCGAATCGAATTTGTTTGAGTAAATTATTGATCAATGGGTGGTGTCATCGACGTGTGTGACTTTATCTATAAGAGATCTTGGCATCTGATTTTAACTTAAAATTTTTGTTTTAAGTCTTTGCAAAAAAGGTGAAGCAAAAATAAAGCCTTGTAAAATTTCATTGGGACTGTTTAATACTTCATCCTTGTTTCCGGTCCAGGCTAATTGTCCTTCATGAATCAACATGATGTTATCACCAATCTCCATCACACTGTTCATATCGTGGGTGTTGATTACTGTAATGATATTATCTTCTTTCGTAATGGAATAAATCAATTCATCGATGACGAGAGAAGTTTTTGGATCTAATCCGGAATTGGGTTCGTCACAAAATAAATAATTAGGTTTTAAGACAATGGCACGTGCAATTCCAACCCGCTTTTGCATTCCGCCCGAAAGTTCAGAGGGATATTTTTTATTATTTCCACTCAAATTAACGCGCTCTAAACAATAATCTACTCGGATATCTTTTTCTTTACGAGTCATGGTAGAAAACATATCAAGCGGAAAGCGAATATTATCTTCCACATTCATTGAATCAAATAAAGCAGATCCCTGAAACAACATGCCAATTTGCATGCGCAATTCTCTGGTTTGTTGTTTGTTGAGTTTGTAAAAATCAACATCTCCGTACCATACATTACCTGAACTCGGTTTGATCAATCCAATCAAAATTTTTAATAAAACCGTTTTTCCGGCACCCGAACGTCCAATAATTAAATTGGCTTTGCCTTGGAGAAAATTACAACTCACATCATTTAATACGGACTGATGCCCAAAATTTTTAAAGATATGTTCTGCACGAATCATGAGGTCATTAACATAGCAATGATATAATCGGAAAGCAAGATTAGAATATTAGAATAGACTACGGCACGGGTACTGGCATCTCCTAATTCAATGCTGCCTCCTTTTACAAAATAGCCCTGATAACAAGGCACCGTAGTGAGTATAAAGGCAAAAACTAAAGCCTTTACAAACATCATCCAAACATTATAAGGGACAAAAAAGGAGCGCAAACCTCGGATGTATTCAGCATGAGAAAACCAATTGGTTGGTACTACAGCCAGATACCCTCCGATAATGCTGATAAATGCTCCAATGCAGACCAACATCGGTATGACGATTAATGCTGCAATGACTTTTGGTTGGAGTAAATAAGAAGCTGTGTTTACCCCCATGATTTCCATAGCATCGATATGTTCTTTTTGCCGCATGCCTCCTAATTCAGCAGCCAGACTCGATCCAACTTTGCCGGCCAGGAGCATACAGGAAAACGTAGGCGCCAACTCAATAATGGTCATATCTCTGACGATGTAGCCAACATAATATCTCGGTATGAGCGATTCGCCCATTTGATAGGCAAATTGTACAGCGGTCACAGCTCCAATAAAAATGGAGATAATTCCAACAATCACCACGGATCCAATTCCAATGCTATTCATTTGCCGCAAGGTTTCTTTCCAGTACATGGAGAAACGTTCAGGTTTATGGAAGGCTTGACCTAACCACTGGATATATCTTCCAAAATGAAATACGGCTGAAAACATTACTAAGGGTTTGTATTATAAATTATACAGACATTTTTTGGCTCCGTAAAAAAACGCATCGCTTCAAAACCACCTTCCCGGCCAACGCCTGAATCATTTAAACCTCCAAATGGGGTGCGCAAATCACGCAGGAGCCAACAATTAATCCAAACAATGCCGGTGTTGATTTGTTCGGCCAAACGATGGGCCCGATTTAGATTCGATGTCCAGATGGTGGATGCCAATCCATACGAACTCGCATTTGCAAGCTGCAAGGCCTGCTCTTCTGTTTTAAAAGATTGCAGGGTAATGACAGGGCCAAAAATTTCTTCCCGATTGGTTTGGCAATCCGGACCTAAACCTTCAATTACACAAGGTTTTATAAAAGCACCTTGTTCGCATCTTCCGGTGAGTTTGACAGGTTCGCCGCCAGTCAGGATCGTACCGGATTCAGCCTTTGCTAATTCAATATAATGCAATACTTTTTGCAAATGTTCTTTTGAGATGAGAGATCCCATTTTACAGCTGTCCTCTAAAGGATCGGAAGGATGCATTTTTTCAACTTTTGAAATCAAATCTTTTTTAAAGCGCTCATAAATAGATTCTTCAATTAAAATGCGACTACCGCATAAGCAAATTTGACCGCTATTTGAAAAAGCAAGCCTAATGATCTGTTTTAAAGTATTTTCGTAATCACAGTCAGCGAATATCAAACAAGGATTTTTTCCACCTAACTCAAGACTGTATTTTTTAAATCGGGTTGAGATTTGGGAGGCAATCCGCTGTCCGGTTTTAGTACCTCCTGTAAATGAGATGGCTTTAATACCGGGATGTTGTATGATAGCTTCTCCGGTATCTTTTCCACTGCCCTGAAGGATATTTAAAACTCCATCTGGAAGGCCGGCCTCTTTACAGATGTTTCCCAACAGATAGGCGGTGGTTGGACTCAATTCGGAAGGTTTTGCGATGACACAGTTTCCGGTTGCCAATGCGGGAGCTATTTTCCAGCTGAAAAGATATAAAGGGAGATTCCAGGGAGAGATACAGCCTACTACTCCAATTGCTTGCCTCAAGGTATAATTGATTGCCCGACCGGGCATTTCATGCGATTCTGATGCAAATTGAAGGGCCGCACTTGCAAAAAATCTAAAATTGGAAGCCGCTCTCGGAATATCAATCTGACGGGAATGTTGGATAGCTTTTCCTGTATCATTTGTTTCCGCCAAAGCCAGAGCTTCTAAATTGTGCTCAATACCCTCCGCTATTTTATGAAGTATTGTAAACCGCGTTTCTAAGGGAACTTTAGACCAATTTGGAAAGGCCGCTTGGGCAGCCTCTACGGCGTATTGTACATCATTTGCTTTGCTATTAGGAATTTGAGAGATCAGCATTCCGGTAGCTGGATTGATATTATCCAGATACTCAGAATCTATAGGGGCGCAAGCCCTTCCATTGATAAAGTTTTCAATTAACTGCATGGCAAGCAAAGATAATTAGAGACACCGTTTCTTTAGCCACTTATATGATTTCC
>CAYMGR010000063.1:6103-10110 GCA_964389985.1 uncultured Saprospiraceae bacterium
CGATCGGTTAAATCGTCAATTTCTTCTTCCACCTTACTGGCAATGTTTTGAATATTAATGGGCTTTCCTTTCATGGACAGACGGTCTGCAGCGGTGACCGCTTCAGGAACGATAATCATGAGGACAAAATAGGTGACGATCCCGAATCCGGCCATTCCAAAAAGTACAAAGGCTAAACGGACCCAAACCGGGTCTTCGATTCCAAAATAATGTGCCAGTCCGGAACACACCCCGGATACTTTTTTATCATAGGGATCTCTGAAAAGTCGTTTGCCTAATTGATAGCCTTCAAAATTAGATTGTTTTGGAGTTTCGAATGTATCCTGTGATTCAAAATTTTCGGAGGTACCCATCACGTGAATCATTTGATCAACATGTTGTAGGGTCACAATAGACATGCCTTTCATGTATTCTTTAAATAACTCAGCAATTCTGGATTCAATATCGCCCAATATCTCGTGATGCCCTTCCGATTTGGAAAAATGGCGGTCCAAACGCATCAGGTATTGATCAAGTTTAAAATAGGCGTCTTCATTGATGGCAAAGGGGAAACCCCCTACATTAATGTTGTGGATCTTATTCATGTTCAGGTTTTATTTTAGTAATAGATTGGTTGACACTTTGTACAAATTGATGCCAGGATTGGATTAAAACATCCAATGCTTGCAAACCCTCTTGGGTAATTGTAAAGTATTTTCGGGGAGGGCCTGCATTGGACTCACGCCAATGATATTCCAGGAGTCCGGCATTTTTTAAACGACTTAAAATGGGGTAAAGCGTTCCTTCTACAACAATTAAGTCGGCTGCTTTCAATTTATTGATGATATCGGATGGGTAGGCTTCCTCTTCATTGATAATGGAAAGAATGCACAGATCTAATACTCCTTTTTTCATTTGAGCAATGGCATTTTCTATTTTCATACTGTAAAATTAATACTATAACAAGTACTATGTATAACATAGTTCCAAATTATGCATATTTTTTTTCCTGTAAGCCGAAATAATTAGACAAATAATACGTAATGTTTTAATAATCAATTTATTATGAAAAAGATTAGAATGCTACGTATTTTATAAACGATCCTTTTCAAAAATTTGAGGAATAATTCCAGCTGGAAATGAATAATTCTATTGCGATTATTCACCAAAATTCAGCTTCAGCATCCATCTTTGAAGCTATTTTTGAATTCCATGTCAGTCTATGATCGAAAATTTTTAGTCATCGTCAACCCCAAAGCCGGAAAACGTAGAAATAAGGATTGGGAAGACGTGACCTATAAATATCTGCGCTCCGATTTTATTTCAATTGTTGAAACGGTTAGTCCGATGCATAGCGATGAAATTATCCGGCAACATGCGGTAGATCATGAAGTCTGTGTAGTTGGTATTGGAGGAGATGGCACCATCAGCGAATTAGCCAAGATGGTTTATCAAATGGATTTGATTTTGGGAATTATTCCTCGTGGTTCTGGAAATGGTTTAGCCAGACATTTGAAGATTCCTTTTAATGTCAAAAAAGCAATGCGACTTTTGACAACCGGTGCGCCTTCCCGAATTGATCTCATTAAACTCAATGATCGTTATTGTTGTAATACCAGTGGGATTGGATTTAGCGGACTCATCAGCAAATATTTTGGAACCAGAGGCAAACGAGGATTTATAACTTATTTTAAATTGGCACTCAACTTACATAGAGAGAGCAAATGTTTTGATATTATCTTAAATGATAAATTATTTAAAAATGTTTGGTCAGTTGAAATTGCAAATTCTTCTCAATTGGGAAATAATGCTGTAGTGTCTCCTTTGGCTTCAGTAAGTGATGGCATAATGGATATATTAATTATGACTAAGCCGACCAAATGGCAAATTCCGGGTTTGATCTATAGTGTGTTCACTAAAAATATTTTGAAGTCAAAACTCAGTCATTTTATCCGTGCCAGTGAACTCGATGTCAAATTACCGATTGCACAAGATTATCATATCGATGGGGAGTACCGCGGGTTGACAACCGAGTTGGATGTAAAAATTTTACCTTCTGCATTAAAAATTATGATCTAATGGCTACTGACTTATTGTGGGGAATTGATTTGGGTGGTACCAAAATTGAATGTGTCGCCATCCGTATTAATCCACAATTGCAGATAGTAGATCGGATGCGGGTACCTACAGAAGCAGATTTAGGATACGAACACATACTTTCTCAAATTAAGAAATTGATTGGGATGGTTCAGGAAAAAACTCAAGTTGCACCCGGCTATTTAGGAATTGGAACGCCTGGAATTGTAGATCAGGAAACGCATTTGATAAAAAATAGCAATACCCTTGGATTGATTGGAAGGCCTATGAAGGAAGACCTCGAAAAATTATTAGGCATTCCGGTTAAAATGGCAAATGATGCTAATTGTTTTGCAATGGCAGAAGCTGCATTAGGTTCTGTTCCGGATCATGTAAAAAATCCTGAAGTTGTTTTTGGAGTCATCATGGGTACCGGTGTAGGGAGTGGAATTGTAGTAAATGGTAAAGTGATCCATGGAAAACACGGGATTGGCGGCGAATGGGGTCATAATATTTTAGAGGACCAGGGCGAATTATGTTATTGTGGAAAGAAAGGCTGTGTTGAAACCTTTATTTCGGGACCTGCCTGTGAACGGTATTATCAAAAGTTAAGTGGACTGAAAATTTCTATGGCAGAAATTTATCAAAAATATTTAGAACAGGATAAGTATGCACTTGAAACCATGGATCGGTTTATCTATTATTTTGGAAAAGCCATCGCAACTGTAATTAATATTATTGATCCCGAGATCATCGTATTGGGAGGTGGATTGGGAAATCTGGATATCCTTTATACCCGAGGCCGTGAAGAGGTACGCAAGTATATTTTTAATTACGAATTGAAAACTCTTTTTGTTAAACCGAAGCTAGGTGACAGTGCAGGAGTTATAGGAGCTGCCTTGTTGTAAGGGTATTATTTCAATAAAAATTTATTGCTTAATTATTTTACTAACAAGTAGTTGTTGATTCAAACGCAACTGTATATAATATATTCCGGGTGGCCAGCTATGGGTATTTAGTTCAATGAGATTGGAATGTGTGTTTAAGGGGGCCGCTAAAATCTGACCCAATGCATTCATGCAATTTACTTTAACATCGGAGATAGCAACAGGACAGCTTATTAGGATTTGATCGTTGAATGGATTGGGATAGAATAAAATGTTGTTGATGTTTAACGATTCATTCCCGACCTCACAATTATTTGCTACATTAAAAGTTGGTACCGTTGATTGCTTCCATTGTTTTTGAACCGGGCAATAGGCATACGATTGATTATCTTTTATTTCAGGAAAGCTAACCGAATCAATCAAGCTGCTATCTGAATGATAAAGTAAAACCCGTTCTCCGGATTTTGATAATTTAAAATTAGCATGTAAACCCGGATCTTTGCCATCCTCATCTGCCCACACAATAAGAAAGGATTTGGCTGGAATACTAGTGTCTGGAAAAGACCATTTTAATTTATTATCCGAATTGTCGGAAGCATATAATCCAAAACAGGAAATGGGATGATCTGTCGTATTGTAAATTTCAAACCAATCTTCATAATCACCCGATTCATCTGTTACATAATCAACATTGGAAGGCATGATTTCATTTAATTGGAGTTCGCCTGGATTTACTTTATCTCTTGAGAGTTGGAGACTATAAAATTCGTACTCAGCGCGGGCAGGAGAAACGCTTGCAATCGCATCGTATTCTGCATAAATGTAATACTGAAGTTGAATATGTTGGCCAAGCTTTAATGGTGTAGCATACACTCCATCCCCGGCAGCGCCATCAGCATGCAGTCCGTCATCGTACATAGGGGTTTCAATAAATCGGTCTGTTTTATCGAATCGGTAAAATAGAGAAACCAGGTTTCTGTTTTGAACGCTGGCTTGAATCGTGATTTCCGAATTTATTTGCGGAGAAGCCGGACTATACTTTACATCTGAAATAATCGGTTTGCT
>CAYMGR010000063.1:10210-11345 GCA_964389985.1 uncultured Saprospiraceae bacterium
AATTTGGAAATTAAAGGACGTTCGCTATTGTTAAGGTGAAGTAAGGGATCCAGTTGTTGCATTTGAATGAGAGTTAATGAGGCACCTGTTCCCGCATTGGTAAATGCACCATAAAATTCATTAAAATCCCAGGGAATGGTATTGAATCGCCCCAGACTATTTTCATACATTAAATAATTGTGACCCGACCCCGAGTAGCTATCTAAGTTTACATAAAAATTATTGAGAGCCAACATCCAAAGCGCCCGATCAACATCCAAAACCGATTCAACAGCAGCAGGATTCTGGGAAAGCGATTGCATCAGATTGATAAAATTTTTCCAACCAAATTCTGATTCTTTTTCATAGCTATTGAAATAACAGTTTGAATCAAGGGTAACATACTTCAGCGCGGAGCCCGTCATTCCGGGAGGACAAGTTGTAGGAAGCTGGACTTGTTTATCGGTTCGGTCGCATTGAAAAAAAGCCCCATCCGTAGAATAAAAATGATTTGAAAGAAACACATTATCGACATCTTCCACATTGGTATAAAGCCCAATCAACACATCATTGACATAGACATTTATAAAATTGGCTTTTGGAGCCGGTAAATATTGTCGTGCAATTTGATAACCCAGGACCTCGCGTAAAAAACTGGGATCCATAAATCCGCTGGAAAGTTTAAGGGTGTTGTAGTCGCCATATTTTTGATCCGGTTTTACAAAATCCAATTTGATGTTAAAAGGATTTTTGGCCCTTGTGGGATTGTAACTGCTATTCCCTTTATAACGAATGCCCACACTGTCAAACGAAACACCATTGAGCAATACACTCGTGGCGAGTAATCGCGCATCGGAATCTGCAGCTCGTAAGGAATCTAATTTTTGATCCCAGTTGCTATAAGGAAAATAGATTTTGATTTCTTGAATTTTTGTAGGATCAAATAAATTCTGGGAACCAAGACTTTGGATTAAAATGACTTGTAGTAGAAGTGCAGTGATTTGTTTCATAGGAACCTTAAACTAATTAGACCAAACTATTAATGAATGGTTTAATGGAGCAAAGTTAGCTGAATAATCAAGCTGTAGATGTAAAATTAATTGGTTAAACAGATTACCATTTGGTTCTATTTATTAAAATTTCAAATTTTAAATAA
>CAYMGR010000064.1:0-11273 GCA_964389985.1 uncultured Saprospiraceae bacterium
ATTTACAGGTAAATTAGGTAATGATCCGCTTAAATTGGTCCATGAATTTCCAGCATTATTACTGTAAAAAACTTTTGTAGCTTGAGTAAATCCACCAAAACTTAAATAGACTTTATCTGCATCATTTGGATGTACCACTATGCAAGTTATCCGAGTGCTAAAAGTATCCAAATCAGGAAATCCAGATTTATTATCAATACGGGTCCAGTTGCCATCTCCATCATATCGGTTGACCTGTGCACTATCTGCATTAAAAGCTGTTTTTTCTCCGGCAACGTATAATCTACTCGTATTGCTCGGTGCTTGTCGGATATACCAGCTTGCAGGAATATTATAAGTTGTAATATCATCAATCCCATCCAAATCATAGAAATGAATTTGTGCTCTTCCAGGATTTCCTATAAAAACCAAATCATCATCCGTCAAATGTTTAGCCATAGATGGGAAAAACCGCGGATTAAAATCCATCAATTCTTTACTGGTAAGTCCCTCCGTAAAGAATTTTTTCACAGCTGTATTGATCACAGCAAAAAAACGATTATTGGTGTTATCAAAAAAATCCATATCAAATCCATCACCTGAAGTAGATTGTGTAAAATCAGCATTGTCACTATATCTTGTGTGGACACCGTTGTCCTGATTTCCCATCATAAATTGAGTGCTGCTGCCATCCAATTTTGATAGATGATAAATCTGAGAAGCTGCCAATCCATTAAATTTACGACTCCAAGTTGCACCATCGTTGGTACTCAGAAACACACCACCATCTGAACAGGCATATAATTTATTATCCAATGGATTAAAGGCAACTGCATGAATGTCGGGATGAATATGATCATCCCTTTCTTGCGCTATACCATCAAAAAATGTAGTCATTTGACTAAAGTTACTTCCTCCATTTGTAGATTTAAAAATCACAAGTCCTCCTGTAACAATAACATTGGCATTTGATGGTTTTACAGTGATACAATTATCATAACCTGATTGATCTTGACCATCTCCTGTGCTATTGAAATAAATATCTGGTTTATTATGTCTTCGTGTAAAATTTTTACCCTCATCTGTGCTGACAAAACATCCTGTATAAGTCCCCCCAACTTGACTTCCTGGTCCAAGAATAAGATAAACAGTTTTATTAGCGGCAGGCGATACGCCAATACTTCCACGGTTTGCAGTTGAAATGGTTTTGTCAAATTTTGCTGGTGTCCAGTTTAATCCTCCATTAACTGAATAATAGAAATTCATGTTACCACTTACAATTCCAACACAATAAGCGATAGTTGCACTGCCTGGTTTAAATTTCACATCATGAAACGTTCCTTTTGAAGTAGTCCGCACCCAGCTGGTGCCTCCATTGGTTGTGCGATAAACACCATCATTGGTTGCAGCCAATAATACTTGAGGATCGGTTGGACTTTGGACAAGTTGATATCCTAAATATTGACCTGGTGTAAATAAAGGGCTTGTAATCTTCCAATTAACTCCTCCATCGGTTGACTTATAAACACCTAAACAACTTTGTCTATAGCCTACCGCAGAAATTAATCCACCGCTATCACCATTTCCAGAAAGCATGTATAATACGGAAGGATTCGAGTAATCAATAACTATACTGCTACAACCAATTGTAGGCAGATTGTCTGTTAAACAAGTATATGAACTACCACCATCAGTGGTTTTCCATACACCTCCCTCACCACTACTAACATAAAAAATAGCAGGATCTGTCGGGTGAAAAGTGATCCGGTCCATCCTACCAATACCAATCAGTCTGTTGTGTCCATAATGAACCGCTGTTGGTCCCACTAAGGTCCAATTACCTGTATTGGGATTGGACTGCTGCATCGTTGAGGCCTCTTCTTGATGCCGCGAACTATTTTGCAGCCATTGGGAATTCACGTCGATCAATTCACCTTTTTTGCTGGTGCGGCTTGACATAAAATAAGCCCAACGGTTCCAATGTTTTAAAGCACGTACTACCTTCTTATCAATTTTGGATTGGCCGAGACTATCTAATTCTTCACCAAGTTTTAATCCATAATGATTGTAAACAGTTTCCATTACTTCATGTAATGTATTTTTCCCGTTTAGTTCTTTCTTTAATAATTCAGGAATAGCACCCGGCTGTCCAAAAATCTTTGTCGCAGCAATGCAAATTATAATGAAGAATATTTTTTTCATTTTTAAAGATTTTTAGGTGAATCCCTATTTGCTATTTGATAATTTATTGACTTGATTTTGCAATTGCACAATTTGTTCCTGCGCTTTAATTAAATGCAAAGTGAGTTCTTCAATTTTTTCCATCATCAATGTTTGCATTTTACCAACTGGAATTCCATCTTTCTCAATTTCTGAAGCGGCCGGAATTCCAGGTAAATGATTGTGCACTGAAATAAAATCTTTGACTTCTGCTAAAGACCTTAGTTTATAGTCTGGTTTAAAAACATAATCCGGCCAGGCTGTAC
This sequence comes from uncultured Saprospiraceae bacterium, assembly GCA_964389985.1. Classification (GTDB taxonomy): domain Bacteria; phylum Bacteroidota; class Bacteroidia; order Chitinophagales; family Saprospiraceae; genus Vicinibacter. Next base: position 2,466 of record CAYMGR010000064.1, read on the forward strand.
TATTTTGAATCCGCATTTCTTCGGCTATCACTTTTCCATCTATACTTAATTTATATCCATCTGCTACCTGAGCACTTCCAATAGACATATTCCCATTATTATCAACAAATACCCGGTCCAGTCCTCCTGTACGAACAATGAATTTTCCTGCAGCATTTGAAAAGGGATTGCCAATTTTAATATCATCTCCCGCCACTTGTAAAAAGCCTTTATCGACTCCTGCATTGCGTAAAAATATAGTTGGCGATTCGTCATTTAAGATCATTACCGGATCTGATGAATTTATCGCATTGACCTCCAATTTAGCTGTAGGTGTTTCATTTCCAATTCCAAGACGACCGAGTATTCCAGCACTTCCGGGAATGCGTGTAAAGCCTGCACTATTTACAAAAACCCGATCCAATCCCCCTGTGCGAATAATAAATTGGCCGTTTGGGTTCTCATAATTGACACCTATTTTTAAATCATTGTTTACCAGTTGCACGAATCCTTTATTTATTGGACCTCCGTTCCCCACTTGATTGCTCATCTGGATGACAGGACTTTCATCTTGCATAAACATCGTTTGCAAATTTGTATTCATTCCATTAATCTCAAAGAAACCATTGGTTGGCGATAAAGTACCAAAGCCGATACTCCCCTTTTCTGTTACTAACGAATATTTATTAGTTGAATTAAAATAAGCTCCTGTACCTTGGTTTCCGGTGCCTTTGATGCCATAGGATCCTGCAACGTTTGCATCCCCATGAACACCGGCTCCACCGCCAAATCCAGCATTAGCCTTTCCCAAAATTCCAGAACCATTTAGTCCACTATTAATTACAGTAAATGCTGGAGTACCCACATTCACTTCTCCATAAAAAGGCAAACTAAAACCAGATCCACTACCACTTTTCACCCATTCATTATTGGTTCGGTTATAAATTGCTTTCTCTGTAGTATTATAAATCACCAATCCTTCTGCCGGACTCGCTATGGCATTCATATTAGCTGTTGTCATGCGAGGCAAGAGCAATCCTCTGGTTGTCCCTCCATCTAATTCCAAAATTGAAGAGGCATGTGGATTGGTTGCTGCTCCTCCGATTTTTACCTGAGCTTGAACAATTGAAGCGCTGAATATACAGCACACTAAAAGCAGTTTAATTTTCATACGAATACTTTGAATGTTTTAATAATGAAACAAATGTAAAGTCATGTCCCTTTAAGAATGGACCTCTTTAACAAAACACAGATTTCACTTAACAAAACAGCTATTCTACTTAAAACGAGCCTGCTTTCTTATCGCAATCGTTAGCTAGTAAAGAATGAAATAGGACAAAAATGTAAATACGGATGTAATTGGAGTAAGCTTTTAAAAAGCATGGCTCAGCGCCAAAGGCAATTCAACCCGGGTCCCTGTAGTTAAGGGATCCTCATTTATGAGGTCAACGATATTTACTTTGCCAGAAAAATGATGCTCCTGATTAAACAATTCAACACGCTTCAAGGTGATTTCCAATCCGTGTGATTTTTGATGACTTTGATTGGGTCTTAAATTTTTAGAAGCTTCCCGACCTATTCCATTGTCCTCAATGATACACAATAAATGGTCTGCCTCCTTTTTGATAGAAAGAACTAATTTTCCTTTTTGATTAGAAGGTAATAAGCCATGCAAAATAGCATTCTCTACAAATGGCTGAAAAATAAGAGAAGGAAATTCAATCGCATCCGGATAAATATCTGGATCTAATTGGATTTGATACTCAAATTTAGACTCAAAACGGGTGCTCTCAATTTGAATATATAATTCCAGTGCCTCCAGTTCCTCTTTAAGGGATATTCGCTTTTCCCGGGAATGATTTAAAATCATTCGGATCAATTTTGAAAACTTACTGATCATCAGCCCTGCATTGGCCCGGTCATTTTTTTGAACAAACGCATTAATTGTATTGAGGCAATTGAAAATAAAGTGGGGATTCATTTGAGTCCGCAAGGCACTATTCTCCAATTCATGAATTTTTATTTCAAACTCGGAGCGCAATCTCTCCTCTCGTTGAATTGTTTTCAATTTAAAATTAAAAAACCAATAAATAAGTCCTCCCACCAAGGAAAATACCAAAATAAAAAATACTTTAGATTGCCAAAAAGGAGGAAGTACTTCAATATTAATCTTTTGCTTGCTTTGTACCCATTCACCACCTTGAGGTCGAATCCTGAAAATTAAAGTAAATTTCCCAGGATGTACTTTAGTATAAAATCCCATTCGGTCTTTACCCATTGTATTCCATTTGCTATCAAACCCCTCCAAAAGATACTCATACTCTAAATCCTGTGCTTCACTAAATTGAAACGCACTTAGCTGAAATGAAAAATAATTTTCCTTATAATTTAATTGAATCTGACAGCTTGTATCCTGACAATTGATGGACTCTGATTTGCCAATAATATGAAATGAAGTCAGATGAGCCTGATAATCTATAAACGGTTTTGAAAATTTGTCCGGGCTGATTTCAAAAATACCATCTTTACAACCTATATAAATTTTACCATTTGCTAATTTGCATAAACTGGCTGCATTTAATTGCTTCGGCACATAACCTTCAGATTCGGTTAATACCTGAAATTGACCGGTTTGATAAATTAATCGGCCAATTTTTCGGTTAGTTGTAATCCATATTCCATCTTGTTCAGCCAAAATACCTGTTAATACAGTTGAGTTTAACTTATCCAAGAATGAAAAGGAATAAAAACAGCTATCTACATCCATTTTTATCAAATTCTGATTTGTAGCATACCAAGTATTTCCAATCGAATCTTTATCTATTCTGTATATAAATATTCCAGGGTATAGTTTGGCAATTGCATTACCCAAATCAACCAGCTCATTGCTCTCATAAGAATATTTATAAACACGTCCGCTGCCTTTTATCATTAAAATATTTCGGCCGGTATCTTTATAACAAAATTGGACATCTGTAAGATGGTGCAATGGTTCTTTTGAAGTTTTACGATTTAAAGTCACTAAACGTTTTGGATTAATTAAGCTTATTCTGCCTAATCCCATTGTAAAAATTCTTCCATCTTCCAAACCAATCGATTGAAATACAAAATCATCCGGATAGATCATAGTATGGAATGATTTTCGATTATAACCAATTACCTTTTTGCTTCCAGGATTCCATTTCATCATCCCTAATCCTTGCGTTCCTAACCAAAGATTTCCTTGCTGATCTTCTGTCACACAATTTACTCCTTTTAAATAATTATCAGAACGGTTAATGGCATCTCCTTTATAATTTGTGAATTTTCTATTAGAATAATCAAACACACTAAATCCATCTTGAACTCCGATGATCGCAAGATCTGATTTCCATGGGAAGATTCCATTTACTGCAGAAGTTTGTAGCTTATAATTCTGATAATCATGTTGATCAAAGAAAAAAACACATTGTCTGTTTGGGTTAAAGCGCAAAACACCATAATCTCTTGTTCCAATCCAAAGATTCTGTTGCTTATCCTGATAAACACAATTTACAGGTCCTGTATTTAAACCGTATGGCAATTGATTGGAATGATTGTAACTTATTATGGTATCTCTACGGACGATATATTCACAAAGGCCAAAATGGATGGATGAAATCCATATTCTACCCTGATGGTCTTTATAGATTTTAGGAACGGTATTCCAAAAAACATCCTTTGAATCACTCAGTGGGCCTGGAATCACTCTGAATTTTTGTGTCTTTTTATTAAATAATTTTACTCCCGGTGATAAAAACGAAATTAATAATTCATCCTCGTTGATAGGCTCCATATCATACATCAAGATATCTGATAAACAACCGTAATTTGAGTCTTCATAGATAATGGGTTCAACCTGTTTAAATTTCAAATCAACTCTATAAAAACCCTTTTTTTCTGTTGTTACATAAAATTCATTCGATTTGACAAAATGCAAATCTCTGACATATAGAATATCCCACGAACTCTTCAATTCATTTTTAATTACGATCCATCTATTGGTTTTCCGATTCAATTGACAAATTCCACGGGATCCACCCACGTATAAATTACCGTCAGGATCTTCCTTTATAATGCGAATCAACGCTTTTCCTATTTCTGGAATACTATCAAACCGGGTGAATTGTTGCGTCCTGTAATTGTATTTTGCCAATCCATTTCCTGTACCAACCCATAGATCGTTTTGTGAATCCGTATATACAGCATAAATAGCATTAGATGGTAAACTGAATTGATTTGAATCTTTGTTAAAAATTAAAAAATTGTAACCATCATATCGATTCAAACCGTCCAAAGTGGCAAACCATAAATAGCCATATGAATCCTGGCAAATGTCCTGAATTCTAAGATCGGAAATACCTTCATCCAAACCTAAACGAGCACATTGAAAGGTTTCCTGAGCCGGTATGCAATTAGACCAGGCAAAAAGTAAAAAGATACTCAAATACTTAAACGCGGATTCCATGAATGCCAAAGGTAAGCTTCCTTGATGGAAGGTCAAGCAAATTAAATAAAGCCAAACAGCTGATTCATTAATCCAAACTGCCTATTGGTTAAATGAACGCCCATTTCGCTCCAATCCGAGAAGTCTTATCTATAATGTGTCGGCAATTCATACTAATTTTGGACGATGATCAAAGCTATATTAGTTGAAGATGAAACATTAAGTGCTGATTTACTTTGCAGCATGATTCAAGACCATTGCCCGAGCGTCCAATTACTTGGAATGGCTCATGACGTAAGTTCAGCAGTACAATTAATTAATTCACTCAAACCAGATCTTATTTTCCTGGATATCGAAATGCAGACAGGAACGGGTTTTGATGTACTTCATCAGCTGGACTCCAAGAATCTTAAAGTAATTTTTACAACAGCTTATGATCATTATGCATTAAAAGCAATTAAGTTTTCTGCAGTAGATTATCTTTTAAAACCAATTGATGTTTTAGAATTAAAAGAAGCGGTATCTAAAGTGGACACATCAAAAGAGGCTGTACATTCCGGGCAATTAGATTTATTGATGAAAAATTTAAACAATCTCCGCAATAAAGATTTTTCCATCAGCCTTTCCACAATGGACGGCATTGAATTCATTCCAATCAAACAAATTATTCATCTGGAAGCAAACGGTCCCTATACCCATTTTTATATTAAGGATCGGGCCAAATTAATGATTAGCAAAAATTTAAAAGAATACGAACTGATGCTCGCAGAACACGATTTTTTCAGAGTTCATAATTCGCATCTCATCAATTTAAATGAAATCAAGCGGATTGTTAAATCAGATGGTGGATATGCTGTTATGAGTGATGATACGTCCATTGCAATTTCACCTAAGAAAAAAGATGAATTGATGTCACTCATCCAAAAGAACGTTCTTTAATACATTCAAACGATCCCTTGATTTGATTTTGTGAAATTTGGTTAAAATCAGCCAGGCATAAGGCTATTTTCAGTTTTGATAGTATCTTCGGACCTCTATTTATAAAAATATGATACGAACGATTAAATTAACTGTTTTTTCATTGTACTGCCTGATTAGCTTGAGTTTGTCAGGGCAAATTAATGCTGGATTATTCCGTTTTCCGGATGTCTCAAAAGACCATATTGTTTTTAGTTACGCCAATGACCTTTGGATTGTAGCGAAGTCGGGCGGAACTGCTCAAAAATTAAGTTCACCGGTTGGCGTAGAAGGATTTGCAAAATTTTCACCCAGTGGTACAGAAATTGCGTTTACTGCGAATTATGATGGCAATCCGGACATTTATTTGGTTTCCATCAATGGCGGTATTCCTGACAGGCTGACTTATCATGGTATGGCTGACCGGGTGATTGACTGGCACCCGGATGGAAGCAAAATTTTATTTGCATCCGGCCGTGAAAGTGAAAAAGAACGATTTAATCAGTTTTATACGATTTCTAAAACAGGTGGGAATCCCAGTAAACTGCCTCTGCCTTATGGTGAATTTGCTTCGTATTCACAAGACGGTAAAAATCTTGCCATGGTTTTCCGTTCTGAGGTTTTTCGGACCTGGAAACGATACAGAGGGGGTGATGTTGCCGATATCTATTTGTTTAATTTAGAAAATAAACAATCTGAAAATATTTCATCCAAAATAGATGCAGGAGAAGAATTACCCATGTGGTATAAAACAAAAATCTATTTTTTATCAGATAATACGGCTGAAAAACGCATGAATCTTTGGGAATACGATCTCAATACAAAACAACGGACCCAACTAACTTTTTTTAAAACACACGATGTGCATTTTCCTTCTTTAGGCGTTGGTGAAATCGTTTTTGAAGCGGAAGGAAAATTATACTTATATGAAATTGCCGGTAAAAAATTAACGGAAGTTAAAGTTTCTATTGTTTCAGATAAAATTTCATTAAAAAATACAATAGAATCTGTTGACAAATTAATTCAAAATATTGCCTTGTCTCCGGACGGTAATCGCGCATTAGTAGAGGCACGTGGGGATATTTTTTCCATTCCTGCTGAAAATGGTTTTATTAAAAATTTAAATGCCAGTTGTGGGGTAGCAGAACGCAGTCCTTCCTGGTCCCCTGATGGAAAATCCATTGCCTATTGGAGTGATGAAACCGGAGAATATGAATTATGGCTGCAAAGTTCGGAAGGAAAATTTCCTCCAAAAAAAATAAGCAATTATGGTCCTGGTTTCAGATATCAGATGTATTGGTCGCCCGATAGTAAAAAGCTGGCATTCATTGATAAAGCAATGAATATCAAAATTCTTGATGTGACTACAGGAGTCACCATCAATGTAGATAAAGGGATGCGCATGTCTCATGGCCCGCTGCTTGGTTTTAAAGCCAATTGGTCTTCTGATAGTCGTTGGCTGGCTTATCATCGCGATCTGGACAATTACCATAATGCTGTTTTTATATATGATGTAGAAAAAAAATTAGTTCATCAAATTACAAGTGGTTATTATGAATGTAATAATGCTGTATTTGATCCGGAAGGAAAATATCTGTATCTTTTAACGAACCAGTATTTTCAACCATCCTATAGTGATTTGGACAATACCTTTATCTATGCTAATTCAACTCAATTGGCAGCGATCAATTTATTGAGAACGACCCCTTCACTCCTCGCTGTAAAAAATGATACGGTTGAAATCAAAATGACCGATACGGTTTCAATGGATCAGCCAAAAGACAAGAAAAAAACAAAGAATCCATCTGATACTACAAGTACTAAAAAGCCTACCAAAACTCCTGTTGAAATTGATTTTGAAGGGATCGAATCCCGACTGATCCTGCTTCCGATTAAACCAGGAAATTATTCTAACTTAAGTGCCGTTAAAGGGAAAATTATTTATCAAAAATATCCCAATACAGGTGCTGCATCCAATAGTAAATCTGCAACAGTTTATTATGATATAGAAAAACGGGAAGAAAAAACCATACTGGATGATACGGAAGATTATCTTTTAAGTGCTAATGGTTCTAAATTATTAGTAGCAAAAGCTGGTAGTTATGCCATTATTAAAGCTGAAGAAAATCAAAAATTTGAGAAAGCACTCCGGGTGAATGAAATGGAAATGTTGGTAGAACCCATGAAAGAATGGAAGCAACTGTTAATCGATGCCTGGCGATTGGAACGAGATTATTTTTATGATGCCACCATGCATGGCGTGGACTGGGAACAGGTAAAACAGTCCTATTTAAAAATGTTGGAAGGGGTTACCACGCGGGAAGAACTCAATTTTGTCATTGGAGAAATGATTGCCGAACTCAATGCTTCACATACCTATAATGGTGGAGGTGATGAAGAACAAAGCTTGCGAAAAAATGTCGGTTACCTCGGTATCAACTGGCAAACAAACGGCGCGAATTACCAAATTAAAAATATTATCCGTGCTGCAGCATGGGATGCAGAAATCAGATCTCCTCTCGATGCACCAGGTCTCGGTATTAAAGAAGGAGATTTTATTTTAGCTATAAATGGGATCCCCTTATCGACCAAACTGGAACCTGCAGCAATTATGCAAGGACTCGCTGAAAAAACAATTGAATTAACTTATAATACAACTGCAAGTTGGACGAATGCCAAAAAGATTGTTGTACAAACGCTTAGAAGCGAATCGCGATTACGTCATTTAGCCTGGATAGAATCTAATCGAAAATGGGTGGATGATAACAGTCAGGGAACTGTCGGATATATTTATGTGCGTAGTACCGGTGTCGATGGTCAAAATGAATTGATTCGTCAATTTAATGCACAATGGCAAAAGAAAGCATTAATCATTGACGAACGTTTTAACAACGGCGGACAAATCCCGGATCGATTTGTTGAGTTGCTCAATCGGGAGCCCCTTGCATTTTTTGCTATACGAGATGGTGAAACCTGGCCCTGGCCTCCTTATGCACATTTTGGTCCAAAAGTAATGTTAATCAATGGCTGGAGTGGGTCCGGCGGAGATGCATTTCCTGATTATTTCCGTAAAAAGAAATTAGGACCCCTTATTGGTGCAAGAACCTGGGGCGGATTAATAGGAATCAGCGGTGTACCAGGACTCATTGATGGTGGAGGAATTACCGCTCCCACATTTAGAATGTATAATCCCGATGGATCCTGGTTTAAAGAGGGACATGGTGTAGATCCGGATATTGAAGTAATGGAAGATCTAACGGCCTTATCCAATGGCACGGATTCTCAATTAAGTCGTGCTTTACTTGAGGTTCAGAATTTATTGAAAAGCAAAGAATATAAAATGCCGGGAAGACCGGAAAAGGAAGTGCGGTAGTCAAATAATTTATTTAGGATATTTTTAATGTCTT
>CAYMGR010000065.1:0-11143 GCA_964389985.1 uncultured Saprospiraceae bacterium
CAAACATTGCTTGCCGTTAATTTTACTCTATAAATTTTAGCAGAATCAAAAATATGTACCGGGTTTTTTTCTGTGGAAGTTGTCCCATCACCAAATTCCCACAGATAGCTTTCTGCATTGACGGAATTATTATTAAATCGAACCGTCCTACCCGATAAAATAGTATACGTGTAGCTATTGGTCACTTGGGTGACAAGCGCTAAATCTTGTGAAAGCATTGCGTCATTCGATTGGGATGATTTTATTTTTAACAAGATTCGCTTATTTCCATTGATGGTGTAACGACTTGAAATAGGTCCCTTCCCATTGGCAAGCCGTGGATTTGCACCTAAATCTAAATCCCAATAATAGGCATCTCCATTAATGTCGGAACTGTCTTTAAAGCTGATCGATTTATTATAACAACCCGGTGTCGGATTAATTACCATACGTGCTGATCCGGTGCCCGGAATACGCTCTCTAAATTCTACATTATCAATGAATATCCGATCTCCCTGTCCCCGTTTAATTTCAATTTCAGCAATGACCTTATATCCTTTAAATTCAGCAAGATCGTAGGCCATCCAAAACCAGGAACTATCCACAGGTAACCAATTTTGCCGACTGGTTGTATCTACTGTATTTAATTCCAAAGTAGTTCCATTGAAAATAATTTTTTCAAATTGCTTGTTGCCGCAAACAGCCTTAATTTTAATCTGGATGCTATCCCGAAACACATTATTTGTAAAATGATGAATCGCTAAATCAAAATAGAGATACGGTTCAATGGCATTTTTCAAATCTGCAGTTGCAGTCACTAATGTTAAAGGAAGGGTCCGGTAATTTTGATTTTGATTTGCAAAAAATAAGGCTTTAGAAACTTGATTATTTTTTCCAGTAACATTAGCCAAGGTCCAATCAGATGCCGGTAAAGAATTTTTTTGAATCCAATTTGCAGGAACTCCGTTTCCACTGAATGGTTCTACCATGGGATAGCTTCCATTCACATCAAGCAATGCCTGAACTTCAATAGGAACAGAAATCGTATCGTTAAAATGATTTTGATCGCCAGTCCCTTCGACCCAGGCTTTTAATTCTTTAATCCCAAAATCCTGAATAACAATTGGCTGATTAAACAATACCTGAAGCGTATCAAATGGAGGAATGAGATCATTATAGTTTTGTTCAACAACCATGGATTGGCTGATCGCTTTAATTTTAAAGCCATTCATGGGTGCGGCTGTCCGATTGATTACATAAAATTCCGGTTGCAGCGATAAAGCACTGCAACTATAATATGAATTTGGATTTAAATTAGAATTGAGCAAAGCAAGGTCTTTTGTAATGGAACAAGCAATCAAAGTATCTGGTGTTGCTATGGCTAATTCTCTGCGACTTAAAGCTGTATTTTTATAGCCTGCAATGGAAAACCATTTTACGATTCGGGGATCATCATTTGGCAAAGTGATTTTTGTATTTGCGGTAATGGCAAGCGGCTCCATGTATTTTTCACCCAACTTATAAATGAGGAAGCTATCTTTTCCATTACCATTCCAGGTCAATTCCATTTCAGTAGGACAATATTTGCTCACCTGAAATCCCTGAACGCCATTTGCGATTGTAAAAAATCCTGAACGTTTTATTTGACTGCCTTGTTGAATTTCAATTAAACATGAATCTGAGGATAAATTATTAGGCACGTAAAAATTCCGAAGTCTTTCTCCAGAAGCTGTTGAACCCAAATCTGTCCAATTTTGGCCACCGTCTGAAGAAAATTTGAACAAAATATTATCCTGACCATAAGCGGTAAAGTGAATTTGAACAACTTCTGTAATATTAAATTGTTCGCCACCGATTGGATAGGTTAACCGCAATAATTCAGACTCCATTTCCTTTAAAAAAAAGCACTTTACTTTATTAGAAGGAACATATTTTCCTTTAATCCGTACAAGATATTTGCCCGCTGCAGGAAAGTTTATTGTAATCTGTTCAAAATTATTTAAGGTGTCGATTCCTCTGTTTGCACCCGCCGCCAGTGTCGCAGCATTGGGACTTGGATCCAAAACCCAGGGAAGGATTACTGTACCGTTTGGGTCAACCAATTCGAAATCAAGATCATTGATCAATGCTTTTCTGGCCATTAAGGCTGCTTCTTGTTCCGGCCAATAAATCATAAATTTAGCAATAGGGAGTCCGTCGGGAATTTGTACGTAAAATTCATTGACATCCCCATGATTGATTTCAAATGATTCGAAACTTTCGTTCTGGATGGATTTATAAGCTCTGTAAGCGTCAATCACTCCACAGCCAAACTGAAAATCGGGTCCGGGGGTGCCGATGTCTGTAGCGGTGTTCATAATGATTGCTTTGATTAAAGCAGATTCTGGATTTTTATTAAATTTATTCTTATAGGCTTCATATAATAAAGTTGATACCCCGGCTACTCCAGGTGCAGCAGCAGAAGTTCCTCCAAAAACGACCGTTCCATTTCCGGGAGCTGTCGAAAGTTCGTTGGTTCCTCTTGCAGAAATTTCCGGTTTCATTCGACCGTCTTTAGCAGGCCCTCTACTCGAACTGGTTTCCAGAGTACCGTCTAGTCTTAAATTTGCTACGGTCAACACATTTTTTCCAATCTTATGGCCGCCTGTGACATTTCCCCATTGATTACCTGCTCCATATCCGCAATCAGCACCATTTGAATTGCCTGCAGAAAACACATGAAGCAAATTGGGATTTTCAAAGCTCATTTTATCTACGACCTGGCTCTCGATGGTATAACCCGCATTACAACCATTGCTATAAGATGAATTGGTGACCATCACACCTTCAGTTTGGTGATAAAAAAGTGTTTTATCTAAAAAATCAGGCTGGTAATTGATGACCAGCAGGTCTGCCCCTGGAGCCATTCCTTCAACGATAGGATCCTGGTTACCTGCTCCTGCAAAAATACCGGAAACTCCATCGCCATGATCGCCAATTTCTAAGGCGATATCTTGTTTTATTCGTCCTGTAAAATCTATGTGTGGACCGACTGAACCATCATCCCGTACCATGACTTTAACTCCTTTACCCGTCAGATGAATATTTTCGGAAATATTATTTGTCAGGATATTTACCCGGTGTAAAGCCCTTCCTTCTCGATCCTCTGGTACGCCGGGTTCCGATTCACAATCTATGAATTCCACCCAGGGCAATAGGGCCAATTTCGAAATTTGGTCTTTTGGAATCTGGGCAAAGATAATTTGATTATATGGGTAGATTCGATCGGATGGAATACCCGAAACGGAAAGCAAATCAGTTAAATCCGCTGGCAAAATGTCTGAATGGTATTTAATGACGAGTTGGGCCAATTCATTTTTTTCAGAACAGGATTCACCAAAATATAAATTCCTTGAAAGTTTTTGTGCTTGTTCAAGGCGAAAACAAGATTGTAATCCCTCGACTGAATAGGATGGAATCCCCGGACTATTTAGAATGGAGGCGAGATAGGTATTTTCTTGTAAATAATTTAAAATGAAGATTCCCTGTTGATTCAGCTGGGCTTTTTTGTCAGGACTCAATACATGATCAAATTTTAAAATTCTATAGTATCGATCAGACACCAATTCCTGGGAATGAAATACATTTAATGGTATTGCCTTTGCAATATTAAGGGGAATGGAACTTCTTAAATCAACGGATTGAGCTGACAGAATACCAAAATGGAGCAGGCTAACAAATAGAAACAAGTTCAAGAGGCATTGAGTACGCGACTTCATAGAGTAAATTGTTAAATAGTAGAACTAAAGATAACCATTCTCGTTCATACGAGGCGACCAAATCTATTCGGCCCTTTCATTATCAATGGTAGCTCATGGGTCTGAATTCCCTTCCAGATTGATATTTAATGTCGTTCGTCCGGATTGTAATTTTCCTTGACGATACTCATCATCCTTAAACAGGGATATTCAATGAGTTTCAATAAGTTCTCATGTGGAACAACCAGGCGATAAAAATAATCTTTGTGAAAAACAAGTTCCCCAAATGCTTTCCATTCAGTTGAATCCACAGATGTTATCGTTTGGAGGAGCACCATACTTTTTCCGGGTGATTCAACTGTTTTCTTTAAATCAGAAACATTGAGACCGGATGCTAATTTATCCTGCATCGTAAACGGATTTAAAGAACGGATATTGGTTTTTTCCAAATCAGTCTGGGCCCATTTTTGATTCCAGGAACCCAAATAAAAATTGTCTAAAACTACTTCCTGTATTCTCAATCCTTTTTCTAATAAAAGTTTTTTATCTGCTTCTGTCAAAAGTCTACGGGATTCTATACGGCCAAAAATATATTGACTGCAATCCTCTGCTTTTAAGTTAGAAAATGGTTTTTGCGTTGTGGAGCAAGCAGCGATAATACATAAACAACTCAAAAGGTATAAACTAATTTTCATTTTTAAATTGGTTGATAAAATTTGAAAACAAATTATTGAATGCTGATTGGCGAAAACCCAGTATGAGCCAAAGACAAAATACCAGCATGATGCTAAATCCAAGCGTCATAGCTGACACGATATAAAATACAAGTTTCAAACTGGAGTCTGATAATTCATAAATTCCAATTTGATTATTTGCTATAGAAAATTGAGTAAGCAGAATCAGTTTTGCAATCATAACCAGGATTAAGATCAGGCTGGCTATACTCAAATAAATCAGTTTTGACCTCCAGGGCATGGGGCTTGCTAAAAAAATTGAAATTAAGAAGATGAAGGGCACAACAAAAATCTGGAAGATGAAAAACTGCAATGAAAATGTTGAAATTTTATATTCGCTCAACTGATTTTGAGTCGCATAATCTTTCTCAGCCTGAATAACTGAAGGGTTGCCGTAAACCAGATAAAAACTATTGGGATCAATTCGATTAGATGCATCTTTAAAGTCTTGTGTCTCTATAAATGCCTCCGGAAAGGTCTTTTTTAAAATCCACTCTACGGTATTTCTAAATCCTTTATTCATGCCTGATTCGATCCCGTCAAGTTTAAACAACATCATGAAGGCGGTGTAGAAAACCAGGCATAATCCAATAAATTTTAAAATCGGATTCATGCCTTTACATTAAACTGCGTTTTGATTTGAGCCAGCCAAATCAACCAAAGAAGGATAGCGATCAAAGTAAATACGATGACCCCTCCGTGTAAATGTAAAAACTCAAAACCATCCTTCCAATAGACTCCTGCCAGATACAGTCCTGCAATTCTAAATAAATTGATGATGGAAAGGGTTAAAACGCCATAAAGCAGTCCCTTAATTTTAGATCTGAAGGAAACGAATGGAAAAGCCAGGATGGCACATATATAAAGCGCAGTTGCTTCCATTCCGTCACAACCATTTTTGATACTTACGCGGAATTCTGGTCCTGCTATGATATCTTCATTGGTATCTGTATCAAATCCCAAACCGTTCAGGATGCCATTGGATAACTTCGCTTGAACTGAAAGCAGAGGACCCATGATCTTGGATTCATACAAAGGCGAATAGTAAAAAATATAAAAACTGAGCATCAATCCTGTAAAGCCCAACAAGAAGCGGCTAATTGGAGATTTTGCCTGCCACCAAATTTTCAAATACGACATATTAAAAATTCAGTTTTTGAATCATTCTGAATGCTAAAACCATTGGCCTAATCATTGGATTCTTTAAAAAGGAGGAGGATGTGAATAAAATAAGCCAAAATAGGAACGGTAACCACCATACAGACGATATCTGCGGTTGTGTATTCACCCCAAATCAAGTAAATTAGAATCCAGCCTAAAATCGCTAAAAGACAGGATATGATAAATGCTTTATCGTAAAGGGCTCGGTTAAAAGGAAAATGCATCATTGTATTAAAACTTGGCAAAAATAATACGGAATAACAGGAGGAGTGCATAAAAACAAAAAAGGGCAGCTTAAAAAGCTGCCCTTTAAATATATTTTAACAATGCAATTTTTATTGCTTAACAGAAGCTCGTTGCGTAAAGTTATAAAGTGCAACAGAAGCAAATGTCAGGATAATTAAACCAAAAAGGAATAATCCCCATTGTGTCATGGTTGGAACCGGAGTACCACCAATTGTGATTAATTTTTTACACTCTGCACCTAAACAACCTACAGCTGCAACGCCATTACTTGGAGTAGTAATACTCATGTTGTAAGAACCTCTACCACCGTTGTTGTTAGCTAAGAATACAGTAAAATTAGAGCAAGCAGGAATTTCTAACTGATAAGAAACACCTCCACCCATACAAACAGCACCTGGAGAACCCATTTCACCAGAAGGATAGCAAGGAGCACCAGCAGCAGTCCATAAAAGGATTGGGCCAGTTCCTAAGTATGCAAAAGTAATGTTACAACCACCTGCGTTTACAGCAGTCCAGTTGATTTTCAAACACTGAGGAGTTAACAAAGTGTTTTTGAATTGGTATGTTTCATAATATGGTGCGAAATAACCTGGGTTATTACAAGTACCACCTGGGCAAGTTGTACCACCTGTAGTTAAAGGTACACCTGTTTGACCAGTAAGACCACCTGCTCTGAATGTATCGCAAGTATAAGCTGTTGGTTTCATTCCGTTCATTGCAGTGAAAATCGGAAATAAACCAGCTCCACCTGCAGGGCATTGTGCAAACGCAGCCTTCGTCAGGACAACGCAACATATAATTAAAAGTAATTTTTTCATGATTTATTGAGTTTTTAACTATTTATAAAATTAGATACGACCTTCATGAACTGCACGAAGAAATTCGTTAAAGTCATTCACTGTTAAAGCAACATGTGAAGTAGGTACAAGATATTGGTTAGCAATATCTATAGAAATGTACATTTTACGATTTTGTAAATCGAAACTAATGTTCATTCCACGTCCGTTAGTTTTATCCAAATATTTTTGGAAAAACGCATTGGCTCCTTGCCAGGAATTAATATTCAGATTCGTAAGATCTGCAACATAGTCAGATGCTAAATCAGGAATACTATTATCCAGGATAATGAGACCATCAATTGTAACAGTGGCTGGTCGGATTGCCTGAGCGGTAGCTGCATTGGCCATTAAGGCTATACACACGAACGCAAGCAATTTAAATAAATTATTCATGGTATTGGTTTAATATGTTATAAAAAAATAAAGGTTTTGAATTAAGCAACCAATACAATCCGGGAAGGACAATAAGCAACCTTTGTGCTGATGAGAATCATTCACAGGACAGATTGGTTAAAATAAATTTGCCTATGCTTTACCAATCCTTACCCTGCTAGCATTTTAGATATATGGTTTAAGTTTTGGTTTAGCCAGGACATAAAATGCCCATAGGCAATGGCAAAAGTAGAAAGAATATCTGCATCCTGATCCATTGAAAATGGTATTTTTTATATTAATGATTTTGTTAATGTATAAATTAGAAAAATTTTGACCGGTGAAACCGCGCGAGCCGTATTCTATTACTGCGTTTTCTGCTTATCCGGATTAAAGACTTTGTAAAAATTGAAGGAGCGCTTTCCGATCTGCTTTCGACAGTGATTTAAATGTATCAACTGCTTTTTTAGCTTCACCATCATGCCATAAGATCGCTTCTTGCACATTCCGGGCTCTTCCATCGTGTAGAAAATGGGTATGCCCATTGACTAATAAGCTCAGACCAATGCCCCACAAAGGGGGTGTTCTCCATTCCTGTCCATTTGCTAAAAACTCAGGACGATGATCTGCCAATCCAGGGCCCATATCGTGCAATAGTAAATCCGTATAAGCCTGGATCTCCTGATTATTCAAAAAAGAGTTTAATGGCTGCTCCCCCGTTTTAAGATTTGGAATATGGCAGGAACCACAGCCTGCATTTAGAAAAACCTGTCTTCCTTTGTTGACTATAGGATCCTGTTGATTTCTGGGAGCAGGAACTCCTAACGATTGGGTATAAAATGCCGTTAATTCAACGAGATTTAAATCAATCTCCGGATCGTCGGATAAACTGTCTTCTTGCGATTGATTTTTTGATGATTCCGTTTTGAAAATAGGATTGGTGATGCCCATATCTTCTTTATAGGCAGCAGCAGTTTGTTGGATCAAATTAGGTTGTCCGGCTTTCCAACCAAACCGGCCGATTTGCATGGTTTGCAATTCTTCGTTCCACACACTATTTGCCTTCCCGCTGATTCCGTCCTGATTGTCATCATGGATATCCTGGTTTCTTAATATCGTATTTTCATCAACATGCTCCAGGAGGCCCAATCCAAAAACGGGTGGAGCTATTCTGGCAGAAGTCATTAAGTCAGCAGGCAAGGCCTGGTAAGTGTTTATTAAACTAAATTCGGCTTGACTCAATTCATATACTTCCCCATCAGAAAAAGTTCCGGATATTAGTTTTGTGGTTATCGCAACCTGAGCTTCCGGGATTTTACCAAAAATGGCTTTCGTTTGTAATTGACCTCCAAATCCTGGAACAGATAAGGGTTCACCATGTGGACCTTTACCGGTAATGCTCAAGCGGAATAATAATCCTGCCAAATCAAATTGGCTGTCTGGAAAATTGGATCGCCCATTTTTAGGATGACATCCCCCACAAGAATTTTGATTAAACAAGGGTCCCAAACCAGAATTTACTGTTGAAGGTGCGGTCACAAAACTCGCTTCAAATGCCTGATCTCCTAAACGATGCTTTTCTAATTCATTCGGATTTAAATTAGGAGCCGGAAATTGAAATGAGTTAGAATTTTCAACAAAAACAGTTGTTTTTCCTCCAGCTAAAAGGAAACGCTGTACAGGCTCTTCCGGATCGGAGCAATTCATACAGATCCCTGTTAAGACAGAGAGTGGTATTATTATCTTCCAATTATTCGAAATCATTCACACGATTTAGAGAGATTCTAAAAAAGGTTTTAATTCACTTTCAAAAATAGTTTGCAAAAGTCTAACCTGGTCTTGTGCATTTTGAATGGAAGGTCTGTTTTGAAAAACAGCTTCTGAAAAAGTTCCGGGGATGGCTTCAATCGATTGAATTGCTTTTTGAATTTGATTTCTAACTTTTTCATCCAAAACCGCATTCTTTTCTAAAACAATTTGCGCCAAACTATTGGCGTGATACATTGCATTTACCGAACCAAAATAAATATTTTGCACACTGCGAATATTGTCAGCAAAATCTGCTTTTGAATTTGCACTAAACCGGCTTTCTTCATAGATCAAATTGCTTTGGACAAATGGGTCGTTAATTTTACCATTACCCACTTCATCCGTAATTGTGATCATGCCATCCAACAATTCCTGCAGAGCAGATTTTTGCGATAGATAAACTAAATTACTAGTCTCACCTGCATTCCGAAGCAAATCACCATAGGGCGGGTTTCCTGTTGTCCAGGCTTTATACAACTTATTGCATTCACCATGTAGACTTTGAGCGACTGCATTCAAAAAATTCAACTGCCGATTTGTAAATTCCTGAATGGACTTCGCACCATTTGTTCCAAAAATTAAATATTCTGAAGTGTGAAACCCTTTTAAGGTTCCTTCCAATCCATCGATGTATTCCTTTGTCAAAGCATCCGGACTATTCAAAACGGCATCCAGATCAATAACATTCACCGGCCAGGAATCTATGGAAGGATCAATCCCCTGTTGGTCAACAGGCCCAAATAAAAATCCTTCTGCTTGTTCCCAAGGTTTTCTGGCTGTCCGCCAGGCTTGTTTCAATTCTTCAAATCGTGTTTGTGTTGGATCTGAAATAAATGATTCAACCGAATGGAGAAAAGCTAAAGAAGCCTGATCCAAATCAAAATAGGTTTTAATGATCACTTCATTGGTTGTTTGTTGAAGGATCGGTTTATAATCTACAACCGGTTTAACAGGATCATCGCTGCAAGAAGCTAAAATCAATACAAAGCCCAGTATCAAGTAGTTTAATTTTAGTAACATTTTAATTAAAAGGTTTAAGTGTTTTTGAAAAATTATATGCAAATCCTAAAGAAAATGTTCGTTGAAATTTATTTTCGGAAATTCCCAATCGCTGATTTTCAAATTGGGTTTTAAAAACCAACCAATCCGTTGGACAATAATTGAGACCGAAAGTCCAATTTTGGCGTTCCCAACGGGGATTATTAAAAATACTACCTTCTGTTTTAAAGTGGGTATCAAAATAATCATACCCTGCAAAAACATACAAAGGAGAAGCAATAGGCTGCTGCAACAGTTTGAATACATTGACAGCTAATTCCACATTAAATCCAGCCGCCTGATGTCCTACTGGAGTTCGTTTGACATTTAAATTGTTTGATAAATTTCTGTTTGCCAGACTCAGTGCTTCAGAATTTTGTATTTGACCGAAAAGTGCCATAGATCTGATTGCGATATATTCAAAATCCCAATATGCATGCAACTCAGACAGAATGACATTGGCATTAACATTCAGATCGGGTTTGGGTCGATTGTTCCTGCTATTCCCGGAATACATGGATACCCCGATGCATCGTTTCTCATCAGGGGAATAATCCAGTCTGAATGCAATGGCAAGGTCTTCTACATTTGCGGTTTCGAATCGCCGTTGGTTACCCCGTTTTATAAAATTTGCAGAATTAAAAGCAGAACCATCCAATGCATTGATCACACTTAAGGTATAGTTCCAATTCTTTAATAAATTTCCTTTTAATGCAAATCCAAATTCTGTCCAGCTGATTGGAAGAATGGTCTTTTCTAATGCATTGATCGTATTTGTATGATAGTCTGTCGGCTCATCTAAATAATTTGCAATACCGAAAGGAACTTTTATTCTTCCAAATTCAAATCTTAATTTTTTTAACCAATCATAACTAAAATAAAATTGCTCCAACCATATTTCACCACCCTTTTCGACTTCATATTCAAACTCGCCAAACTCTTCCAAGGGATCAAATTCAAGGGCAACACCGGTCCCCCCGTGTTCAAATTCCAATTCAGCACTAAATTTCCAACGCTCACTGAGCGCATACTTCATTCCAAAAACAGCTTGTTCAAAATCTATTTCATTTCTTTTATCAGGCAAGAGCTGCCAATTAAATGCATGATAATTCATCAATCCATATGCGCTTAATTCCAGTTGCTTTTTACTAAGAGCACTATCCTGCTGGCTATAAACAGCCTGCGGATAAAATGGAAGTAGGATCATCCAGTAGATCGTTAGCCGTTT
>CAYMGR010000066.1:0-8388 GCA_964389985.1 uncultured Saprospiraceae bacterium
TCCTATAGGCTTAGCCTATGAAAGGGATCTTGATTTATTTTGAATAAAATATTTTATATCATTCATGTTAATGTCCTCTATAGGTTCAATCTATGCATATCAACTTTCCAATTAATACTAATTACAATATGCAATGTGTTAAATTGAAAGTCTGATTTGGATTGATATGCTGAATAACAACAAGATTTGTTCTTTTGCAGTCGCCCAAAAGAACCAAAAGGCTTGTCCGAAAAAAAGGCGCTTCTGCTATGCACTTAGCTTCAGCTCCTGTTTTTCTTAGCATTGATTTTGGTCTTTCACCTCTTGGCTAATTGATTTCTTTTAATGTACGAGCCTCCGTTAATTAGCCTTGAAAAACACTCGCCGCGCGCTAATTTTTCGGACGTCCTAATTGCAGAATTAATTGTCGAATGTAATCTATTAAACCAGGAAAATAATGATTCTGCGAAAATCTGCGTGATCTGCGGGAGATTCTTTTTGATGCTATTACAAATACATATATAGCTGTGCTGGGCGTAGGTTGCACCTACGTCCTTGAGTTCTTATCAAGCGAATACCAAGTTTATCATAAATTTATAACGAGCACATCCTATAGGCTCCGCCTATGAAAGGGGTCATGATTTATTTTGAAAAAAATATTTATTTCTATCATGTTTCTATCCTCTATAGGTTCAACCTATGCAAAGCCACTTTTCACTTAGAATGGATTAAAATAGCTTATTTGTTAAATTTAAGACGTAGGCCAAGCCTACGCCTAGCGGATGAACGAACGATCTGCGTGAGATATTTTTTTTATTAGGTATGCTAGCTTCTCAATATCCTCAAAAATTCTACCCAGGGTCCCGCATCATCCTTGTACTGTTTTGCCATTACGCGTACGATTTGATAGATATGATCCAGATCATGTGCCATCCAGGTGGACAGCAATTGACTTAATGTTACCTGCCCAAATTGTGGATGAACACCGGTTTTAATAAAATCAGTTTCGCCCAGATTCATTGCATTTAATAATTCTAAATTGGAAAACCTGCACTGCCGGAATTCTAAGCAGAGCGCTTCAATAGATTTCCCCTTAGAATTTTCAAATTGGGCAAAGCGGTCGAATGTTTGAAAAACACCCTTTCCGTCTCCTTTTGTGATTACTTCTATCCGTTGAATCCAATTGGTTTTTTCGGCATGTACATAATGCCCCATGACATCATAAGGCGTCCAACTGTCCCCTCCTTCGTTGGTATATAACCAGGAATCAGAAAGGCCCAGTAATAATGCATCCAAAACATCCGGTGTACGTTGTAAAACCTCCTGAATCTGTTTAAGATTAAATGCCACAATATAAAATTAATGAAAAATTAAAGATAATAATCCAGTTACAATCATAGTCAATGCAGTAATAATACCCGCATTATGTTCCCATTTATGCGAATTAATTTTACTTAATCCCCGATATGCCAGGAGGATACCCGCCATCATTCCAATTAAACTTAAAACAACATAAATCAGAAGTGAAAGACCTAATATTTCCCATCCATAAAAACTGGCATTGATAAAATAAGCTTCTATCTCCAGACAGGGTGACAAGAACATAAAAGCCAATAATGCATAAAAAATTTGTTTTTTTGTTTTGGTTTGCTCCATGACCTGATCGTCAATGTGAAAATGGTGGTGGGTATGGTGCCTGTAAATAAAATAAATTCCGGAGAGGATTAATATCGAAGGTCCGATCCATGTAAGAATTGGCTGATAATTAGTATAAAACGTTTGAGCCAACCCACCTAAGACCAAACCTAACAATACGGTACTTAACACATGAGCACAGGCCAGGTAAAACCCTATCTTAATTAATTCGTTCTCAGACCATTTCTGGGCTTTGCCCAAGCTAACTAAAGGTAACCAATGACTAGGGATCAGTGCATGTAAAATACTGATAATAAAGGTTCCGCTTAATATTTCAATCATATTCAACACAAAGATGCAAGAATCCTTCTAATTGCAGTACTTCTTTTGGCCGATCTTTGACAAGTATCAATCCAATGAGTGATCATGGTCATAGACCAGGCTAAGAATTCTAACAATTTTTACACCATGATTTTTCCTGCAACTAATGGTCCAAAAGCTAAGAAACGAATGATATTTAATTCAGTACATAATTAACCAATCCTGTCGTTGACTATGAAAATTGTAATAGATGACACATTCAGTATTCAGGAAATTCAACAAAAATTTTCTGATAAATATCCTTTTCTAAAAATTGAATTTTTTAGCAAAGAGCACTTGAAAAACACAGGTTCAAAAAAGGAACTGATGATTTCTCCGGATGTATTGCTGAAAGATTGTCGGTCTATCCATAATCAAGGTAGCCTTGAAATATTTCCTTCAACAACTGTAATGGCTCTTGAAAAAGAATTTCAGGATTCCTATGGTTTATTTGTTCAGGTATTTCGAAAATCCGGAGATGTTTGGATTGAAACAACGGTAACGGATGATTGGACTTTAGCTAAACAAAATGAAGAAGCTGAATCCTTTTTTATAGCTGTTGAGGAAGCAAAAAAAAACCGCGATCACTTGCTTTTATAAACTCAAGTACCTCTCAGTATAACTTTTACAATTCCGGAAATGCCAATTAACAAAATTAAAACCAGCGTCAGTTTTTGAAATCGCTCCGTACTGATTTTATGGACCAATAATTTACCAATCCAGGTACCTAAAATACTAACGAAAATTAATATTGGCACCAGGTAAAATAGTTCCTTGTTTAAAAAACCATTCCAGATATAGATAAAACTCCTGCTTAAATCAACTCCTAAGTCAATCATTGCAGAATTAGCAATATATACTTCTTTTTCCAGCTGATAGGCCGATAAAACCAAACCTCTTATTGCACCACCGGTGCCCATCAGACCGGCCACAAAACCAGAAATGGATCCACCTAAAAAAGAATTCAAAGGCCGAATTTCCAATTTAATGTTTCTGAAGATTAAAAAACTCAGACCCACTAAAACCAATAAGATTGAGATTCCCAGTTCAAACGCCTCTTTTTGAATATACTTAGTCAGGAACGCACCCAAAATAACAAAAACGATTGCCGGAATACCCAAATACAACAATAGTCTTTTGTCAACGCCCTCCTTAAATAAACTCACTTTTGATAAGTTGCTGGACACATGAAAAAGTGCTGTAATGCCCAACACACTCTGAAAATCCATAAAATATTCAGCCAAGGGTACAAAGTAGATGGAAGAACCAAAGCCTCCGATTGTACCCAGTATTTCTGCTAAAATGGCAAGGAAGATAAATAAGGCTACCGAAAAATAACTCAAACTAAATAGTTAGTATTAATGAAACACAAATATAATTCGACCCAATTGGATGTTCAGTTTTTCTTATCGATCTTCCTTGCTCGAAGATTATGAGATATTCACTTGTTTGGGTGCATTCTGGGCCACATGATCCATTTTAGGTAAATGTATCTTTAAAATCCCATCTACGTAGGCTGCCGTAATATGATCAATATCAATGGTAGCGGGCACGGTAAAGCTTCTGGAAAACTCGGAATAATTATATTCCTTGCGTTTCCATTCGCCATCCTTCGTATCCTCTTTGGTTTCTTTTTTAGCCATTGAAATAGTCATTACGGAATGCTCATCCACTTTAATGTTAAAGTCAGACTTCGATTGACCTGGCACAGCCAATTCAATTGAATAATGTTTAATTCCTTCCAATACATTGACGAGGGGAAGGCTCATTTCATTTCCTTTTAATAAATCCAATCCTGATTGTTCATCAAACCAAGGTGTCAGATTTCCAAAGTAAGGAAATGCTCTGTTAAAACGACTTAATGAATACATATTGAATAAATTTAGTTTGTCATCGGACGATCAGCACCGGACAACTTGCGTGTCTCAATACATCTTCTGCCACACTGCCCAATACAAATCGCTTAATCCCTTTTCTTCCATGTGATCCCATAATAATTAAATCGGCTGCCAATTCTTGCTGATTTTCAATGATGCAGGATCCTATATCATTGCTTTCCTTGCAAATCAAATTTAGACTCATTTCGGGATGATCGAGTTGTAATTTAGCCATTAACTCATCCAATTGCTTTTCATTATCCTCCCGAATTCGACTGAGGAGATCATCTGCATAAATCTGATTCCCAAATACCGGACTTCCGGTTTCATACAACAAGGGATTAATTAAAATATGCAAAATATTGATAGACAATTCATTTTCCCGATTCATCTTAATAGCATAATCTAATGCTCTATTAGAATATTCAGAAAAATCATAAGGGCACAAAATTTTACTAAATGGTAACATAATTTTTTATTTTGATATTTTCCAAATATACAATGAATTATACGAATTACTGAATTTAAAGCTTCATTCTGTAATTTTTATACCTAAACCAGAAGAGAAGAGTCTCCCGCAGATCTCGCAGATGATCGCAGATAACATTTTCCTTCTTTTCCTAAGTATTTGTAGTCAACAACAAAGAAGAGTCTCCCGCAGATTTTGCAGATTTTCGCAGAGATCATTCCTTTCTGAGATCATCCGTAAGATCTGCGGGAAATAATTCCTTTCCATTAATCTCCCAGCTTATCTCTGAGTACTTCTGAATTTAATCTTTACTCAAAGCCCTCAAAATATCATACGGCGTAACCAGACCTAATAATTCTTCCCCTTCCACTACAGGTAAGCAATGAAAGTAATTGGTCAAAAAAACATCAATGGCCACCTCAATCCGGTCATCCGGCTCCAGCTTCCCGAGCCGGGTCACCATCAATTGTTTAACTTTAGTAAACTTTAACTTTTGGTCAATATTTACGGTAATGGAATGGCCTTCTAATACGGAATTGGAATATAATAAAAAATCTGATTTACTAACCATCCCTACCAGATTTCTGAAATGAACAACCGGAATATGATGAATAGAATGCTGATCAAATAATTCTTTAACCATTAATAAATCATCCTCAGGGGTAAGCGTTACTAAATTACGGGTCATTATTTCTTTAACCGGACTTTTAAGAATCATATCGTATTTTTATACAAAAATATGGCGCTATTAAACAGTAAATCCTGATCTTTGTCAGTAATCTCTATGATAGAGATCAAATACATGGATTCGAATTCAAGTCATTTTTATAAAAACAGTGATTTTCTAAGCTCCGTGCTTGAAACGGCAACCGATGCAATCATTATAATTAATGCAAAAGGACAAATATTATTACTCAATGCTGGAGCGGCCACTATTTTTGGATATCGTAAAGAAGACTTGTTAAATCAAAATATTAGCGTATTAACCCCGGAACCCCACCGGAGTCAGCATGATCAATACATATCCAGCCATATTGAAACAGGTATCAAAAAAATAATTGGAATCGGCAGAGAAGTCCTTGGAGTAAAAAAAGATGGAACTCAATTTCCCGTGCGGCTTGCAGTAAGTAAATTTATTGTTGATGATAAAATTTATTTTACAGGAGTCATTCATGATTTGACAGCCCAGAAAGAGGTGGAGCAAAAATTGCTGTATGTCAATAAAAATCTGGAAAATCTGGTTGATTCCCGAACCGGCCAACTTCGCGAAAGCATTCAACAATTAAGTTTTAATAATAAGGCTCTGGAACATGAAATAGATGGACGTATCCTGATTGAAAAAAAATTAAAACTGAGGGAAAAAGAACTTTTAAATGCTTTAGAAAAAGAACGAGATCTCAATTTACTAAAATCCCGATTTGTTTCCATTGCTTCTCATGAATTCAGAACCCCACTGGCCAACATATTAAGTTCCATTAATTTAATAGAACATTACGACACAGAAGAAACTAAATCCAAACGGTTAAACCACCTGAATAAAATAAAAAATAATATCCACTATCTCAATGGAATACTAAATGAATTTTTGACGATTACCCGAATCGAAGAAGGTAAATTTAATATTAACCTGGAAGTCATTAACCTGTCTCAATTACTTCAGGACATTGTAGAAGAATTTAATCAAATTAAAAAACCGGAGCAAAGTATTGATTTTATTCTTGAATGCGGTCCGAATTATTTGATTGAAACAGATCAAAATTGCATTCGACATATTCTCAGCAATCTGATTGGGAATGCCGTAAAATATTCAGGCGACCAATCGAATATTCGAATTCACGTCAAAAATTTACAGAATGAAACGGAATTAATTGTAAGTGATGATGGAATTGGCATTCCCGAATCAGAACAAAAATTTATCTTCGATATATTCTACAGGGGCTCCAATGTATTAAATATTCAAGGGACCGGATTAGGATTAAACATTGTCAGAAAATATCTGGATGTCCTTCAAGGCACCATAGAATTTACATCAAACGAAAACCAAGGCACCCAATTTATTATTAAATTACCACAACATGTCAGACAAAGCTAAAATCTTACTCATAGAGGATAACAAGGAGATGCGTGAAAATATTGCTGAAATTCTGGAAATCTCTGATTATATCGTATTTACTGCAGAAGATGGACTCAAAGGAATTCAGGCAGCCCGTCAACATCAACCAGATTTAATTTTAAGTGATATTATGATGCCTAATTTAGATGGACTGGGTATGCTGAAAATTATCAATCAGGATGAACACTTAAAAGACATTCCACTGATCTTCCTGACCGCTAAAGCAGAGAAAGATGATTTTAGAAAAGGGATGAATCTGGGCGCAGAAGATTATCTCGTCAAACCATTTGAAGCGGCGGATTTATTGGCAGTGATTGAGAAAAAAATTAAAAAATATAAAACAATCTCCCGTGTCAGAGCTGCAAAAAGTCTGCCTGGAATGATCAATTTACAAACCATCCAAAATCTACCCCAAGTCAAACTTCTGTTAGACCAAACGGAAGTAAAAGTGTTGGGTAAAAAATCTAAAATCTGGAACCCTAATGAAAATGTAAATTATATTTTTTATTTAGTTAATGGCCTTGCAAAAGAAGTAGTTGATTCAGTCAGTGACAAAGAATTGATCCTGAACTTTTATTTAAGCGATCATTTTATTGGCCTAAACCGGATTTTTCAATCGCGCTACACCAGCCATACAGAATTAATTGAGGAAAGCAGCCTTAAGTTTATTCCTAAAAAAGCTATAGAGGAAATTATTATAAAAGAGAACCTCCTGTATGCTTATCAGGGTTATTGCAGCAGCTATTCCCAGGAATACATTCAGCGACTTTCCATAAATTCATATGGAAATGTTCGTGAAAAAGTGGCCTATCATTTGGTTCTGTTATCGGATGTCTTTAAAGAAAACGCCATCGAATTAAGCCGGGATGACCTGGCTTCGTTTTGCGGCATGGCAAAGGAAACGCTGATTCGAATGCTCACCGAACTCAAAGAAGATAAGTTAATTCAGCTGGATTCAGGTGGAATCAAAATTCTCCAGATCCAAAAACTGCAAGCTTTATTTAGCTAATCCCGGAAATTTTTTTCTGCAAACTAACCTTCCCCCTGCTAAAACCCTAAACCAAGATGAATCCCAAATAGCTGATTGAAGGCTTGATTTTTTGCAAATCGGGTAGGTGCAACGAATTCAATAAAAAAATGAGTTTGCTTTCCTAAAGCAAATGACTTATTGATCAAAGGCGTAAAGCCAAATTGCTGCTCCCCATTTTCAAATGCCAGTCGAAGTCCGATAGTATAATTTTTTTGCAGCGGATATAAAAATCCGGGATGAAATAACAAATGAACATCATACGGCCTGTCTTCCTCTAAATACGGGTTGATGACCGGCACAAATTCCAGGTCAAACTTTAGTTTTCCTGGCATATTAAACGTGACGCCCATCGGAAAGCCAATGGAATAAAAGTCGGATTGATCCAAAAACGTAATTTCCGATTTGTGAACGCCAAATAAAATCTGCACCACACCGATGTGATAACCTGCGATTTTTGATAAATGTTCTTCTGAAGCTCCATTCTCCTGAGCTCTTAAAGCCTGATTGAGCAAAAAGCAACATCCTATCCATGTTATTATTATAAGCTTTTTCATCTCTACATGTTTTTAAAAGGATTACAGTAAATTAATTAATATCTTATTTAAGACAAATTTATCTTATATTTGTAGTCTGACAAATTAATTGAATAAAATATTTAAGAAACTTGTCCATTTATATTAGATTTTTAGTTTTTAAAGCCCTTACGTATGAAAACCATCATTGAACCCTTTAGAATTAAAACGGTTGAGCCACTGCATTTTAATTCAAAAGCTGATCGCCAAAAAATACTGGAACAAGCCTTTTACAATCCTTTTTTGATTCATTCAGATCAGGTAATCATCGATCTATTAACCGACAGCGGAACCAGCGCTATGAGTAGCAATCAATGGGCTGGAATGATGAATGGAGATGAATCCTATGCCTG
>CAYMGR010000066.1:8488-11119 GCA_964389985.1 uncultured Saprospiraceae bacterium
GATTTTAAAGGAAATATTGATTTGCAAAAACTAGAACAACAAATCCAAATCTTAGGTGCAGATCACATTCCAATGGTTATTATAACTGTAACTAATAATTCAAATGGCGGACAACCCGTAAGCATGGAAAATATTCGTGCAGTTAGTCAAATCTGCAAGCGTCACAAAATTTTATTTTTTATTGATGCCTGTCGATTTGCAGAAAATTGTTATTTCATAAAACTTCGCGAAAAAGAATTTGCTTCGAAAACGATCGAAGAAATAGCGAGAGAATTATTTTCCTATGCGGATGGTTGCACCATGAGTGCAAAAAAAGATGCATTTGCTAATATTGGAGGATTCCTGGCTACAAATAACAGCGAACTAGCCATGCGTTGTCGCAATTTATTGGTCATTACAGAAGGTTTTCCAACATATTGTGGATTGGCAGGCCGAGATCTTGAAGCCATTGCCATTGGGTTAAAAGAAGTCCTCGATGAAAATTATTTACAGTACAGAATCCGAAGCATTGAATATTTAGCTCAAAAATTAATGGAGTTTTCAATACCCATCATGCAACCAGCCGGTGGACATGCCGTTTACATTGATGCAAAAGCATTTTTACCACAGATCCCTCCAGAACAGTATCCCGGACAAGCTTTGGTTTGTGCTTTTTATCTTGAGGGTGGAATCCGGTGCGTTGAAATTGGATCATTGATGTTTGGAAAATATGAAGAAAATAACAGACGCAATAAATTGATCCCCGCAAATATGGAATTGGTCCGTCTGGCCATTCCACGGCGCGTGTATACGCAGAGTCATATGGATTACGTGGCAGAAGTCATTATCGAAGTATGGCAAAAAAAGAATGAATTGAGTGGATTTATCATTGAAGAGGAGGCCGAATTCTTACGGCATTTCACAGCTAAATTGAAACCTATTTCAAACGAGAATGAACTGTTATGAGGACTATTAAAAAAAGTTGGGCGGAGCCTTATAAAATTAAAATGGTGGAATTGTTAAAAATGACAACGCCCCACCAACGCAAAAAAGCGCTTCTGGAAGCCGGATACAATACCTTCCTTTTAAAATCTGAAGATGTCTATATTGATTTATTGACGGATAGCGGAACTTCCGCGATGAGCGATCAACAATGGTCCGGTATGATGATGGGTGATGAAGCTTATGCTGGCAGTCGTAATTATTATCATCTGGAAGAGCAAATTCAAAAAACTTACGGATATCAATACATTATCCCAACCCACCAGGGACGAGGCGCTGAAAATATCCTTTCAAAAATTATGATCCGGAGTGGAGATATCATTCCGGGAAATATGTACTTCACAACAACACGTCTTCATCAGGAATTAGCCGGAGGCAAGTTTGAAGATATTATTATTGATGAAGCCCATGATCCGGACAGTGAGTTTCCATTTAAAGGAAATGTGGATTTAAGCAAATTAGAGAAATTGATTCAAAAATATGGACCTGCTAAAATCCCATACATCAGTATTGCAACCAGTGTTAATATGGCCGGTGGACAACCGATCAGTTTAGAAAATTTAAAAGCCTTACGTGCTTTCACTCAAAAACATGGAATTAAAATCATCCATGACATGACCCGGGTAGCAGAAAATGCCTATTTTATCCAACAACGTGAAAAAGGATATAAAACCAAATCAATAGCAGACATCGTCCTGGAAATTTGCAATCAGACCGACGGTGCAACGATGAGTGCAAAAAAAGATGCACTGGTTAATATTGGTGGCTTTCTGGCCCTTAATGATTGGGAACTCTTTGAAGAAGCACGTAATATGGTGGTTGTTTACGAAGGATTGCATACCTATGGTGGATTAGCCGGCAGGGATATGGAAGCCATGGCAGTAGGAATCCGTGAAAGCATTCAGGATGAACATATCAAAGCGCGGGTAGGTCAGGTTGAATATTTGGGACAAAAATTACTCGACTACAACATTCCAATCGTGAAACCCATTGGCGGCCATGGAATCTTTTTGAATGCCCGAAAATTTATACCGCATATTCCTCAAGATCAATTTCCAGCACAAAGACTGGCAGCCGAAATCTATCAGGATTCAGGCGTCCGTACGATGGAACGAGGCATCGTGTCAGCTGGCCGTAAGGCAAATGGAGAAAACTTTTTTCCAAAATTAGAATTGGTACGATTGACGATCCCCAGAAGAGTTTATACCCAGGCCCATATGGACGTCATCGCAGAATCCTGCGCAAGGGTTTTCGACCGACGAAAAAAAATACTTGGCATGAACATGATCTACGAACCAAAATATTTACGATTCTTTCAAGCCCGTTTTGAATTGCTCTCGTCCTGAGAGATCTGATATTGAATGAAGGGGCTAGAAGCCTCATCTAAAACTATTCTCAATTGAAGGGCCTTTTAATACAGTTCATACAGACCCCTCTTTAGGTTGGATTAGATTTTTATACCTTCGCCTTGTGGCTATGAAACGGTATAGTAATAAGGAACCCATCGTGTTTTTATGGGTGATCCTTCCCTATATTCTGTTTATGAATCTGCTCGTCTTTGGATTTTGCATTTACAGCACATTCGAAAGTATTTACAAAAGTTTCATCATTAGTGTATTCTACTTTCTGCTTGTTTATGCCCTTTTTGGA
>CAYMGR010000067.1:0-11011 GCA_964389985.1 uncultured Saprospiraceae bacterium
GATCAGGAAGAAATCTGGTGGGAAGTCTGGTGTTATCCGGGCATGGATGGAAAATTAGGGGTCAAGGATTTTAGATTGATTAAGCCCGGAACAAATGAGTTAGGACAAGATTGGCATGATGAAAGAAATCATGATGATTATAATGCAGATGAATTAGTTATTCCAAAAGGTAAAAAAATTCGAATTCGCATAATCGGCAGAGATGTTTTGCACAATTTTTACCTGCCGCATTTTAGAGTTAAAATGGATGCAGTTCCAGGTATTCCTACCTACTTTGTATTTACTCCTATCAAAACAACAGAAGAATTTAGGCAAGAACTTAGAAAATATCCTGAATATCAACTTCCCTCAGATCCAAACGATCCAACCAGTCCTCCTAAATGGAAAACGTTTGAATATGAATTGGCTTGTGCGGAATTATGCGGTAAAGGACACTATAGTATGCGTCGTTTAGTAAAAGTTGTATCACCTGAAGAATTCGAAATTTGGAACAAAAAACAAAAATCGTTTTACTTAAATAATATCCGGAATACCAATGAAGATCCTTTTAAAGGAAAAGCAATTAAAGCTGAAATAGATATTAAGAATGAGGAAATGAAATCATTATTATTAAAAGCTTTGGATTCAACAAATACAAATGTTGCAGACCGTGTTATACGCTTAGATAATATTTATTTTGAAAGTGGTTCAGCCATCTTGGATTCATTATCGACTCATGCTTTAGATATTTTGAAAGAGACCTTTGATCAGCATCCTAAGTTAAAAGTTGAAGTTAGTGGACATACAGATAATACAGGAGCTCCTGATCTGAATCTTAAATTGTCGAATGAACGAGCTGCTTCCATTAAAAATTATTTAGTAACGAAAGGCATTTCTTCTGAGCGCATTGCATCCATAGGTTTTGGTTCTGCCAAACCGGTTGATGCAAATGAGACAGAAGAGGGGAGAGCGAAAAACAGAAGAATTGAATTTAAAATTTTATCTTTTTAAAACATAATTTATGTCATCAAATCATTCTCAATCTGTTGAAAAAGATAAACTAATCCAGGAATTGGGTTATGATGATCATTTTCATGAACACCACCATGGAGATAAATATCAAACTAACTTTTTAACAACTTATATTTTCTCACAGGATCATAAGATTATTGCCAGACAATTTCTTATTACGGGTATTTTCTGGGCCATCATCGGTGCGGCCATGTCAATCATATTCCGACTGCAATTAGGCTATCCTGATGCAGACTTAAGTTGGTTGAAACCTATATTAGGGCAATGGATAACGGTTAATGATGCTGGGATCGGAAGGTTGGAACCTGAATTTTATTATGCATTGGTCACCATGCATGGAACCATAATTGTGTTTTTTGTATTAACAGCTGGTTTAAGTGGAACATTTAGTAATTTATTAATACCCCTTCAAATTGGAGCAAGGGACATGGCATCTCCTTTTTTAAATATGCTGTCTTATTGGTTCTTCTTTTTGTCTTCCGTGGTAATGTTTTATAGTCTGTTTTTAAATACAGGTCCTTTTTCAGGAGGTTGGACAGCTTACCCACCATTAAGTGCATTGCCACAAGCCTCCATTGGTAGTGGGGCAGGAATGACTTTATGGACGGTATCGTTGGTTTTATTTGTTGTTTCAGTTCTTCTGGGCGGTATGAATTATATCACAACCATTTTGAATTTAAGAACGAAAGGAATGAGTATGTGGAGAATGCCCTTAACTGTTTGGGCATTTTTAGTGACCGCTATTTTAGGTCTCTTGTCCTTCCCGGTTTTGGCCTCAGGATTTTTCCTTTTGCTATTTGATCGGGGCTTGGGAACGAGCTTTTACTTATCAGATATTTTTATTAACGGCCAGGCTTTAGATCGCATTGGTGGAAGTCCAATCCTATATCAGCATATCTTTTGGTTCTTAGGGCATCCGGAAGTATACATCATCATTTTACCTGCAATGGGTATCGTTTCAGAGGTATTATCTGTGCATGCTCGTAAACCAATATTTGGTTACCGGGCCATGGTATATTCTATATTAGCTATTGCCTTTTTATCATTTATCGTTTGGGCGCACCATATGTTTATGTCTGGTGTGAATCCTTTTATTTCTAACTTCTTTGTGGTTTTTACTTTGATTATTGCAGTCCCTTCTGCCGTCAAAGTATTTAACTGGATTAGTACCTTGTACGGTGGTAATATCCGACTCAATACACCTATGCTATATTGTATTGGATTTGTATCCATGTTTATTTCAGGTGGATTGACTGGGATATTTTTAGGCAACTCGGCAATTGATATTCAACAGCATGATACCTATTTTGTCGTGGCTCACTTTCACATAGTTATGGGTGTTGCTGCATTTTTTGGAATGTTTGCTGGTGTGTATAACTGGTTTCCAAAAATGTTTGGGCGATTCATGAATGAAACCTTAGGTAAAATACATTTTTGGATAACCATGATTGGAGCCTATGCCGTTTTTGGTCCCATGCACTATTTAGGGATGGCTGGTGTTCCAAGACGTTATTATCGATTTGATAATTTTGATGCGTTTAAGGATTTTACAGATTTGAATAAATTTATCACTATAGCTGCGATCATTACTTTTTTTGCACAAATTCTTTTTGTGGTTAATTTTTTCTGGAGTATGTACAAAGGACGTAAAATGACCGAGCAGAATCCGTATGGTTCAAATTCGTTAGAGTGGACGACGCCAATTGAAACCGGTCACGGTAATTGGCCGGAAAAAATTCCAACCGTGCAACGATGGGCTTACGATTATGGTAAAGATAATAAAGAATTTATTCAGCAACATGTACCCTTAGCTGAAGGAGAAGAGCATAGCAGTCATTAATTTTATATTAATAGGAAACGAATTGAATCAGGTTAATTCATCGGCAGTACAATATTCTTTTTTAAAGGATTTAGCGATTCTTGTTAAGTTTAAGCTAAGCTTAATGGTAATCCTTTCTTCTGCGTTGAGTTATGTAATTCTTGCGAAGGATCAATTTTATCTAAGCAACTTTCTTTTGCTAATATTAGGTGGCAGTTTTATCACTTTTGCTGCGAATGCCATGAATCAATGTTTGGAAAGAGATTACGATAAATTAATGGTTCGCACCGCATTAAGACCTGTTGCTGATGGTCGAATGTCAATTGCTACCTCCGTTTTAATTAGTGGGATTTTTTGCACCTTGGGTGTTTTGTTTTTAGTAATGATCAATCCGATAGCAAGTTTACTGGGAATGCTCTCATTTGTGTTGTATTCCTTTGTTTATACACCAATGAAGCGATTTTCAACCTTGGCCATACCGATTGGAGCCATACCAGGAGCACTGCCCATTTTAATAGCTGGAGTAGCTGCTTCAAATGGATTTACCTGGGAAGCGTTTTGTTTGTTTGGTATCCAGTATTTGTGGCAATTTCCCCATTTTTGGAGTATTGCCTGGTTGGGGCATTCAGATTACCGGAAAGCTGGTTTTAAACTGGTAAACGATATAGATGGAAAACCTGATTCTAAATATGGTCTTTATGCTGCCATTTATGCAGGATTAAGTTTTGTCTTTTTGTTTTGGTTAGCAGCTAATAATGCACTCCATATTCTTCCTTTCATTGGAATTGCGGTGTGTATCTTATTTTATATTTATTTTAGTTGGAAATTATTTGTTCTCAATAACGAGCAGGCAGCAAGAAAATTGATGTTCTGTTCTATTATTTATTTGCCAGTATTATTGTTTTTATTACTAACTAATAGCTTTATTCATTGATGCCTATTATCCAAATGATCGATAAAGATTTAGGGCCAAGCCGTTTTCAGGCTTTGAAGTTTGGCTTATGGATAGGTATGGCTTCTATAACGATGATGTTTGCTGCATTAACGAGCGCTTATTTAGTAAGAAGACCGGCAGGTAATTGGTATGAATTTAAATTACCGAATCAATTTTTTATTAGTACACTTTTAATTATTCTCTCTTCATTTACTATTGAATGGGCTTTGAAAGCTTTTAAAGCTCAAAAAACGGCTTCATATCAAATCGGTATGTTGCTTACATTTAGTTTAGGCGTTTTATTTGTAGGATCACAAATCGTTTCATGGCAAGCCCTTGCAGCGAGTGGTATTACAATTGATTTAAGTGTGTCTGGTTCGTTTTTGTATGCGCTTTCCGGGATTCATGCTCTACACGTAATTGGAGGAGTCGCAGCATTGTTAGTCTGTTTATTAAATGCATTTCTGATTCCAATACAATCAGATAAGATGCGTTTATTAAAAATTGATTTAGTACGACAATATTGGCATTTTGTTGATTTACTTTGGATTTACTTACTTCTGTTTTTAATATTACAATAGATAAAAAAAATTATAATGGCATCCGATCAAACATTACAGGGGCATCAAACACATGAAAACGAATCCATATGGATGGGGGCTAAAGAGCCATTTAAAGCCAGTTATGGAAAATTAATGATGTGGTATTTTTTATTATCTGATGCATTTACATTTGCTGGATTCTTGATAGCGTATGGTACTTTGCGATTCAGTAGTCCAACTTGGCCAGTACCTGATTTTGTTTTTTCAGCATTACCAGGTGGTATTCATCACAAACCATTGATTTTTGTTACGTTTATGACTTTCGTTTTGATCGTGAGTAGTGTTACTATGGTTCGTGCCGTTCAGGAAGGCCACAGATATAATAAAAAAGGTGTGGTTTTTTGGATGTTGATGACCATTTTTGGAGGCTTGTGCTTCTTAGGATGTCAGGCTTGGGAATGGACGACACTCATTGGAGAAGAACATATGACGATACTCAAAAATCCTTTTGGTACTCATGTTGAATCGGGAGTTTACCTTCAGGGAGATGGACATGATATAAAAGCAGGTGATTCCTTTCAAGCACATCAAAGTTATCTGATTCATAAACACGATGGTGAATGGGCCCCTCTACAATATAAAACGGAAGCGGGAGAAATTAAGGAACAGCAGTTTGGGCCTAAAGCCTTCGGAGCTTTGTTTTTCTTTATTACCGGATTTCATGGATTCCACGTATTGAGCGGGGTAATCTTTTTACTCATTATTATGATCAATGTTGCAAGTGGGGTATATGTCCAAAGAAGAAATCATTATGAAATGGTTGAAAAAATTGGATTGTATTGGCACTTTGTAGATTTGGTTTGGGTTTTTGTGTTTTTAGTTTTCTATCTGCTATAAATTAATAAAAAGAATGGCACACTTAAGTTACGAAGAAGGAAAAAAAGTTGTTTTTAAAGGATTTGTCTTATTAGGGATCGTTACCATTGCAGAAGTTATGGTAGCCTTATTAGGAAAAGGATACATTATCGAAGGCTTTCATTTGCCTAGATTTGTTATGTATTCTTTAATGATTAGCATGTCCATTTATAAAGCTTATTATATTGTGTTTGAGTTTATGCATATGCGCTATGAAGTACCCGGATTGGTGCGAAGCGTATTAATGCCTACGATGCTTTTAATATGGGCTATTATTGCTTTCTTTTCTGAAGGAAACACTTGGTATCATTGGCGTAAAAATGTAAACGACAGACCTATTCTTGAATTAACCGGAGGTATTTCAAAAGCGGCTAATCCACATGGTGCAGTTCCAAAAGAACACCAAGAACAATCGCCAACTACACCTTCCTCAGAATCAATCCACTCTGCAGACACGCTTAAAGCGCATTAAAGCTTAAATGAAACTAGATAATTTTATAGGTTAAATGAAAAAGACATTTAATCTATTAGCCATTGGGCTTATTTTAATAGCACTTCCAGTTTTTGCCTGGTATTTTTTGGAAAAAGGTACCAAAATGAGAAAAGATGCCATGGCTGATCTAAGCCCAAAAGCCACAATGAGCCCTTTTCAAACAAGTTTAGAGGATGCAGATATTTTCTATTCGGATAGTTTGTTGGGTAAAAATTGGTTAATCGGTGTTTTTTCCATTGACTCCTTCCGAAATCAGGATATTGAAACCCTGAAAAATATTTTCAAGCAAACCAAGGAAGAATTTAATGTTCATGTTTTTACGGTCATAGGACTTCAGCAAGGTGAACTCGTCAGAGAGATGGGACAAAAATTGCAATTGCCTCAAGATAAATTATGGCTCAATTCGTATATGGCTATGCAACATGTGTTTCCATTTTGTGAATCCAGTTTTGGAATTCCGGAAAAATTTAGAAATCAAAACCTGATTATACTGCTAGACAGAAAAGGAAATATAAGAAATTACTACAGTTTGGAAAACAAGGATGCCATTTTAAATGTTGTTAGACAGATTCCGGTATTTCTAAGTTTGAAAGATTCTAAATGAACTGGACCCCTCAAAAAATCAAGCAACTTAATTTTATAGCAAGTGGCTTGAGTGTCATTATCTTATTGATCGTAATTTTTATGCGAAAGATCCATTGGGAGACCTCAATTGATTTTTCATTTTTACCCATTTTTCATTCAAGTTTAAATGCGATTTGTGCAGGAATTTTAGTCGCAGCTTATATTAAAATTAAACAAGGAAATATTGAAACTCATAAACGACTTATGACCACAGCCTTAATATTTTCTGGTTTGTTTTTGATTTCATATGTTTTATATCATATTACTTCGCCTGAAATAAAGTATTGTGGTGAAGGTGTCATGCGATTGATTTATTTTATATTGCTAATTAGTCATGTGATTTTATCTGCAGTGGCATTTCCATTTATCCTTTTTGCTTACATCAGAGGCCTGACCAATCAGATTCAACGTCATAAAAAATTGACAAGAATAATTTTCCCGATTTGGTTATATATTTGTATAAGTGGCCCGATTTGCTTTATCTTACTTTATCCATGTAGAATGAACTAATATGAAGAAAATGATTCTTCCACTCATCTTGGTCTGTTTGATTCTGTTAATTGACAGCACCCTTTCAGCACAGTGTCCCATGTGCAAAATGGCAGCCGAAAGCAATATGAAGAATGGTGGAAGTGTTGGAAAGGGTTTAAATACTGGGATTTTATATCTTTTAGCGATGCCTTACCTTCTTTTTTTAGTGTTTACCTATTTATGGAAACGCAATAAAAATCAGTCTGAAGTACTATAATTAATATTTAAGTATAAAAAAAAGCCTTGTGGGAAATTCCAACAAGGCTTTTATCGTTTTAGTGATTTGTTTAGAATGCATATCGAATTGCAAATCCACCACCTTCACCTGTAAATCCATCTCCCCAACCAACAAAATTAAAAGTTGGAATCCAATCAGCAGATAAGTTAATTGGCACATTTTTAAACTTATAATCGAGACCAAGGTTTCCGCAGGCACCTACAAAAAAGGATCCGTCTCCACCATCTACTAAATCCCAGTCACCTCCCCAAGAGCCTAAACGCGCTCCAAATCCCCAGTACCATCTTAAACCATCTACAGAAGAAATATCATAATGCTTTTGAAATAGACCAGTAAGACTAAAATAACTGTAATCATAAGATCCAGCTCCATAGCTTCTATAATTTACGATAGCTTCTAATGCATTTTTTTCATTCAGAAAATGTTTGCCGGTTAAAGCCCAGCCCCATGCTGCTCTTAGACCTATCGCATTATTATAGTCTTGAGATTGCACTGAAAAAGAAATAGCCACCACAGCTAACACTAATAGAAATTTGATTTTCATAATAAGTTTGTTTTGAGGGTTTTAATAATATGGCAAATTTATTTGAATTCTTGACACTCTCCTAATTCAAGATATAGAATTGTTAAAATCCAGCCAGGAATTCGCCTATATATAATATATTCAATTGATATTCAATTAAATACAATTATTAAAATTTTTAATAAATTTTAATAATCAGCTCATGCTTGACTTTGAATTTGCCAATCGATAGCTGTAATATTATGGCTGATCAGATATTCATTAGCCTTTAAAAAATGTTGATTTCCCTGAAATTTACCTCCTGCCAATGGGGAAGGGTGCGCACTTTCAAGAATTAAATGCTTTTGAGAATGGATCAATTCCTTTTTGGATTTGGCAAAATTCCCCCAAAGCATAAAGACTAAATGTTCCTTATTTTCAGATAGTTTTTGAATCACATGATCCGTAAATGTATGCCAGCCTATGTTTTTATGAGAATTTGGACTTTTATGTTCTACCGTTAAGGATGCATTTAGTAACAATACGCCTTCACGGGCCCATTTACTCAGATCTCCGTGATTCGGAATAGGAAAACCGAACTCTCGGTTTAACTCCTTATAAATATTTTGAAGAGAAGGAGGAACTGGAATTCCAAAGGGCACCGAAAAGCAAAGTCCCATAGCTTCTCCTGGTCCATGATAGGGATCCTGACCCAATATGACAGCTTTGATTTTATCGATTGGAGTTGAATCAAATGCATTAAAAATTAAAGGTCCGGGTGGATAAATGAGCTTACCTGCGCTTCGCTCAGATTTTATCCGATTAACCAGACTTATAAAGTAGTCCTGTTGGAATTCATCTTTCAAAAATTCTTTCCAACCGGGTTCAATTTTTAATTCTTTCATGGTAACTTGGCATAATCTTTCTATAGATAGTTATTTAATCTAAAATGTTCAAATTCATTTAAATGAAAAAATATATTTTAAGCATTTCTTTATTTACATGTGCTAGTATTATTTATAGTCAGCCAAATAAAATTTGGAGTAAAATTTATGGAGGGAATAATTCTGATGTTTGCAGTATAATTTCCCAATATAATGACACAATGATCATTGCAGCCGGCAAAAGTGCTTCAACAAATATTGGAGGGAACAAAGGCAGCGAAGATTTTATGGTTTGTCAATTTAAACCAAACGGAGATTTAATCCGGATAAAGACTTTTGGAGGCCCCTTGTCTGATCAGATCAGCACTTACATTCCTTTAGCAAATGGGAATTTGCTTTTGGGTGGTTTTACAAGTGGAAAGGGGGGGGATGTAAGCAATCTTTATGGATTAATTGATATTTGGCTTGTTGCATATAATCCTACAACCGGAGCAAAAATTTGGGAAAAAAGCATTGGAGGAACGAACAATGACCAACTATATGATTTGTTTTATTTGGAAGCAGGTAGAATATTTTTAACCGGGCACACCAAATCATTAGATAAAGATGTAGTCGGCAGTCCAACCAAAGGTGGAAATGATGTATTAATAACTTCAATTGATGAATCAGGTTCATTGGTAAAAGTTTCAACTTTTGGTGGCACAAAAGATGAATCAGCTAAAAAAATACTTCGCTCAGATGCCTTTGGCGGACAAATGTTGGTTTTGGGAGAATCAGAATCCAATGATCTCGATTTTAACGGTTTAAGCAGAGGTAAAAAGGATATTTTTATTTTAAAAATAAACAGAAACATCAATAAGATTTTCCTGACTACAATTGGAGGACCAGGTGACGATATATTTGCTGATGCGGTGAATCTTGGAGATAATGGCATGATCGTTTTTTCAACGGTTTCCATGTCAGGGGGTCAGGTGGATAGCCTGAGGGGAGCTAAAGATATTTGGATGAGTAAATTAGATAAAAACGGAATCCTGGTGTGGTCAAAAATAATTGGAGGTAAAAATGACGAAAGTGCTGTTAAGGCCATTTTGGATCCGGATGGAAATATCTTGTTTCTTGGAAATTCTAACAGTAAAGACCAGGACATTAAAGCGAATTATGGTGGAAGCGATGTGTTATTGATGAAATTAGATACTTCTGGAAATATTCTATGGCAAAAAAATTATGGAGGGACCGGTGGAGATAACGCAAATGCCATCTGTCTTGGATTGGATCATACCATGTATATGGTTTCTCAAAGTTTTAGTACCAATAATGATTTACCATCAACCAACATAAATGCACCAGATTTTTGGACACTAAAGTTGTTTGAATGTGGATTGATTGAATCAAATTATACAACCTCATCTTGCCTAGGCGATACCTTAACTGTAAATGGAATAAAGTTTTATGAAGGAAAAGATACCGGTACAACCATTATTAAAAATGCAACAATAAATGGCTGTGACAGCATCGTACATGTAACTGTAGAATTTAAATCAGCCATCGAATCCAATTTTTCAACAAGTATTTGTGCAGGCGATACGATATCCATTCTTGGAGCTAAATTGTATCAGGGAAAAGAATCAGAAACCGTCAGGCTTCCAAACGCATCGGTAAACGGATGTGATAGTATTGTTCACATTACAATCACCTTAAAGCCCACATCCGTTGGTCAAATTACGGATTCCCTTTGTTATAATGATTCCATTCGAATCAATGGCGTTTTATTTAACCGATTAAATCCGATTCAAACGTTTAAATTTATAAATCAATTTGGATGTGATAGCTTTTTGCTGGTGGATCTTCAATTTGATTCAGAAATTGTATTAAAAGATACGATTCTTACTAAAGATGACGGGACCGGAATTGGCTGCATTAAAATTGTTATGCAAGGAGGTTGTTTACCTTATACATATAAGTGGAATAATGGGGCTACAACAGAAGAAAATTGCAATTTAAAATCTGGTAATTATTCCGTTGAAGTTAGAGATTGTCTGGGATGTCCACAATTCTATTCTTTCAAATTGGGCTCTACTGTTGGAACTCAAACTGAATCTGAAACGTTTTATTCATTAAGCGAATTAAATGATAAAATCCTTATTACGCTTCCGGGGAATGAATGGGTGCAATATCACTTGTTTAACTCGGAAGGAAAATCTTTATTGTCTGGAAATTCAAACCAAAAGCTATTAGAAATTTCGAAAAAAGTCCTTCCGGTTGGAGTGATTTATATCAAACTAAGCTCAAAAACCGGAAAAAATAAGCAATTTCGTTTTATGAACTAGCTTCTAATTCTTGGTTTTGATTATTTTTGTCCGCTTTTTAAAGAAAAGCAAGTTTAGTTATAATCTAGTCTGTTTCATAAAATGTAGCAGCCTATTGATTTAAACCTTTTGAAAAATGGTCCCGTAGCTCAGCTGGATAGAGCAACTGCCTTCTAAGCAGTAGGTCATTGGTTTGAATCCAATCCGGATCA
>CAYMGR010000068.1:0-10883 GCA_964389985.1 uncultured Saprospiraceae bacterium
TTTGGGATTAAAAAATTCAAGCATCCGGAATATTGGGTTCAACCAAACGTTTTAATTTATCTAAAAAACCTTACCAAGCTAATTAACTCATTTTAGCTTTCTGGTTTAACCTAATAAGGGGTAAAGGATTCTTATCGCTTAATTGAAACTTCGTAATTATCTAAATTGTCATTGGCCGTAAAAGTCAAATTGTCAATCGACACTGCAAAATATGCGGTACCATTTTTGACGACAAAAAAATCGCCCTTGGCTAATACTTTAGTATCGATCGAACCCACATCATTGGAACCGTTTTCAAAAGCATAAATGATGTCTTCCTGATACCTTAGACCTGCATATGTAAATCCTGCAACGGGATTTTTGATAATTGATCCATTGCGAGGTGTAAATTTTTTAACCCAGCTAAAATTAGACTGAGGATCTACAACACCATAATCTCTGATGGTTGCGTTGGGATCGTTTCCAGAAACAACTTTTGAATTAAATAAATCCAGTCCGCCTTGTCTTGGGCCAGAAAAATTATAGACTATCAATCCTTTTGCAGTTTCGTTTGCAGGGATCGCAGTAAAAATTACTGTGATGGAAGCAATCGTCAGACTATCCTTGTCATCTGCCAGTATAAATTCATATAAAGTGGTGTCGGGATTGATGGAGCTTATGAATTCATAGGTATTAGAAATTCCATCTTTGTCTGTACCAACCAATAAAGCAGGATTTGCAGGTGCATCCACACCATTTACTTTAAAGGCTAAAGGAGGCAGAATCACTCCGTCTACCTTAACGGTGATGGTTTTTAATGGATTACTGCCTTTGGCAGCCGTCATATTCATTTTGATCGGACTGTAAATTGGAAGGGATACATTCCCGGTAATCAAACCACTTCCACTGGTAAAACTAAGACCTGGATTCACATGAATCGGATCGTCTTCCTTACATGAAAAGACCGTGGTTAATACGACAAATGTCAAAAAAAGGTAGTTTTTAGTAATTAGCTTCATAGAATTGAATTTTTATTGTGAACAATTGTTAGTTTGAAACGGGCTTGCAAAATATGGAATTTAACGCAGGTTTTAGAATACGTGTCCGAATTTTTTATACAATTAATAAAGAACCGGAAGGGTTCCAAAATCATTTATACTGAAAAGATTTAATCATAAAATAGATCAGTGGAACCAGCAAGGATATCAACACGAAAGGCAATAACAAGTTCTGTAAAGCGGTTGGATGAGCCATAGCTTGTTGAATCACACGAGTTGTCAGGAGGAAAAATAGAATCACAAGCCAAGCCCTGACAAAACGGATCATTTGCAGCGCATTTCTATATTGCATTTCTGCATTCCCGGCATGAATCTGAACCGGATAATTAAACCGATGCGGAACATTCATGATTAGAGTTAAACTAAAATAGAGTATGGTACCAAGTGCCGGTAAGAGCCAAATCATGGATTTTGCTCCATATCGATCCGCGTTTCCGGAAAAATTAAAATGAACCGGGATGCGTTCCGGTATTTCAGAAAAATAGTACAGGCACAACAGCCAAATCCCAACCAAAACGATACCGGATATGATTCCAAGAATTCTATCATAGGCAGTAGGTTTGAATTTTAGAATGGGTCGTGAAACATTCATGTATGTATATGGTCTGCCAATTATTTTTTAAAGCTATCTAGCTGCGCAATTCTCTTCTTAGTACTTTGCCTATGTTTGTTTTAGGTAATTTATCTCTAAATTCTATGGCGCGAGGCAGCTTATAGTTTGTCAGATTTTGTCGACAATAATCATCCACTTCTGATTCATCCAAACTCTTATCTTTTTTTACAATGAAAACCTTCACCACTTCACCTGATTTTTCATCCGGAATTCCAATTGCAGCTACTTCTAAAACTTTGGGATGTCTTGATAAGACTTCTTCAATTTCTGCGGGAAAAACATTAAAACCAGAAACGATGATCATATCTTTTTTCCGATCGACAATTTTAAAATAACCATCTGAATCCATGGAACCGATATCTCCTGTACAGAGCCAGCCATCGACGATTGTTTTGGCTGTTTCATCCGGACGATCCAGATAGCCCAACATGACCTGAGGGCCTTTGACCTGGATTTCGCCAATCTCACCAAAACCACAAACCCGACCGGATTCATCGACGATCCGTACATCCGTTGAAGGCACAGGCAATCCAATAGATCCCGGCTTCCCGTTGCCATCAATAGGATTCAGGCTGACGACCGGTGAGGCTTCAGTCATTCCATAACCTTCACTCAGTC
This sequence comes from uncultured Saprospiraceae bacterium, assembly GCA_964389985.1. Classification (GTDB taxonomy): domain Bacteria; phylum Bacteroidota; class Bacteroidia; order Chitinophagales; family Saprospiraceae; genus Vicinibacter. Next base: position 2,269 of record CAYMGR010000068.1, read on the forward strand.
CACAACCAGTTAAAGCTTTCCAGCGATCTGCAACAGCGGATTGCAAAGCCATTCCTCCTGCAACGGTTACTTTCAAAGATCTGAAATCGATCCGACCAAAGTCAGGATGCTGCATCAAGGCGTTGTATAATGTATTGACTCCTGTCATCAAACTAATTGGATATTCCCGAAACGCTTTGATGACAGAATTCAGGTCGCGTGCATTTAAAATCAAAACAGTATTGGCTCCAATGGTCATCATCGCCATAAGGTTGACTGCAAAAGCAAAGATGTGATACATGGGTAAAGGAGATAAGGTGGTTTCCTTTCCATCTTGCAGATAATAGCAAATTACCGCCCGGATTTGTTCGATATTGGATAATAAGTTGTGATGAGTCAGCATCGCAGCTTTGCTGACACCCGTTGTACCGCCCGTATATTGCAGCAAAGCAAGGTCATCCGGTTTAACTTGAAAAGGTTTGATACTTTGTTTGGCGCCCTGTCTCAAGGCGGTTGAAAAATTGACGGTATTGTGAATTCTAAACCGTGGAACCATTCGTTTGATATACTTAACGGTAAAATCGATCAAACTTCCTTTTAAACCGCCCATCAATTCACCAATTGTAGTGAGTATTACGATTTCAATATTTGTCTTTGGGAGTATTTTTTCAAGATTGGATGCAAAATTTTCAACTACCAGTATAGCTTTCACCTTGGAATTACAAAAGACAAATTCCATCTCTCTGGGCGTGTATAAAGGATTGGTATTTACTATCACAACCCCTGCCCGGATGGCACCAATTATTGCGATGGGATACTGCAATAAATTGGGCATCATTAATGCCATTCGATCTCCCGGTTTTAATCCCCGATACTGCAAATAAGCGGCAAAGGCATTCGATTTTTCATCCAGTTCTTTATACGTCATGGAGACCCCCATGATGGTAAAAGCCTTTAAGCTGGCAAACTTGCTTAAACACTCGGCTACAAATTCCCGTAAAGAAGGATAGTTATCCGTTTTGATATTAGCAGGGATACCGGCAGGATAGTTTTTTAGCCAGGGCCTTAAATCGGACATGTCTTATTTTTTTGTGAATGTAAGGCAATTCCACTAAACTTGAATATCCAAGCTAAATTGTAAATGGCGAAACGAATTGCCAGGATTTTCTTATAGAATGAGTGCAGAGGGCGGATTTGAAACCAGTTTCATTCAAAAAATGGTCTACGAAGCACCAAAACAGGCTGGAAAGTCCAATTAGACCAGATTTTAGGCTAAAAATCAGCCAATTAGCAAATAATCCGGACTCAAGATTGAATGGGTTAAAATGAATTAAAGGCCTGTTAAAGACTTTTAATATGTTAATTAACCACTCATAAATGGTATAATTGACTACTTTTGCGCCGCTAAAATTATTTCTTAACCTTTTAAAAAATTCCAAAATGTTGGACGAAACAAATTTAACTCCAGAAAATGAGCCAGAAATCAAGGATGATGAACTGCTGCATGCTCCTAAAAAAGAAGAAGCCGTAGTCAATTTACTTGAAGAAGTCATTGATCTGGAAACCCTCGTTGAAACCGACGATTTTTCCGGTGCTCACGACGAGTTTGACTGGTCTATCAGCAATAAAAATACCCTGAATTACTCAGCCGAGGAACAGGAGAAATACATCAAAGACTACGACAAAACCTTCCGCACCATTATAGATGGTCAGGTGCTCCAGGCCCGGGTGGCCGGAACAACCGGAAACAGCGTGATCCTCGATATTGATTATAAATCAGACGGACTTGTTGCGAAAACTGAATTTAGAGATTTGGATCCTAAAGCCGGAGACCATATTGAAATTTATGTAGAAAAAACTGAAGACGAAAAAGGGCACCTGGTTCTGAGCCGTAAAAAAGCAAAATTGCTACGTGCCTGGGAAAATCTGGTTGACTCTTATAAAAACGGTACCATTATCAAAGGTTCTGTAATCAGCAAAACTAAAGGAGGCTTGATTGTAGATTGTAATGGATTGGAAACCTTTTTACCGGGCTCACAGATTGACATTAAACCCATTACCGATTACGATGCTTATGTAGGCAAAGTGATGGAGTTTAAAGTGGTAAAAATTAATGAAGCCATTAAAAATGCAGTAGTATCTCATAAAGCATTGATCGAAGGAGACCTTCAGGAACAAAGAGAACAAATCATTTCCGGTCTTGAAAAAGGTCAGGTATTGGAAGGTACCGTTAAAAACATCACTGATTTTGGAGCATTCCTTGATTTAGGAGGTGTTGACGGATTACTTTATATTACTGATATTTCCTGGGGACGGATCAACCATCCGAATGAAGTTTTGGAGAAAAACCAAAAAATCAATGTGGTGGTATTGGACTTTGATGAAAACAAAAAGCGTATTTCATTGGGTCTAAAACAATTACAAGCGCATCCATGGGAAGTCATGCCTGCTGATATTGTTGAAGGATCTATAGTAAAAGGTAAGATCGTCAATATTGAAGATTACGGTGCATTTTTAGAAATTCAACCGGGTGTTGAAGGTTTGATCCACGTTTCAGAAGTAAACTGGAACAGTCAACCGGTTCATGCAAAAGATTTCTTCTTCCTCGGACAAGAGTTTGAAGCAAAAGTGGTTACTCTGGATCGTGAGGAACGCAAAATGTCTTTAAGTTTAAAGCAATTGATCGAAGATCCTTGGAGTACTATTCAACAAAGATTTCCAGCAGGATCCCGTCATACCGGAGTGGTTAAAAATCTAACTCCATATGGTGTATTTGTTGAATTGGCAGATGGCATCGGCGGAATGGTTCATATTTCTGATTTATCCTGGACCAAACGATTTAATCACCCATCAGAATACGTTCGTGTTGGAAACAACCTGGACGTTATGATTATGGAAATAGATGCTGAAAATCGCAAACTTTCCTTAGGCCATAAACAATTAGAAGAAAATCCATGGGATACATTTGAAAATGTTTTCCCTGTAGGATCTTATCATGAAGCAACCGTTCTTAAAAAAGACGATCGCGGATATACGGTACAGTTACCTTATGGATTAGAAGCTTATGCACCGGCTAAGCATATGAAAAAGGAAAACAATCAACAGGCTAATGTCGAAGAAATTTTGACTGTGAAAGTGATTGAATTTAATCGTGATGATAAAAAAATCATGGTTTCACATGCTAAGTATCTTGAGGATGTAAAGAAAGAAGCAGATGATAATGTGAAAAAGGAAAAAGAAGTTGAAACCGTTAAAGTCAAAAAAGCTGTAGAAAAGCAACAATCTAAGATTGAAGCAACTACTCTTGGAGAAATTGAAGGATTCAGTGCTTTAAAAGAACAATTTCAGGAAAATGCGAAAGCTAAATTAGCCGCTACAACAGCTCCTGCAGCTCCTCCGGTGGAAACATCTGAAGTAAAGGAGGAAGCTCCAAGCCCAGTAGCAGAAGCAGTCGAAACCCCTGTTGCAGAATCTGCTGAAATGCAGCTTGCAGATGAAAGTTCGGTTGCTAAAAAATCAAGTAAAGCCGCAAAAGGAGATGATCTTAAAATTATTGAAGGGATCGGTCCAAAGATTGCGGAATTATTGATTGCCGATGGCATCAGCAATTTTAAAGAATTGTCAGAAGCTCCGATAGATCGCATTAAGGAAATCCTGGAAAAAGCAGGTGCCCGCTATAAAATGCATGATCCAACTACCTGGCCACAACAAGCTGGCTTAGCTGCGGAAGGTAAGATGGACGAATTAAAAGTTCTTCAAGACCAACTGAAAGCAGGTCGCGTAGAATAATGAAAGCAAAACCAGGTCGGTAAGCTATATGATTACTGATTTAAGTCGAAAAATTTAGAACAATAAAAGCCTCTGAATCTCTCAGGGGCTTTTTGTTTAATAAAAGAAACTAAAAGATTAAACAAAATGAAAGGAGTTTGGTTTGTACACGTATGCCTCCAGTAAAAACCTGTGCCGTGATCGGAGCCGGAATATCCGGTTTAGCCGCTAGTATTCAGCTCGCTGATGCAGGATTTGCTGTTTCCGTATTTGAAAAGAACCGTCAATTTGGAGGACGGGGTCAAATTATGGAGAAAAATGGTTTTCTATTTGACATGGGACCCAGTTGGTATTGGATGCCGGATGTCTTTGACGATTTTTTTAAGCAATTTGGTAAATCCAGATCGGATTATTTTCAGTTAGTCCGACTAGACCCTTCTTATCAAATGATCTTTAAAGATGGGACTCTTGAAATTCCTGCAGATATTCAATCCACTTACCAATTATTTGAATCGGTTGAAGCCGGAAGTTCTATTTTTCTTAAAAAATTTCTGGATGATTCTCGTATAAAATATGAAACAGGAATGAAGGATTTTGTTAGAAAGCCTTCTTTGTCCTGGAGCGAATTTTTTGAGTTTCGATTGCTTTCAGCAACATTCAAATTGGAACTGTTTCGTTCCCTTGAGAAATTGATCTTCCGCAAAATCAAACATCCAAAACTAAGACAACTATTATGTTTTCCGGTTTTATTTTTAGGAGCCAAACCTTCACAGACTCCTGCCCTATACAGCATGATGAATTATGCTGACTTAGTTTTAGGAAGTTGGTATCCGATGGGAGGGATGTATAAATTATTTGAGGCACTTTATCAATTAGCACTTGAGAAGGGCGTTCAATTTCATTTTAATTCGCCCGTTGAAAAAATAAATATTATCAATGGCACGGTTAAGGGCTTGCAGATCCATCAAGAAAACCTGGATTTTAGCAGAGTTCTTTCAACTGCAGATTACCATTTTACAGAAAGTGTTTTACTGGATTCTGAATACCGTCAATATTCTGAACAATATTGGGATTCGCGAAAACTTTCCCCTTCATCACTTATTTTCTATTTAGGGATTTCTAAAAAAATTGACAAACTTAGGCATCATAATTTATTTTTTACTGCCGATTTTAATACTCATGCAGAAAAGATCTATGATCATCCTTCCTGGCCTGAGGAAGCTTTATTTTATGTTTGCGCGCCAAGTAAAACGGACCCCAGTGTAAGTCCGCCGGGAATGGAAAATTTATTTGTATTAATTCCATTAGCTGCGGGTCTTAAAGATTCAAAACTTGAGCAGGATAAGCTATTGCATTCTATTTTATCCCAATTGGAACATTACACCGGGCAATCGATCCGTGAACATATAGTTGTGAATGAACGGGTATCGGTTGATGATTTTAAACAGCTTTACAATAGTTATAAAGGAAATGCTTACGGCTTATCCAACACGCTTTTACAAACCGCAGTCTTGAAACCTCGAATCCGATCTAAAAAAGTCAAAGGTTTGTATTTTGCAGGGCAGTTAAGTCATCCGGGACCCGGTTTACCTCCGTGTTTAATTTCTGGACAAATCAGTGCTTTACAATTAATAAAAGATTTTACCCAATGAATTCTATAAACTTGTATCAGGACTTTTGCAAACGCTGCAGCAAACAAATGACCCACTTGTATAGTAGTTCGTTTTCAATGGGAATCCGTTTATTTGCAAAACCTTTTCGAAATCCTATTTGCGCCATTTATGGATTTGTGAGATTGGCAGATGAGATCGTAGATAGTTTCCATCATTTAAAGCAGGAGGAATTACTTCTTCAATTTCGGAAAGAAACTCAAGCTGCATTATCGCAATCATTTAGTTTGAATCCCATTCTGCAAAATTTTCAAGAGGTCGTTCACCGATACAATATTCCATTTCATTTAATCGATTCCTTTTTAGATAGCATGCAAATGGATTTGTACAAAAAAACATTTTCAGCTTCTGAATTAGAAGACTATGTTTATGGATCTGCTGAAGTTGTAGGTTTAATGTGTTTATGTGTATTTGTTGAAGGGGATGCTGCAAAATATGAAACCCTCAAACCGTATGCTCGAAGTTTGGGTTCAGCCTTTCAAAAGATTAATTTTTTAAGAGACATAAAATCAGATTACGAAGAACGGGGTCGTGTTTATTTTCCAAATTTAAATATTCATCAATTTAGTCTGGATTCTAAACGTGAAATTGAACAGATCATTCAGGAGGAATTTCAATATGCTCTTAAAGGAATCCATCAATTACCTAAATCGGTCAGATTAGGCGTTTATATTGCTTTTACTTATTACTGGCGTCTTTTTATAAAAATCCAACTCGCAAGTCCTGAACAGTTATTACAAAAAAGATTTAGAATTCAGCCTTTCCAAAAAATTCTATTATTAACTAAATCCTATTTGCAAGCACCCTTTATTTTTAATAGAGGATAGGGGAAGAGTTGTCAGGAGTCAGGGTTCAGGAGTCAGGTATTAGATGATAGTTGAGAGGTGAGAGGGGTTAGGTGAGAGGTGAGAGGTGACTACTGACTTCTGACTACTGATTTCTGACTTCTGATTTCTGACTTCTGACCACTGACTCCTGACTCCTGACTTCGCGAGGAAAGAGGATTCTATTCACGAATCATTTAATCCTTGTTACCAATCGCACAGGCAAAGCTTTTCTAAATTTACGCATTGAATTTGTAGCAAATGGATGTAAAACAGATAGAAGCTTTATGTTGTCAGGCAGTTGGAATCGTCAAAGAGGCTGCATTATTTATTCGTGCAGAACTTGGACAGGTGCAACACGAACAAATCCAGGAGAAGGAAAAACATAGCTTGGTATCGTATGTTGACATCGAGACAGAAAAAAAACTTGTTTCTTATCTACGAAAAATCCTTCCTGAAGCAGGCTATATAACAGAAGAGAATACTACGGATGAGGTTTTTGCTACGGATCTAAAATGGATTATTGATCCTTTAGATGGAACGACCAATTTTTTAAAAGGGATACCCGTGTTTTCAATTAGTCTGGCCTTAGTACAGGGGGATGATATTCTTATAGGGATTGTGCATGATATCATGCAGGATGAATGTTACTATGCCTGGAAATCAGGAGGTGCGTATTGTAATGGAAAAAAAATACAGGTCAGTCAGGTGGCGCTGCTTGAAGAATCTGTTATTGCAACCGGATTTCCTTATCAAAGAAAATGGATGGATAATCTGGCTCAAATTTTAATAACGGTTTTAAATAAATCACGAGGCGTACGCCGTTTAGGATCTGCCGCTATTGATTTAGCTTATACAGCCTGTGGACGATTTGATGGCTATTATGAAACCCGCTTAAATTCCTGGGACATGGCAGCCGGAATTTTGTTGATCCGGGAAGCTGGGGGGCGTGTCACGAATTTTGAAGGAAAATCAAATGGTATTCTAAATTCACACCATATCCTGGCCAGTAATGGTAAAATTCATCCTGAGCTCTCTGCACTCACTTTGGAAGCGATTCTCGGTCAATAAGATAATTTGGTCGAAAAGACTGCCTGCAAGATCTAAAAAGAATCCTTCGAATTAAAGGGACCCGTATCTTTGGACTATCAATGAATTATTTTGAAATTGTATCGCTGGCATGGGCTAATGTACGGGCAAATTTGTTGCGGTCCATACTCACCTTAGTCATTATTTCATTAGGGATTATGGCTTTAGTTGGAATTCTGACTTCTATTGACAGCATGATTTATAGTATGAGTAGCAATTTCTCATCCTTGGGGGCCAATAGCTTTAGTATTTCCAGAAAGTCCACCGAGTTTCGCAGACATGGGCGGAATAATAATTATAAACAATCTGACCCCATAACGTATCAACAAGCAATCGATTTTAAAGAACGATTTGCCGAACGAGCTACCGTAACGATTTCATTTAATGGAAGTTTTAATGCCGTGGTTCAATATCTGGATAAAAAAACTAATCCGACTACCCGAATAAAAGGTATTGATGAAAACTTCTTTAAAGTAAATGGTTATGAAATTCAAAACGGACGAAATTTTTCTTCGCATGAATTAGAAAATGGAAATCCAAAAGCCATCATTGGTGCCGAACTTGTAAAACGATTATTTGATGAGATTCCTGAAAAGGCGATCAATAAAACCATTCTGATTAATGGACAACATTTTCAGATAATCGGTGTCCTGAAATCAAAAGGAGCCAGCATGAATGAAGGTGCGGACAGAAGAATTTTTATTCCCCTGCTTCGCGCTAAAATGGATTATGCAAATGCCAGGTCCAATTTTAATCTGGATGTAGCCGTTGGCAACCAAGTTGATATGGATGCCACCATCTCTCAAACAATAGGAATACTAAGAGTAATTCGTGAATTAAAATCTTATCAGGAAAACGATTTTGAAATAACTAAATCGGATGGGATCGTAGAATTTCTTAAAGAAAACACGGTAAAATTGAGAAGCGCAGCCATCGCAATTGGTTTAATGACTTTATTGGGAGCCGCAATCGGATTAATGAATATTATGTTGGTTTCTGTAACGGAGCGCACACGTGAAATTGGCATTGCCAAAGCATTAGGGGCCACCCGGCAAAATATCATTTATCAATTCTTAACGGAAGCGATTATTATTTGTCAAATGGGGGGCGTATTAGGAATCTTACTCGGCATTCCCGTAGGTAATATCGTTTCAATTATAGTGGGCGGCGAATTTCTAATTCCCTGGGCTTGGATTCTTTTAGGTTTGGTTGTATGTATGATTGTCGGAATTTTATCCGGCATTTATCCGGCATTGAAAGCTGCGGGCTTAGATCCTGTTGAAGC
>CAYMGR010000069.1:0-10687 GCA_964389985.1 uncultured Saprospiraceae bacterium
TCCTGAGCCTGAAGCTGGATGCTCATCATAAATGCCAAAAAACAAATATAAAGGGCTGCTTTCATGTTATTTTCTTTCTAAAATGGCTTTTAAAATGTCGAGGGCAACATCTTTTTTAGACTTCAAATCAAAGGAACTTATTTTTCCGGACTTATCCAAAATTGAGACTTTGTTTGTGTCAGTATTAAATGCGGCACCCGGATCGTTTGGTGAGTTCATAACGATCAAATCCATATTTTTGTTTTTCAACTTCGCTTGAGCATTTTTTTCAAGCTCCTCAGTCTCAAGGGCAAATCCACATAAAAATTGGTGAGCTTTTTTAGACATCCCAATGAACGCTGCAATATCCTCTGTGGGTACTAAATGTAAATCCAAATTCGGATGCTTTGATTTTTTTAATTTAGACGGTGCAATCGATTCAGGTCTAAAATCTGCAACGGCCGCAGCTAAAATAAAAATATCCGTTGCGTCCATCCGGCGTTCCACTTCAAGTTTTAGCTCCTGAGCACTCACAATTCTGCAAAGGTTTAATCTTGGATGTTCAAATACCGGCTCCTTACTCGGTCCAAGAATTAACTCAACCTGAGCTCCCAAAGAAATTGCTTGGTGGGCAAGCTGTATTCCCATTTTTCCTGACGAGTGGTTTCCAATAAATCGGATTGGATCAATCGCCTCATAAGTAGGGCCTGCTGTAATTAAAATACGAGTGCCTGAAAAAACTTGATCCGGATTCAAAAATTCCTGGACCTTTTGAAAGATCGTTTCAGGTTCTGCCAGGCGGCCGGGTCCAATTAATCCGCTGGCTAAGGGTCCTTCGCCAACTGGTATCATCAGATTTCCATAAGAAGCAAGCGTCTTTATATTTTGTTGCGTGGCAGGGTGGAGCCACATATCTAAATCCATCGCGGGAGCCAGCATGACAGGGCACTTGGCTGATAGATAAACTGCGGTTAATAAATTGTCTGTGATCCCATGCGCTAGTTTGGCAAGGGTATTGGCACTGGCAGGAGCAATTAAAATTAAATCAGCCCATAAGCCGAGTTCGACATGTTTAGACCATTCTTGATTAATTGCTATATCAGATAAGACCGGTTTATCAGAAAGTGTGGCAAAACTTAACGGACCCACAAATTCTTTGGCAGCTTCTGTGAAGATTACCTGAACTTCAGCTCCTGCTTTCCGTAACAGGCGCAATAAGATAGCTGATTTGTAGGCGGAAATACTGCCCGTTATACCAAGGATTATTTTACGTCCTTCCAATAAATTGTGCTGGACTGACACTTATCCTAAATGTGGATTATTCAGAATCGTTTTGGATATTTTTATAGTGGTAGTCTATTTTACCTTCTAAGTATTCTTCGATAGCAATAATCGCAGGATTTGGAAGTTTCTCATAAAATTTTGAAATCTCAATTTGCTCTTTATTCTCATGTACTTCTTCAATCGTATCAGAATGGGAAGCAAATTCATCTAATTTATCTACCAATTCTTCTTTAATATCATTGGTCAGTTGATTTGCCCGCTTAGACAATACATTGATGGTCTCATAAATATTGCCATTGCTTCCGGTAAATTCTTTGATGTTTCGAGCTTTTATGTTCGGATTAATTCCTTGCACTTGCGTTTTGATATCGTTCATAGTCCGTAGATTTTAATTTATGATTAATTTTTCTTTGGTAATCTTTTAATTCACTGGTTTGTTTACCGGTTGGATATTTTGAAATATAATCCTCGATATATTGCCGGGCTTCCAGATAACGCTCTTTTTGTTTTTCAAAAATACTGTGTTCAGCTAATAAATAGGCCGATTTACAAATGAGGTAACGTATTTCGCGGCCGTTTTTGGTTTCTGGAAAATCATTCAACACATTTTTTAAACTAGTGACACAGGATTGGTAATTGTTCATGTCAAAATACAACTTACCGGCTTCGATGGCTTTGAATTCTAATTTGGACCGACATTCATCAATCAAACGATTGCATTCAGCAACACGGGTTGAGTTGGGATAGGAATTCACAAATAATTGAAAACCTTCAATTGCTTTTTCTGTATTGCTTTGATCTAACCGATAACCGGGAGAGGTCCTGTATAAAGAATTTACCGACATAAAATCAGCTTCTTCTTTTTTCGAACTATTGATAAAAGTATTGGCAAAGGTTTTAAATAAATGAGAGGCTAAATCAAATTGATTTAAATAATAATGGGTGTAAGCATACTTAAAGTAAATCTCTTCAGCTTCCTTCTGGCCTCTAAAAGAGGTTAAAATTTGCTCATACAGAGTTTGTGCTTTAATATATGACTTCGTTTCATAGTATTTATCAGCAGCTTTCAGGATCAAAGCAGGGTCTGCACTGGTCCGGATCTTTTCAAAACTGGATTTACAGCTGATGAAAGAAATAAAAAGAAAACAAACTATCCAAAAAATTGATCTGCTCATGGAGGGCGCAAATTTAATACAATAAACGGAATTTCAAGGAGATAAGTTTTGTTGCAGATTATAGAAATGCTAAGATTTTAGGCGAATTTCAAGCATATTGATGCATTTCAATCAATTGCCAGGCCTTGTTTTAAATCCTGTAATCTACAATCTAACAATATCCTTAACTAAGACATCAGCCATGTTCCGATCGTTGCTTAATCGTTTCACTTTAAATTGTTCTCCAAGTTTTCCGATTTGACGCATATAGTCCAAAAATCCATTCCTTCTGATAGGCCTTATTTTTAAAGTATCCAGGAGCTTCCCGTCAATTAAATCTTTGTAATAACTGTTTAACTCACAAAGTTGATTATTGATAGTTTGCGCAATTTCCTGAATATCAAGGGGTATTTCTGTAAATTCAATAAACCACTCATGGTAGGCATGGTGATTGTCGGTGGGACAAACTTGTGGGGCAACCGTAAATTCGACCACATCAAACCGGTGGATTTCCTGAGCAATACTGATCGCCTGGTCTATTTCACTGGAAATAACGTGTTCCCCAAAAGCAGAGATATATTGACTGATTCGCCCGCTAAATTTTATATGGTGGGGTTTGAGGGATACAAATCGCACTAAATCTCCTATTAAGTATGACCAAAGACCTGCATTCGTATTTAATACAATAGCATAATCCTGATCTAGCTTGACATCCGCCAAACTAATACGAGGTGGATTCGGCTGATAAACCTGTTCTTTTTCAATAAACTCATAAAAGATGCCATCATTCACTACAAGTTGCATGGATTCCTGATCACAGTCATTTTGATAGGCAATAAAACCTTCGCTGGCCGGATAGGTTTCCAAAAGATTGATTTCTCCGCCAATGAGCTGTTGGATTTTTTGCTTATAAGGATTGTAATTGACCCCTCCGTGAATATATAATTCAAGATTTGGAAAGACTTCAAGAGCAGTGGATTTGCCCGTATAGTCTAATAATTGTTCTAAAAACATTTGAATCCATGGGGGAATTCCACTAATGACGCGGATATCTCTTTTCGATAAAGAATGGACTAATTTTTCAATTTTTAATTCCCAGGGATGAATGCTGTTTAGTTGCTCATCTGGAAGTTTATTGAGTTTTAGCCAATAAGGAACTTCATGATTGACGATCCCTGAAAGCCGGCCAACCGCTATGTTATTTTGTGTAGTTAATTCCGGGGATCCTGACAGGAAAAACATATTCCCATCAAATATTTTTGTCTTTGGGCGACGCTGTAAATAGTAAAATAAGGCATATTTGGCTGACCTCAAATGATTCCCTATACTCTCGTGGCTTATGGGAATGTATTTGGTTCCGGAAGTGGTTCCTGAAGTTTTGGCTAAATATTTAGGAATTCCCGGCCATAACACATTGGCCTGACCCTCTCTAATGCTCTCGATATAAGGCTTGAAATCTTCATAATCTCTAACAGGAACCCGGTTCTTAAAATCTTCATAGCTAAGAATCGTTGAAAATTCATGGTCCTTCCCGAATGTGGTAGCGGATGCTTTTTGGATTAATTTTTTGAATTGAAGTTCCTGACAGTGATTCCCATCCAAATAATCGCGATTCAAAGATTTACATCTTTGCGTCGTAAATAAATGGATCAGTTTGTTTTTCACCGACATGGAGCGCAAAGATATAACCCTCGTTTTAAACTATATAAAATCTGGAAGCCTGACACGGAGGAAGCAACAATTTTAACAAATGAGACTTGATTAAGCTAAAGTAAGAAGAGCTGAATGGCAGCCTATTCATCTCTAAGGTCTTCAATATGAACGCCTTTAAGCGTTTCAGGTTTAAACTCAAATGCGGCGTTGTCAATTAATCTGGACGCTACGGTCTTAGTAAACACAAGCTGTGTTTTATTTCCGGAAGATTCCTGCCATTCTGCGCGTTCAATTAATTTGGTTTTATCTGAAATACTGAGGGTGATTTTTGATATAGGGTCTGTTTTTGATACCGGAGTGAGTTCTATGACATGGCTTATTTTTCCATTGCTTTTAAGTGCTTTGATATATTTCGCCTGATGCGTTCCGGATGTATGAATAGCAGCCAATTGAGCCGGTTGATACTTGTTTTCTGATTCATCCGGATCGGTAATCTGCACTTCTTTGTTTTTCTTTAAATAAGTGTACTGAACTTTAGCATTGTTATACACTTCAAAATCATTTAAAATCAAACGGTATTTATTGTCTTTAGTCAATAATTGACCTTTATTGGCACTGACTGATTTTCCTTTTTCAAATAATTCATATTCAAAGAAAACTTCCATGCCACCCATTTTTTTGTATTGGATTTGGGTTTTATCTAATATGGAATTGGCTTTGGTATCTGGAGCCCAAAAACTTAAAAGAGTATGAAAAACTGAAAACAACAACATCGACATCATTCTGGATTTTATTGAATACAACAACGGGACAGCCTTTGTCATTATGATTCATTTGTTAAGTATTCGTTAAATGCGGCAAATTGCCTTTAGGCTTCGGAGATAAAGGGTCTTAATGATTGAAATTACTCAGGCTGTCCTGAAGAAGGATCGCATGTTTAAAACGTATTGAGAAACTAAAGCTTGCTATTTATTAATGGAAAAGAATCTCCATTTCTATTTAAGTTTATTGTAATTTTAATGAGTTCATTCACACAAATAAAATAATAGTATGAGGCTGTTTACACTTTTTGCATTCCTGTTTTTGAAGATGGGTCGAATAGATGCTCAATCCGGTACCCTGGATCCTGAATTTGGAATGGGTGGTTGGGTACATATGGATTTTGGTGGTAAAGACCAGTCGGGTTGTGTAGCCATTCAGTCAGATGGTAAAATTTTAGTTGGAGGCAGGACCAATGGGGCCTCCGGTTCATTTGACTTTATTTTAGTCCGCTATACCTCAATGGGTCAATTGGATTTGTCATTTGGTGATATGGGCAAAGTCATCATGGATTTTGGTTCGACACAGGAGAATATTGAATTTATTCACTGCTTGCCGGATAAGAAAATTCTAATTGGTGGTTATTCCAATCTGAGTCCGAATACGCAATCAGTGGTTGTCAGACTTACAGAAGAAGGCAAACCGGATACAAGTTTTGGGGACCAGGGTATTTTGAAATTTAAGTATGGCCGATCTACAGGCGTGCTCAATATGGCATTACAGGAGGATGGGAAATATGTTTTTGGATGTATTGGCATCATTGATACCTTCGGAGTTGATATCGAATATGTCCTCAGTCGTTATTTTCCGGATGGAAAAATTGATTCCAGTTTTAATCAAAAGGGATGGACTTATTATGATTTTAATACCCGTGAAAATATTCCCTTTGATTTATTAATTCAACGAGATCAGAAGATACTCTTGTCGGGTTGTTCCGGTGTGTACCCTAAAGCCAATTTTGCGTTTGTGCGTTACAAACCTGACGGAAGCCTGGATTCACTTTTTGGAATCGATGGGGCGGCTCAAACTGATTTTGCGGGCAATCAGGATGTCGCCTATACTTCAATCATTCAGGAAGATGGTTCTTTTTATGTTTCCGGAACGGTTAGAGATAGTATCACCAACTATGATTTTGCTTTGGCAAAATATCTCGAAAATGGAAGTTTGGACACGACGTTTGGTAATAAAGGTAAATTAACCTATGATTTTAAAGGGCCGGTCGACTATGGCCTTTATATGCGGCAACAAAAAGACGGAAAGCTATTAATCTGTGGGGAAAATAATATTTTGACCAAAAATAGTTTTGTTGTAGCTCGATTCAATAAAGATGGAAGTCTGGATCCTGCTTTTGGAATAGATGGATTGGCGGGTTTGAATGTAATCAACATATTAACCGACGATACGCCCAGCTTTACCTTGCAGGAAGATGAAAAAATTGTAATGGTTGGAAATTATAAAGATGGAAACAACGTCAATTTCTTAATCATGCGTTTTCTGAATGATATCAACACGGCAACAAACAACGAAAAGAAATCATCCGTTTCAATTGTACCGAATCCGGTTGAGCGTCAGATCAATTTAGTTGGATTGCAATCCGGCTTCCCATTAAAATGCTCCATTTTTCATATTAATGGGAATCTGATACAACAAGAATCGTTTGATCAGACAACTGAAAACTGGAGCCTGAGCTTATCAAAAAACAAGACCTGGCCATCCGGATATTATTTTTTAAAAGTAGAGCAGGGATCTGGTCAAATCGTTCTTCCTTTTTTCAAAAAGTAAATTACGAAGCCGTTAAAAAACTTATTTCGTTTTTACAGTCATTAATTTTTTCACGACATCTTTGTCAATCGCCATTCCTTTATTAATAGCTATTTGTGCAGCAGGTTTATCGCCTATTCGCGTTAGCGTGATGTATAAGTTCGCCCAAACAGATGCAGAATTAGGGTTGATTTGTGAAGCTTTATTTAAATATTCTAAAGACTTTAAAAGATATCCCAATTCGGCTTCGGCGCTACCCAATAATTCCAAAGCCTGGTCATCATTTGGATTTAATTTTAATGATTTAATTAAGACTTGCTTGGCTTCTTGATTATTGTGTTCTTCATGAAACAAGTATCGACCATATTCCCGCAGAGACTTCTGATAATTTTTCATGATCGACATGTCGGCCGGATTTAAGGTGATGTATTTTTCATAATTGGCGACTGCATTCTTGTGATCCTTCACTAAATAGTAGGCATTGCCAAGTAGGAATATACAATCCAAATAATTAGGGTAAATTTCTAATGCTTTCTTTAAATGAAAAATGGCTTGCGTCACTAAATGCTTATTGGATTCTTTATCATTGGAGTTTCGATAAGCTTCTAACAAAGTAAATCCTAAAGAAGAATTTAATTTAGCACTGTTGGACGAATGCTGATAATCATTATTGAATAAGGTAAAATTCGATTTCCAGACTGTATTTCTGGCAACGGTTCTTGCAGAAAATGCAATTAGTATAACCATCAAAAGATAGAGGCTCCAGTTGTATTTTGGTTGAAGAAATTTAATAAAAAAGGCAGCCAACATCAAGCAAAAACCCAGGGAGGATACAAACACAAAACGTTCGCCCATATAAGCCCCAATTGAAAAGAATAAATTGGAGGTAGGAATCAGGGAAAGGATAAATAACAAAATCGACCAGGAATAGATCGGCTTGGTTTTATACCATTTAATAGCCAGAAACATTGAAGCGGATGCCAGAAGGACTGCTAATAAAGGTAAAGGTGAAAATAGATTATAACTAGCAATGCTTTTTGGAGCATAGTCATGCGTCAAGGGATACGGGATAAATTGCAAATAAACATAGCGGATTAAGCTATAAAAGATGGTGCCATATTTTTCTGCCGGATTCATGTCTAATAAGCGTTCGCCTCTGTATTGAAGGAAAGGATTTTCTAAAAAATTCCTGGAACTGGAAATGACATTCAATCCTAATACAGCAATTCGGATTCCAATAAAAACAGCAGCAGAAATCAGTAAAGGAGAATAGCTTAACCAGGATCGTTTGATCGTTTGAGGAATGAACAGACCAATGGCCAATGGAATCAAAAATAAAAATACGATGGAATTTTCTTTTGAAAATAGAGCTAGCAAAAAAAAGAATCCCGATAAAAATAAATTGGACCATTTATAATGTTCCGAATTTTTTATCAGAAAATATAAACTCATTGTCGAAAACAAAAGAGACCAAATTTCATCTAGGCCTTTTACGTTTGCGACGACTTCTGTATGGATTGGATGTACGGCAAACAATAAAGTACTCACAATCGCAATGAGCCGGCCATTATTTGGATATTTAAAGGATAGTAATTTGGCCAGTGTGATGAAAATGATACAATTTAAAAGTCCAAAAAACAAAATGTTCAGTAGATGGGCAGTCATTGCATTGTTGCCAAATAGCTGATGTTGGACTGCGAAAAAAGATAAGCTAAGGGGTCTGTAGCGGCCTCCACCGACCGTGCTTTTTCTTCCTGAATCTTTAAAATAACCTGCAAATGTTTCATTTGAAAATATTTTACCGATTCCGTTAAAGCCTTCCTGAACAAACTTATTTTCGGTAAATACGACCCGATCATCCAATACAAATTCATGAAACAGCGTATTGGCATATAATCCAAAAGATACAGCAAAAATCAAATAAAGACTCCAGCGGGTCTGAATCAATTTATAGATGGTTTCAATCATGGAAGGTCCTAATTAATGAGGGCTAAAGATACGGTTTTCAACTTAAACAGACACAGGGCTTGGGGCAATAACCGGATATTTATATTCGATGCTATCTAAATGCCAAAAAGCCAAAGCAACTAACGCAGATAAGCCACCTACAATCCACCATAAAGCATCAAATCCAAAATGGTCAGCGATCGCACTGCCTGAAAAACTGCCACAAATATGTGCCACACTATAAGCCATTGTATACAGGGATGCATATTGACCAATATTCGCCGCGCTGCTTCTTTTCATAAAAAATACGAGCATAAAGGGCATTGCAAAAATTTCGCCTACTGAAATAATTGCGGAAGACAAGATTCCTAAACTAAATGCTTCAATTGAAAATAAATTAAATAAAACAAAGGATAAGCCGGTAATAAAAACACCAATACCGATTAATCTTAACTTTCTGATATGCTCAAGTGAATAGACTGCAATCATTTCAAATGCAGCTATAAACAATCCATTAATCCCTAATATCCAACCGATTTTATTTTCAGACAAATGGAGTTCCGTTTTTAAATAAATGGGTAAGGTCGAAAAAATTTGAAAGAAGCACATTCCAAATAAACAAGTCAGTGCAATGAAATATAAATAGAATTTATCATTAAATGCAGAAGTGGGACGATTCGTATGGGCAACTTGATGTTCTGTTTTATTTATGGAAGCCAATCGAGGAAGTTTAAAATAAATCAGTACGGCAGCCAACATATTGGTGATGCCATCTACATAAAATAAGAGTTGATAATTATGTGATGCGATCCATCCGCCAATAGCTGCACCAAATGCCCAGCCAAGATTCACCGATAACCTGACTAAAGATCCGCTTCGTGTTAAGGTTTCAGGATTGCTGTAGGCAGAAATTGCCGCCATACTAGCCGGTCTGAAACTTTCATTGATCACAGAGGCAATAAATGTTGCCATGCAGATTAGATAATAGTTCTCAAAAAAGGAAAGGAAAATATAAGAACAGCCTCCCGCAAATAATGAAAACAGCATTAAATTGTAAAATCCAATTTTATCGGTCAGCTTGCCACCAAAATAAGCACCGACGATGGACCCAACGCCAAAACAAGCCATCACGCCTCCTGCTTTAGTGATACTGACACCTATCTCTTGTGTCATATACATCGACATAAAAGGCACGACCATCGTACCGGCACGATTGACTAATTGAACCAATGCAAGCAACCAGGAATTTTCATTCAATCCTGCAAACGAATTTTTATATAAATTGAAAATACGCGTGGTCATATGCAAATAAAATATTTTTAGTTCCTAACTTTCAATTTAAAGAAAGGATTAACAACAAATTATCAACTATGCGTTAAATTAAGTTTCTTTGTCTATGAATTACATTTTATGCCATTCAATACCTGCTTAATTGGAATTTTATTATTGTATTTTGGATTATTAGTTTGGATCGCCCGGGCGACTTCCAAAGATCAATCCAACGAGAGTTTTTTTATCGGAAAACGCAATTCCAATTGGTTGCTGGTAGCCTTTGGAATGATTGGTACCTCACTTTCAGGTGTGACTTTTATTTCCGTTCCTGGTACAGTGGGTACGCAAGGTTTTTATTATATGCAGGTGGTCTTTGGTTATTTTTTAGGTTATCTGGTCGTTGCTTTTGTATTATTGCCTGTGTATTACCGATTGCAAGTCAGTTCTATTTATCACTTTTTAGATCAGCGATTGGGTCGGATAGCTTATAAAACCGGAGCGTCTTTTTTTATTGTTTCCCGGACAGTTGGCGCAACCGCACGACTTTTTTTAGTGATCAATGTGTTGCAGTTATTCTTGCTGAATGATTTGGGAATCTCCTTTCATCTGACCTCCTTCTTTATCTTGCTGATGATCTTAGTCTACACCATGCAAGGTGGTGTAAAAACAATTGTTTGGACAGATACTTTGCAAACATTTTTTATGCTGGCCGCATTAGTGTCTTGCATCTTTATCATCTTAGATCAATTGAATATCGGATTTGCGGACGCTTTTCAACAGATGAACAATTTAGATTATCTCCGGATAGTTAATACAGA
>CAYMGR010000070.1:0-4886 GCA_964389985.1 uncultured Saprospiraceae bacterium
CCATTTGCCACAATAAAAAATTGGAAACCCGATATTCTCCGCTGGTCCGGATCAACAACTCCGGGTCGGGAATGCCGGAAGTGCTCAGATAACTTGAAAATTCTTGTTCTTTAATGGGTAAATTCAGCTTTCCCGTTTGGACGTCCTTTGCAATTTGATTTACAGAATTTAAAATTTCCCATCGTGAACTATAATTTAAGGCCAAAATCAGGTCCATTCTGTTGTTTTCGTTGGTCTCCTCCATTCCGGAAGTTAGAGCCTCCCTCGTTTTTTCAGGTAATTGTGATAAATCTCCAATAGCCCTCAATTTTATTTTATTTTTCTTGAGTGCATTGAGCTCCACTTTCAGGGTTTCGACCAGGAGATTCATCAATCCTGTCACTTCCAGGACCGGTCTATTCCAGTTTTCTGTTGAAAAAGCATATAAAGTAAGGTATTTGATGCCCAATTCAGCCGAAGCCTCTGCAATTTCCCGGACGGTTTTTACACCCTGGCGATGGCCCACCAGGCGGGGCATTCCATGCTTTTTAGCCCATCGGCCATTCCCATCCATAATGATAGCTATATGTTGAGGCAGCTTTTCGTGATTTAGCTCGGGTAAAAGTGAGTTTTCCATGCGAATCGTAAAGTTAGATAAAGGATTCTTTTATTTATATATTAAAGTTTTTCAAAATTTGTTTATTTTGCTGTTTCAAAGGACTCCTTTAAAGATGTTTTATAGATTAGTACTTAGTTTTTTAACGGCTTTCATATTTACTTATTTGATTATTCCTTCCATAATCAATATTGCTAAATTTAAAATGCTGACAGAAGAGCCCAGCGAGCGAAAGGCACATAAAAGGAGTATTCCAACTCTTGGAGGAATCGGAATTTTTGCAGGTGTATTATTTTCAATTGTTCTTTGGACTCCGTTTAATGTATTTGGAGACTTGCAATACATTCTTTGTGCCTTTATTATTATTTTTTTAATGGGTGCAAAAGATGATATCATTCCATTGACTCCCTATAAAAAAATGCTAGGCTTGATTTTTGCCTCTTGCATTTTAATCTTTAAAGCCAATATCCGGATAACCAGTTTTTACGGAATCTTTTATATTGAAGAATTGCCTTATCTGGTCAGTGTATTGATTTCCTTATTTACGATTCTGGTCATTGTAAATGCATTTAATTTAATTGATGGAATCAATGCCTTAAGTGGAAGTTTGGGTATTCTAATTGCCACTGCTTATGGTTCCTGGTTTTATATGGCCGATCAGGTCGTCTTAAGTATTATTTCTTTTGCATTGGTAGGATCTTTGATTGCTTTTTTAAAATTTAATCTAACCCCTGCCAAGATCTTTATGGGAGACACAGGGTCACTTTTAATTGGTCTTATCTGTGCCATTCTAACCATTAGTTTTATTGAGTTGGCTTATCGATCGTCCAATCCGCTTTATCAAATAATTGCAGCCCCGGCTGTTGCAATTGGTATTTTATTTTTACCCTTGTTTGATATGTTGCGTGTTTTCTTTGTTCGGGTGTTTTCTGGTCGTTCGCCGTTTCATCCTGATCGTCAACACATACATCATTTGATGGTTGATGCAGGCTTAAATCATCTTCAAGCTACCTGTGTTTTGATTGGATTAAATGCTTTGGTGATGTTGATTGTGGTGAAAGCACAAGCCATTGGCAATTTATTATTATTGGTTTTTATCGTTTCATTTGGTTTGATTTTAACGGCTGTGCTTTTATATATAAAACGTACGAAATCCCAATTGACCAATGACACTTTCTAATTTTATACTTGTATTTATAGGAGGAGGGCTTGGGAGTTTGTTGCGATTTTGGATATCCACTTTTAATTATTTCCAATATTCTAAATTTCCTGTTGCAACCTTTATCTCTAATCTTGCAGCAAGTTTTATTTTGGGATATGCATTTAAATGGTTCCAGCTAAATGATTCAAAGCAGTGGGTTCAATATTTTATTATGATTGGATTTTGCGGAGGGTTCAGTACATTTTCCAGCTTTACGGCAGAAAATTTTATGCTGCTCAGGCAATCTGAATTCTATCTCAGTGCGTTATATAGTGTAAGTAGTTTCCTGGCTTGTCTGATCGGATTTGCTTTAGCTTGGAAATTTTGACATTCTAATTTAAACGTATTGTCCAGGACCTTACAGCCGGAATTATTTTTCAATCTAATTTTAAGAATTATTCTGTTTCCATGCAAACATTGGATGGGATTTCTAATTTTTGTATGTCCGCTATTTATTTTTTCACAAGATCAATCGCTCCGATGCAAGCAAGTCCCGGCAGGTAAATTGATTCAGCTTACCGACAGTATGGTAATAGAGCCTGCCAGTATCCAAATACAATCCATATCAGATCCTGGCAAATTCATTCCATTTCAATTTTTTGAAAAAGATCAACGAATTCAGGTTCAAGAAACAGATTCAACAGCAAGTCTTCAAATTTGTTATCGGGTATTTCCAATTGCATTTCGAAAAGAGTATTTTTTATTGGACTCAAGTATCAGGCAAAATCCACTCAAACCTGATTATGCAAATGCGGAATATTCTGTTCGCTCCAATTCAGATTGGTGGGTAAGCCCCGGAATCAATTATTCTGGAAATTTTACAAGAGGAATCAGTAGTGGAAATAATCAATCGCTCGTTTTAAACTCAAGTTTAAATTTGCAATTAAGTGGTGATTTAGGGGATGGATTTTCGATCTTAGGAGCTATTTCGGATAATCAGATACCCATCCAGCCAGAAGGCAATACACGCCAGATCCAGGAATTTGACCGTTTATTTATCCGCTTGTCAAAAAACAAGCAACAACTAACTGCGGGAGACTTTGAAGTCAGTCGGCCATCGGGCTATTTCATGAATTATTTTAAGAAAAACAAAGGAGGCATATTAGAAACGCAACATGACTTAGGTACCTGGAAACTCGAGACAAAATCTGCATTTGCTATTTCTAAAGGAAAATCAAATCGCATCAATTTGAAAAGTTTAAATGGAAATCAGGGACCCTATAGACTATCTGGAGTGAATGGTGAACAATTTATTATTTTACTCGCGGGGAGTGAAAAAGTTTGGTTGGATGGTGAACTTTTGCAACGAGGTGAAGATCAAGATTATAGTATGGATTATAATTTAGCTGAAATCCGTTTTTCTGCCAGGAGGTTAATTTCTGAAAATAGTCGGGTAATAATTGAGTTTGAATATTTAGATCAAAACTATACCCGAAGTTTGGAATTGATACAAAGTACCATCAGTAAGAACAAACTAAAGGGTTTTTTAAATTTTTTTAACGAACAAGATAGTAAACAAGCTGCAGTAGAATCGGATTTGGATTCTCTAGACCGTTTGGCCCTTTCCAATAGTGGAGACGATGTCAATTTAGCAGTAAGGTCAGGAATTCGTAAAGCAGGTAGTTCATTTAATTTAAATAGAATTTATTATCGCGAACGAGATACTTCCGTGCTCATACAAGGTCAATTAAAAAGTATTAAATATTTAATCTACGATCCTAATGCAGATAGTACCGCTTTGCAAGTTGGGTTTTCTGAAGTTGGAATCAGTAAAGGTAATTATGTATTAAAATTGAGTACAGCAAATGGAAGAGTTTACGAATGGAAAAGTCCTGATCCACTAACGGGTCTGCCTGGTGGAACCTATGAACCTTTGATTCCATTAATTGCTCCTAAAAAACAATGGATGCTAAGTTCTGGTTTTGAATGGAAGAGAACGAATCATCAGGAATCTGGTTTTGAAATAGCCTTATCCGGTTTGGATAAAAACAGGTTATCCGATTTACAAGATCAGGACAATACCGGATGGGCTTTAAAGATGCACTCCAGTATCCCCTCTTTAACGCTACTGGATTCAACGATACAGCTGGATGGTTTGGTGTCCTATGAATTTAATCATAAAAATTTTAATCCCATCAATTCATATCGGACCGTAGAGTTTGCCAGAGATTGGAATATTCTTGAACTAACGGGTCACTCCGAACATCTACCATTGCTAAGATTAAATGGACGGATTGGTAATCATTTTAATTTGAATTATCAACAACAGCGATTCATACGATCCAATTCATACAAGGGACTGCGTAATGAAATTCAATCAGAATGGAAGGATAGTTCGTATCAAATCAAACTGAATTATAATTTTTTAAATACAAATGATGGCATTGAAAAAAGTCAATTTTTGAGGCCCAGTCTTTCTTATCGACAAAACTTCAAAAAAAATTGGAAATGGAACGTGCTCTTGCTAAGAGATCAAAACGAGCGTAGATCTACTTTAAATGATACCTTAAAATTTGGAAGTTTTTATTTTGATCAAGTTGAATCGGGCTTGGAGAAAAACATTTTGGATCATTTTGTGCTGAAGATCACAGCCAAGCATCGGGTGGATTATGAAACGGACACCTTGAATTTTAGAAAAAAAACCCGAGCCAATGAAGCCATATTAGAGAGTTATTGGGATCTAAGGAAAGCGGGACAATTCAGTTTAAAATGCAGTGGAAGGGATTTATTTTTTTATAATAAACAGCTGGACGATTCAATAGGCAGTTTGTATTTTTTAGGAACCATTGACCATCAAATACAATGGTGGAGGAAACTCATCACGTTTAAAAATTATTACGAATTGCAAAGTGGTGTTGAACCCCGCCAGGAATTTGTGTTTGAAGAAAAAAGGCCCGGTGAAGGCAATTTTATCTATGTAGATTTTAATCAGGATGGTATTCGTCAGATTTATGAATATGTCTATGCACCTGATATTGACACCGCCCGATTTGTTCGCTTCCAACTATTTAATTCAGAGTATATACAGGTTTATCAATCCAGCTGGAACAATCTGTTGAATATCGATGCACGAAATGTATTAAAAAATCC
>CAYMGR010000070.1:4986-10540 GCA_964389985.1 uncultured Saprospiraceae bacterium
GATGTAAAGCTGGAATCTTTTTATCAGTCAGATGAGCGATCGACCCAATTTTATCCGGATCAAAATTATACAATTGAAAGTTTTGGTCTGAGCCCGGAATGTTTATTTCGTTTTGATAAAGATATCAGAATGCATGTGGGAGCGACGATTAAACGTTCATCCGAATCACTGTATAAGCTTGACAAGGCAAAACTCATTGAATTAAATGGTGGAGTGGCTTTTTATTTAAAAAAGAAATTTGCAATTCATTCAGAAATTAAATATTTGTCGATCGAATTTGAAGGGCGAAAAGGAAGTCTGGTTGAATATACGATGTTGGATAGTTATAAAGATGGAAATAATTTTAACTGGGAATTAGGTTTTGATTTTAAAATGAATTCATTTTTGCAATTCCAGTTAAATTATTCAGGACGAAAAACAGCCGAAAATGGCAGTTTGCATACGGGAAGAATGCAACTTCGGGCTAATTTTTAACGTTTACTTAGATTATTGTTCCCTTGAATGTTTAAATTTGCGCTTCTTTAAAATATAACATATATGTATAGTTCTGATGTAGAAGGAATGAACGCCCTAGCCCAATCTTACAATGACTTAAAGGCAGAAATAGCCAAAGTCATCGTTGGTCAAGATGAGGTGGTGCAAGCTACTTTAATCTCTTTGTTTAGTAATGGGCACAGTTTGTTGGTTGGGGTACCGGGATTAGCCAAAACCTTGCTGATTAATACCATTTCGGAAGTATTGGATTTAAGTTTTAAGCGAATCCAATTTACTCCCGACCTGATGCCATCTGATATAACAGGATCTGAAATATTGGATGAGGATCGCAAATTTAGATTCAATAAAGGTCCATTATTTGCAAACATTGTTTTGGCCGATGAAATAAACAGGACGCCACCTAAAACGCAGTCGGCTTTACTGGAGGCGATGCAGGAACGAAATATCACGGTTAGTGGAGTGAAGCACATATTGCCGAATCCATTTTTTGTATTAGCGACTCAGAACCCAATTGAACAGGAAGGGACTTATCCTTTGCCGGAAGCTCAATTAGATCGCTTTATGTTTAATATATTATTGGATTACCCAAGTTATGATGAAGAGGTCAAGGTAGTCAAACAAACGACTTCAAATCAAGCGACGAATTTAAAAAGTATCATAAGCGCGAATCAGATATTAGAGTTTCAAAAATTAGTAAGGAAAATACCTATAGCAGATAATGTATTGGAGTATGCTGTTTCTTTAGTTGCCCGTACCCGGCCGAATAATCCAAATTCCTTAAAGGAGGTCAATCAATATGTGAGTTGGGGAGCAGGTCCAAGGGCCTCACAATTTTTGGTACTGGGAGCGAAATGTCATGCAGCCTTAAAAGGAAAATATTCACCCGATATCGAAGACGTAAAAGCAATTTCAGCCTTAGTACTAAGACATCGTATTGTTTTAAATTATAAAGCAGAAGCTGACGGCTTAAAAATGGATCAATTTATCCAGACGCTGTTGTAAAAAAAAATGTAAATGTATTAATGAAGCGAGCGAATTTTCATTGAAACATTTTGAGAAGGTCTATCCCCGCGTTCTGTTTTAACAGATGCAATTTTGTCAATGATATCAAGTCCTTCAATGACTTCTCCAAATACGGTATAATCCATATCTAAAAAGGGAGTCCCACCTAATGTTTTATAAATTTGGCGCTGCTCATCTGTATATTTTATTCCTTTTCGGTCTTCCATTTGATTCAGAGCCTGGTCTGTTTGCGGACTTCCCTGTACGATGTAAAATTGGGATCCGGATGATTCTTTTTTAGGATTGACCTGATCTCCGGTACGGGCAGCTGCAATAGCCCCTTTTTTATGAATGCAAGCTAAATTAAATTCTGCAGGAACGGTATAACCTGGACCACCACTCCCTAACATGCTACCATTTGCTGCATTTCGGGATTGCGGATCTCCTCCTTGAATCATAAATCCATTGATCACCCGATGAAATAATAAATCATTGTAGTAAGATTGTTCGGCATGTTTAAAAAAATTATCCCGGTGTAAAGGCGTTTGGTCATAGAGTTTGGCTATCATATTACCCATGGAAGTTTCTATTAACACATAACAACCATCGGGAGGAAGCACTTCAATTTTTTGTTGCATTTGGCTCATTTTTTTTCCTTGATAAGATTTTAATTCAACTTGGTAGATACCGGATTTGGTATATAAATGTTTTGGGTTTTTTTCATTAGAAGTAGTGCCATCTCCAAAATTCCATTCCCACCGATCTGCTTCGGGTGAATTATTAGTAAATAGTGCTTGTGCAGGTAATTTAACTTGATTTCCCTGAAGGGTAAAACTCGTAAGTGATTTACTGCATGCACTGCATAAGCAAGAGAGGCAAATAAAAAAATACAATCGGTCCATAGGAATCATATTAGGGGAATTACAATAAGCGAATTTTCATTGGGATATCCTTCATGGGACGGTTAGCTGCATTACATTCAACATTTGCAATTTTGTCGATCACTTCTAATCCTTCAAATACTTCCCCAAACACCGTATAGCCTCCATCCAGGAATGGAGTACCACCCAATTTGGCATATTTTTCCATATCTCCCTGACTATACAGTATATTCTTTCCCGCTGTCATGACCGTAATGCTGTTGGCATCGGCAGGTTGTCCCTGAACGATATAAAATTGGGAACCGGAGGATTCTTTTTTGGGATTCATTTGGTCTCCTAAACGGGCCGCAGCCAATGCTCCTTTAAAATGGTATTTGCCAATTTCAGCAGGAATGGTGTATCCGGGTCCGCCATTACCCAAAATCATACCTGCAGCAGCTTTCTTGGAATCAGGATCCCCCCCTTGAATCATAAAGTTTTGAATGACCCGGTGAAATAAGGTCCCATCATAATAGCCTTCCTTAACCAATTTAATCATATTGGCCTTATGCTTTGGAGTACTGTCAAACAAACGGGCTTTCATATTTCCCATTGGTGTTTCAATTAATAGAATGGTTTCCTTCGAACTATTGCAAGCAGATAATCCACCCAATAGCATACAAATAATTAAAATTTTATTAAGCATATTTTTAGTTGATAAATTCTGTTGGAAATTCGCCTTTAAAATATTGAATTACTTTTTCTTTTAAATAGAGTTCCTGTTCCTTAACACCTTTTAAAGTGAATGGTTTAAGTAATTGATAATGTGGCCAGCCATCTTGATCATTTCCTTTAAACTCATAATAACCATCCATACTCAATAAGCGGCAGGAGGCGATATGCATCAAGTCAGTCTTTTCCTCTTTTGTATATCGTCCTTGTTTTAGGATGCCAACTTCTTGAATTCCGATCAATAATAAAACGATGTTTAAATCGGGTAATTCTGATTTGCCAAATTTGTTTTTAACAAAATGGCGGATACGCAACCACTCAAATTCCAGTTCCCATTCTTCCATGGTCCGCAAAATTAATAAGTTCTAAGCGAGTAACATATATAATTAAAACATAATATGTTTAATAAATACCTTACCATTTGATTATCAATTTATTATATAAAATTGATTGAGTATAATTAAGCCTTTTTTGCTAGGTTTATGCTTGGAATGAAGCAAATTTTTTGCTTTCGGTCAGGCCGATTGGTTGAAGCGAGCTTATTCTTCCCGGAATATGGGAGAGATTTCATATACCTTTTTAGAAGGCAGTATGGATGCAATCAGACCAATTATGAAAACCGTAAAACTCACCAAAATAAAATCTACCCAATTTGTTTGTATCGGGTAACTATCAATAATAAACTCATCCGGTACACCGATCAAACCATAGGTTTTTTGTAGCCAGTAAAACGTCAAAGCAAAACCGAAACCAATTGCCAGGCCAATACTGCAAATCAGCAATCCGAGTTGAAGGAACACAAATTGTAAAGAATGATTTTCCATCCCCATTGATTTTAAAATGGATATGTCAATTCGTTTTTCTAGAACGATCATCCAAATAGTGCCCAGGATGGTAAAAGAAACAAGCAGTAAAGTGAGGCAGAATAAAGAAAAAAACAACCACTTTTCAAGCCGCGTTATTTTTAAAAAAGCCTCGTCTTGCTTATAGCGGTCTTTCACAAGATATTGAGG
Source organism: uncultured Saprospiraceae bacterium (assembly GCA_964389985.1). Taxonomy (GTDB): domain Bacteria; phylum Bacteroidota; class Bacteroidia; order Chitinophagales; family Saprospiraceae; genus Vicinibacter. The sequence goes on from CAYMGR010000070.1 coordinate 9,089, forward strand.
CCCAAAGATGCTTTCAATTTGATGTAAAACAGTAGCTGGGTTTGCATCTGATTTTAATTTAATTTCAATCGAACTCAGTTGATTGGATTGTCCGATTATTTGCCTTACAGCATCTAACTGGCTTATGATCGTTGAATAATCACTTTCCTGATGAAATGAAAAAACAGATTGGCTGTATAATGGGTAACGTCGAATTGAATTTTGAAAATCTGTCTTTTCAGTTAGATCGGGAATAAATACTTGAATATATTCTTCCATGGCATTCAACTCAACTCCAAGTTTATTTCGAATTCCGAGACCCATATTTGCTAAGGGTCGATTGGCTTTAGAAAGTTTAAACTGGCCTTCCAGAATAGCTGATTCAACGGAGCAAACAGTTGCAAAATTAGAATCAACGCCTTTTAAAATTCCAAATTCTTGGGCATCAGCATATTGAAACATGGCAACTTCTTCCAGAGTTTTACTATAAGAAGAAATTCCTTCTATTTGGTTTAGAAGCACAAATTTATTGGAGTCTTCTTCAAAGGTTTTCCCCTGACGCGCAATTATTTTTACATCTGGATTAAATCGACTGTACATGCCAATTGTAATTTCTTCAAATCCATTAAACACAGACAGTTCTAAAATTAATGAAGCCGTACCCACTGCAATACCAATTATCGATATTCCGGTAATCCAATGAATAGCCTGAGAGGATTTTCTGGAAAATAAATATCGTATGGCAAGTTTTAAACTTAATGACATATATTATTTAGTCGATTCGGATTGGATAAAGGATTTATAAATTTGATCTTGAATTTTGGTTCGGTATCTGTTTTTATGTAATAGATTTTGCTTTGAATCCGGGAAGGTCCGGTTGGATAAAAATACATACACTAAATTAGATTCCGGATCCACCCAAGCACAGGTTCCGGTAAATCCTTGATGTCCAAAAGTTTTTTTAGAAGCAAGATTGGAAACATAAGCCGTCGAGCTATCTTTTAATTCTGGCATATCAAAGATCAAGGCTCTTCTTCCCAATTCCTTGTCACGGCGAGTATACTTTTTAAGGGTTGAGCTGCTGATCAATTCTTGTCCACCATAATTACCCTGATTTAAAAACAGTTGCATCATGACTGCCACATCTCCGGCATTAGAGAATAATCCGGCATGACCACTTACGCCTCCCATCATAGCAGCACCCATATCATGTACATAACCTTGAATTTTATCTTTTCGATAATAGGTATCTATTTCTGTTGGTGCAATTTGACTGCTTGAAAAATAATGATTGAGTGGATTAAAACCTAGATATCTTAAATGCAAGGGATGGCTCATGGTTTGTTCAAAATAATTTTCCATTTTCAATCCTGATAACCTTTGCACTATGGAAGGAATAAAATAGAAACCAAGGTCAGAATAAACATATTTTTTTTCAGACAGGGGTTTTGATTTAATGATTTCAATCAACAT
>CAYMGR010000071.1:0-10510 GCA_964389985.1 uncultured Saprospiraceae bacterium
TAGAGAGTTCCGATCAATCAAAGCAATAATCATTATAATTCTAACAAAACATTTTATTTTGCCACGAATGCACGAATAAATGCTAATTTATAAAAAGATCATTCCAATAATTTAACATTGTACCATTGCTAAATTGCAACATTGTAACATTGTACCATTGCACCATTTCCTTCCGAACTAAATCCAATTCGCGAGGGGCGATGCCACCTCGCTAATTTATAACGCCCTTTCAGGGCTTAAACATGATGCAATTTTATGCGAACTATTACAAGATAGGAAGCAGCATTTTTCACCCCAAATCAACGAAAGAAAAATGAATGATTACAAATCATTAAAGCATTGCAACATTGAATCATTTTACCATTGTCCCATTGCACCATCCCCATTAAAGATTTACCTTTAAGGGTGTTTACCTGAAGCTGGATCCTACGAAGTTCTATGGTGCGAAATTTAAAAATATCTGCTCTTTATATCCTGTTACTTGCCGGATTAGCTGTATTCTATGGGTATCCGGACATCCTCTTTAAGAAACCGCAGTCCATTCATAAATGGAGGCAGTCTGATTGTGCATCGCTGGCACTCAATTATTATCAGGGTGGAATGCATTTTTTCCAGCCCCAAACACATAACCTGACTTCCGATCAGGGTCGCAGCGGTTATTGTTGTCCGAGTGAAATTCCGATTTTATATTATGGTGTTGCGATCCTTTATAAACTATTCGGCCCTCACGATTTTATTTTTCGTTTTCTGAATATGTTGCTTTTTTTTATGGGTTTGTTTTATTTATTTAAAACCTATTTATACTTGTTAAAAGATGTCTACTGGTCTGTCTTTCTCTCCTTACTGTTTTTTACGGCGCCTGTATTAGTTTATTATGGGAATAGTTATTTGAGTAATACAGCAGCCCTTTCATTTAGTATAGCCGGTTGGTATTTTGTGATGCGATCCTATTTTGAACAAAAACCAAAATGGCTGCGTGTGGCACTTTTGTTGTTCTTTTTGGCAGCTGCTTTTAAACTCACTTCACTCATGAGCCTGCTGGCCCTACTCGGAATAGAGCTGTTCGTTAAATCCAAATGGATCCCCTCCGATCAAAATGATAAATGGCTGCCTAAAGGAAGGTATTTCTTCATTTGGAATCTCTGCATCCTGTCAACAATTTGTTCCTGGATTTTATATGCCAAATATTATAATCAGGTTCATGATTGTAGTTATTTTTCGACTACGAGCTTTCCAATTTGGGAACTTCATTTGGATCAGATAAAAGGCGTATTAGAAAATGTGAAAACACTTTGGTTGGATCAGTATTTTCATTACAGCGTCTATGTGTTTTTTATAGCTTGTACCCTATTCTATTTATGGAATTTGAAACACAATTTAAAGTTATTTAATTTCATTTTAGGCTTCCTTCTCTTGCAACTAATTGGATTCATTGTTCTGCAATTCTGGACCTTTGCTGATCACGATTATTATGTCATTGATCTCTATATTTTCCCTATTTTATTCCTTGCTTTTAGTTTTTATAGTTTAAGCAATCGTTTCCCTGTTTTCTTTCAATCTTATTATTTTAAAGCAGCCTTCATGGTCTTGTTATTTTATAATATGGTGTATGCACGACAGGAATTACAAGCTCGTTATTCTTATCCGCTTAATGATTATGAATCTTGCGCTCCAATTTATCAAATTAAGGATTATCTAAATACCATTGGAGTCCAGTCTACGGATAGGATTATTTCCATTCCGGATTTTAGTCATGCTTCATTATACCTGATGAATTTAAAAGGATGGACCGAATACACAGATGCCCGCTTCAATAAGGCACAAAAGATTCCTTATAATCAGGATTCTGCCGGAATTCAATTATCAATAAATAAAGGTGCCCATTATTTAATTCTAAATGGACTTTCGGAGTTTAGCAAAAAGCCATATCTGAAATCATTTTGTAAACACCTCATTGGTCAATTTGAAACGGTATTGATTTTTGATTTAAGATCGAGGCAACAAAACTTTGATCCGGATCACCGGGAATTGCTCAAAGTATATTATTGTGATGCGGAGACGAGGAGTCCAGATGGTCAACATTTTATCAATCCATCGGATAGCATACCGTTTGAGTTTGGACAGAGCCAGTCATCTGATATTGCGCATCATGGAAAATATTCTGCAAAGCTCCAAACATCTATGCCTTACGGCATGACACTCAACATTCCAAAATTAATTGTTGGGGAACTTTATGTCATCAGCATCTGGCGCAAATCGGATGGAAATCAAAAAGCTGCTGTGATTGCTTCCAGCGGACCCAATGAATTTTATTCCGGTGATTTCCAAATCGTGGATGCGGATTCAAGTGGTTGGGAACAATTGCAAATGCAATTTGAAATCAGCAAGAAGCTGGAAGGCCAGGAATTAAAAATTTATGCTTTTAATCCGGAAAATCAAGCAGCCTATTTTGATGATTTGAAAGTGGAGCGGTATGATCAATTATTCCATAAGCCTCAATCTAATCCCATACCCTCAGGAAATATTATGAAATTTTAAAGCGAGAATAACCGTAATACTAATATTATAAATTTCAAATCTATATATTTGCAATACTATATTTCTTATTTTTATATAATATTAAATAATTATTTTATAATTAAATTGATAGCAGGGAATAAACCCATTCAAAAGCTCTAAATTCATAAATGAATCATTTTCTCGCTGTACTTTTGAGCCGTTTTTTTAAAAACATCAAATAAAATGGAAAATTTAGTTTATTTCTTACCCGCTTTCGGGGTTATTGGTCTGATTTATATGGCCTATTTATATAATTGGGTTTCAAAACAAGATGCCGGGGATGCCAAAATGCAAGGGATCGCCTCACATATTGCTGAAGGTGCTATGGCTTTTCTAAAAGCAGAATACCGGGTTTTGGCAATTTATGTTGCAGTTGCTGCTTGTTTATTGGGATTTCTAAGTTTTAAAGTAGACACCACCCATTGGATGATTGTCATTGCATTTATATTGGGAGCTTTGTTTTCAATTATTGCAGGTTTTATTGGTATGCGAGTTGCCACTAAGGCCAATGTCCGCACCACTCAAGCTGCCAGAACTTCCTTAGTTAGCGCCTTGCATGTTTCTTTCCGGGGTGGAACCGTTATGGGACTTGGAGTTGCCAGCTTAGCTGTATTAGGATTAAGTCTGTTATTTGCTTATTTCTTTTATTCCTTTATGGGTGGCGTATGGGGTGGATCAACCGTAAAAGGAATCGCTTATGATCCGGTGCATTCCATGACGATTATTCTTGAAATTCTGGCTGGTTTTTCATTAGGTGCGGAGTCTATTGCGCTTTTTGCCCGTGTTGGTGGCGGTATTTATACCAAAGCTGCGGATGTCGGGGCCGACTTAGTTGGTAAAGTTGAAAAAGGAATTCCGGAAGATGATCCACGTAATCCGGCTACCATAGCTGATAATGTTGGCGATAATGTGGGGGATGTAGCCGGTATGGGAGCTGATTTATTTGGTTCTTATGTCGCAACGGTTTTGGCTGCAATGGTTCTCGGTAATTATGTGATCCGCGATATGGGTGGGGATATAAGTTCGATCGATGCTTTCAAAGGCTTAGGTCCCATTTTACTTCCTCTCTTTTTAGCTTGTATCGGATTAATTTTTTCCATATTCGGTAGCTTTTTTGTAAAGATTAAAGGAGACCAGGCGGGTTCTCAGGATGTCCAAAATGCTTTAAACATGGGCAACTGGGTTTCCTTAGCTTTGACCGGGATCGCCTCTTATTTCTGTATCCAGGCTCTTCTTCCAGCTAAAATGCAAATGGTATTTTTTGGTTCAGGGATTCATGAAGTGAGTTCGAACAGTGTATTTTATGTGGTTTTGATCGGTTTATTTGTTGGTGCTTCCATTTCCTATTTAACGGAATACTATACAGCATTAGGTAAAGGTCCGGTTAATGCAATTGTAAATAAATCCGGAACCGGTGCTGCTACCAATATTATTGGTGGACTAAGTAATGGGATGTTGAGTACTGCCGGACCGGTATTAATTTTTGCCGCTGCGATTTGGATTTCCTATACATTAGCCGGGTTTTATGGAGTTTCTATAGCAGCCTCAGCGATGATGGCCACCACAGCTATGCAATTAGCTATTGATGCATTTGGGCCTATAGCAGACAATGCCGGTGGGATTGCAGAAATGTCAGAATTGCCAAAAGAAGTTAGACAAAAAACAGATATTCTGGATTCCGTTGGAAATACAACTGCAGCCATAGGCAAGGGTTTTGCCATTGCTTCTGCAGCTTTGACCGCATTAGGTTTATTTGCTGCCTATGTTACGTTTACAGGCATAGATGGCATCAATATTTTTAAAGCCGACGTGTTGGCTGCCCTATTTGTCGGAGGAATGATTCCAGTCGTTTTTTCAGCATTGGCAATGAGCTCCGTTGGAACCGCAGCTATGGATATGGTCAATGAAGTCCGCCGCCAGTTTCGAGAAATTCCAGGTATCATGGAAGGAACCGGAAAACCAGATTACGGTCGTTGCGTTGAAATTTCTACCAAAGCAGCCTTGCAACAAATGATACTGCCGGGTGCAATCACTTTAATCAGTCCGATCATCATAGGCTTTACAATGGGACCTGAAGCTTTAGGGGCTTATATGGCTGGCGTCTGTGTAAGCGGCGTGGTTTGGGCTATTTTTCAAAACAACGCCGGTGGATCCTGGGACAATGCTAAAAAATCATTTGAATCAGGCGTCACTATCGATGGCGTAGTATATCATAAAGGTTCCGATCCGCATAAGGCTGCTGTGATCGGAGATACCGTTGGCGATCCATTTAAAGATACTTCAGGACCGTCTATGAATATTCTGATCAAATTGACCTGTCTCGTAGGTTTAGTCCTTGCACCTATTTTAGGTGAAATTTACGGCTCGGCGAATCATCATTCAGAAAAAGAAAAGATGGAGCAAATCCTCCAAAAGGATGCCCCTGTGATTCAGCAGAAATAAAATTTTTGCCAACTCTTTAGAATTTGAATTGATCTTTGGGTCATAATGGCATTGGCATGAATTCAAAAAAAACAGCGGCTATTCAAATCAGTTGGCTGAGTATTTTATCCAACCTGGTTTTAGCGATCCTTAAATGGCTGGTTGGTTTTTTTGGAAATTCCTATGCACTCATTGCAGATGCTATTGAATCCACTACAGATATTTTTTCTTCCATACTCGTCTTATTTGGAATTCAATATGCTCATCGGCCACCTGATAAAAATCACCCCTACGGTCACGGAAAACTTGAACCCCTTATTACCTTTATTGTGGTCGCTTTCCTGGTCAGTTCAGCCGTTATTATTGCTGTTACTTCGATTCGTAATATTCAAACGCCACACGAATTACCCGAGGCCTACACCCTCTATTTTTTAGCAGCTATTATCCTTGCAAAAGAAATTATTTACCGCAGAATTCGATCAAAAAATAAAGACATTAAAAGCAGTTCACTTGCTGCAGATGCCTGGCATCATCGGAGTGATGCCATTACTTCCGCTGCTGCTTTTGTTGGGATTAGTATTGCGTTAGTTTTGGGGAAAGGATATGAAGCAGCTGATGATTGGGCAGCCTTAATGGCATCAGCTTTTATCTTGTACAATGCATATTTGATTTTCAGACCTGCCTTGGGTGAAATTATGGATGAGCATGTATATGATGATCTTATTGAAGAAATTAGAATATTATCCATGCAGGTAAAGGGTGTGAAAGGAACAGAAAAATGCTTTGTCCGCAAATCAGGTATGACGTATTTTATTGATCTTCATCTGATCGTGGATGGATCCATTCCAGTCAGGCAGGGACATGAAATTTCGCATTTATTAAAGGCACATTTATTGGCTGAGTTGCCTCAGATTTCCGATGTATTCATCCACATCGAACCGGATGCATGACCTTAAGCTAATAATTCTTTTACCATGGCGGAAATGGCTTTGCCATCCGCAGCGCCGGCTAATTTCTTAGATGCTGCTCCCATCACTTTTCCCATATCTTTTGCATCTTTTGCTCCGGTTTCCTCAATAATTGACTTTAGAATTGAGCGAAGTTCTTCTTCACTTATCTGAGCCGGCAAATACCGTTCAATAACTGCTATTTCTTCCCGTTCTACCACAGCCAAATCCTCACGTCCTTGCTTTTCATAGATATCCAGAGATTCACGTCTTTGCTTAACCAGTTTCTGTAAAATCTGTATAGCTTTATCATCATCAACCGGTTTTCCCGAACCATCTGTATTGGCCAATAAGATGGCTGCTTTGATGGCGCGTATGGCTCGAAGGGATTTTTGATCCTGAGCTTTCATGGCCTCCTTCAGGTCGTTATTTATTTTGTCCGTAAAACTCATATGATAAATTTGCAATCCTAAACAAAAATTGACTTAAAAAGTTTAAAAACCACAATCGAATCCGGAATACTCGAATCACCCATCAGGATCCAAATTAATGTTTAATTTCACCATTCAAATCATGCGGAATGAATCATCTTTTGGTGCTGCAACAAGATAAAAAATTAAAAAAATTACTGGATACCATTCCCGTTGATCAACTCCATCAAACAGGAACGAAATCTGATTTGAGGGAGTATTTGGTTGGTTCCATCATCAGTCAACAACTATCCGTGAAAGTGGCTAAAGTGATTCAAGAACGCTTTTTAGGTTTGTATAAAAATAAATTTCCCAGTAATAAACTCATTCTGAAAACGGAGGATGAAAAACTCCGAGCTATTGGACTATCTTACCAGAAATTATCCTATATAAAAAATATTGCAGCTTATTTTGAAGAGCACAAACTCAATAAAACCCAATGGGACACATTAACGGATGAAGAAATCATTAAGCTGCTTATTCCAATCAAAGGCGTAGGTCAATGGACCACCGAAATGGTTTTAATGTTTGGATTAAGTCGGCCTGATGTATTTTCTGCAGGGGACTATGGGATTCAGCTTGCAATGAAAAAACTTTATAAATTAAATCAAGAGGGCAAAGATCTTCAAAAGAAAATGCATTCTATTGCAGAAAAATGGAAACCCTACCGTTCGTTTGCATGTATGTATCTTTGGGCCTGGAAAGACATTAAATAATGAAATATGATTTTAGCACATCAATTGGATGAGACGATTATCCACTTCGAAAAAAACGAAAAAGAATTAGACAAGCTTCTGGATTATGTTCAGGAAAAACAAAGTCTACTTTTGGATATCCTCATAGGAACACATGCTGAATTATTCACTGAAGAAGAAATGGATTATTTATTGTTTCTATTTCTCGGCATTTTTGGAACCTTTCAAAAGCACAAGGAGCTTCCCATTTTTACAGAACAGCAAATTAATAAAGCCGAAGAATTTAGTTGGAAAATCCTCAACGAAAACAACGATTATAATACTGCCATCCAGGCATTTTTTGCACAGGTTCCGGAAGAAGATGTGATGGATTTTATTGATTTGTCGATTGCACCGGATGACGAAAATGAAATAAAAATAACGGATCCAGGACGACTTATCATGTTAGCTGTATTGGTCGCTTTAACGAAGGTACTGATAGAGGATTAGTCCTTTCGATCCCTTCCTTTTATTTATACGAATCTTTAGGCAGGTAAAAAATAAGTATTAAATCGATATCTGGCCACTGACTAAACCTGCTATTCTAAAACATTTTTCTGCGCAAACAATTGTCCCAATCGATTAAATAAAAGCACCAACCAAAAAATCAGGAAACCCGGAAATACGACAACCCACCAAGCCGAAGGATTCGCCCGGGCACTAAATAATAATCCACCTAAGCTGATCTGGTCTAATTCAAATCCAAAGCCAATAAAACTCAGACTGGCTTCGAGTAAAATCAGGTTTGCGATACCGAATGCAATCACCGGTATGAGGTCCCGCATGAGACCCGGTAAAATATGTTTTATAAAAATCATCATCCCCGATTGACCTAAAGCAATTGTAGCCGTGATATAATCTTCATCTGCTGTTTTTAAGGTAAACGCTCGTGCATATTTGACCAGATGCGGTATAAAAATGAATGACAACAAGAAGGCAAACTGAATTCGATTAGGATGGGGAATAATCTGTAGCAGAATTAATAATATTAGAATCACGGGAATTGATTTCATAATTTCCAGATAACGCAAACTCCAGGTATCAAAATTTAATTTCATTTGAGTCCCCATGTTTCTAGCAAAATAAGCCACTAGGACCATTAAAACGAATAGTCCAACAACAGGAAATAAACTTTCAGGAAGTTCTTTCCATTCAAAACAAAGAGCACTTACGTAAAGAAGCAAAAATAATGCACAGCTGAAGAGCGCCGCAGATAAAATGGAAATCTGTCTATAGCGCCTACTATGGAAAACTGCCAGCGAACCAATCAAAATTGCAGGAAATAATGAAATCAGGAGAGTCAATAATGCCAGTTTAACACTTTGAATAAAACCTATGATGCAAGCTGAAAATAAATCCCTTCCCAAATCATAGGAGCCTAAAAAAAAGATTCGTCCATCCTTCATTTTAGAACCCGGGCTGAACCAGGCTGATTCCGGATCGAGCTCTTTTTCGTCTCTATAGATTAGTGGCCAAATCGCAAAATCATATTCCAAATTTCTGTAATTACCCTGTGCGATTGAATTTAAATCAGCAAAGAGAGGTCCTTGTCGGACAGACTTCCCATTCCATAGCATGGAATAATACTCTTGTTTATATTGGCAGACTAAAGGTTTGGAGCCAACCAGAAAATCAGAAGCCACGAAAAGAAATAAAAATACATGCACTGAAAAAAACAAGCCTGAATGGTGTTTCCATATCGTTTTATAGCGCTGTTTCCAACTCATGCTTTGGTGTTCAGTTGTGGAAAATAAAAGCGGTACAAAATATCCGAAACCAATAAACCGAATACCGTGCAAGCGGAACCAATCATTAATAGAAACTGAACCATGGGCCAATCTCGTACGCTGATGCTATGATACATCAAACGGCCCAATCCCGGAATACTAAAAATTTGTTCGATGATGATAGATCCCGATATCAATGCCGGAAAAATTCCACCAATCCATGCTATGATTGGAATTGCAAGAATAGGTGTGGATTCCATGATTAAAGTCTGTTTTAAAGTCATTCCGGTACTAAGTGCTCGCAGCCAATAGAATTTCTGAGCGGATTCTTCTAAACCATTACTGAGGAGTTGACATAAATAAGCTAAGGAAGGAATTACAAAACACAACAAGGGAAGGATCATAAACTGAGTTTGAAAAATCCATACAGTCCAAGGATTAAACTGATCCAAATTTTGCATTCCAGTTGGAAATAGTTGAAGCATATCCGGATTTGCCAGGAACAATAATAGCAAACTGGCTAACCAAAAGACCGGAATGGAATGTAACCAGATCAAACTTTTACGCAAGATTTGAATTCCAAAGGAAGTAGGATGCAAAAAAGATTTTCTTGCAAGCCATATGCTTAGCAATAAGGTCAATAAAACTGCAGGGAGTTGTAAACAGATTGACCAGGGCAGCGCCTGAAGCATTTTACTGGAAACTTCCTGTTGATCCGTTACTGATTTTCCAAAGTGGCCGGAAAGGTAATTGACTAAAGTTTGATGAAACTCATTCCCAGTTCCATTCCAATGAAAGTCTGGAAATAAATAGAATCTGCTTGAGTGGGCCTCTTTTTCTGGTAATATGCTAAAATAAAAAACAGAATGGATTAATTTGCCTGTAGAACCTGACTGCTCTTCCGAGCCTTGTTCCGCTTTCATTATTTCCTCATAGGATCCAGGAATCAACCGGATCATCCAACAGGAGATCAGGAGAACAATTCCCAGGCTGAATAATCCATTTAAAATTCTTTGTAAAATGAAAGCTACCATTCTTTGCAAATATCAGAATAAAATGGCTTGTGCTTAGTAAAAAATGAATCCAGAAATGAATCTAAAGAAATAGAGGTCTTTTAAAGAAAATACAATTTAAGGCAATCTAATTATATTTTGTATTTACTGTTGTGAGAATTCGCTTTTTTCTAGTGAGTCGATACTTTTTTGAATTCGACGGATTCGGGTATCTTCCCGTTTCGCTTCCAGGATATAGTTAATATATTCCCGTTTATGAGAATTGGAAAATGCGTTAAAAATTTTTTTGGCCTTTGGATGTTGATTGAGTGCTTTTTGAAATAATTCCGGAATTACAATAGCCGCATCCGGAATTTTTTGAACCGGCCTGGCTACTTTAATTCCTTGTTCATTGAGCTCCATCGCCTCTCGAATACAAGATGTCAGAATTCTTTTGGAAGGAAGATCACTCCGTTTCGTGATTTTTCCAAAATCGCCCATGGCTGTTTTTCCTTTGTCGGTCAATAAATTTTGAGATTTTAGCATGAGCTTTTCTTTCCAGAAACCGAAAGCACAATGTTGTTTAAAGGAAGCCATACTGCATAAGATCTCATCCTTATATACAAAATGTGGAAAATTCCATTTCATCGTTTCCTGACA
>CAYMGR010000072.1:0-6219 GCA_964389985.1 uncultured Saprospiraceae bacterium
CAGTAGTCAATAATCAGAAGTCACTTCTCATCTATCACCTATCACCTATCATCTAACACCTAACACCTAACACCTAACACCTAACACCAAACACCTATCACCTAACACCTAACACCTATCCCCTATTCCCTATCTACTATTAGTTGAAGTGCATTCCACAAAACTCTTTTGCTCGTTTCATGTTCATAAAATTGAAGGAGTTCATTAAATAATAGTTTCTTTGAATCAAAGGTATAAACATGATGTTTTTGTTCAAATCCTTGGAGTCCTAATTGCTGTGCTTCAATTCCAAAACTAATGATTCCGCCTGGTTCAATTATTGAAAATTGTTTAAAGGATATACTTTGTGTCGGACTCAAATAATCAACATGAGTCGTTTGTCCGGGCGAGAATTTTAATGCCTGAATAATTTTGTTGAGTGTATTTAGGTGATTAGGATTCGCATATTCAATTTCAGATAATATAAATAAGTAATTGCATTTTGGAAACCTGTTATTCCAATCGCTCGAAGGTTCTGGAATCTCGTAGAAAAAAGATGGATCGCTATGTTTTTTCAAAATCAAAGTTTCTGTTAACTGTTGTAAATTAAGGGAGTAAAAATTAGAAAAACAAGCCAGATTTCATTATTTTTGTCAAAACGAACCATATGGACCACAAAATCAAAATCACGCGTACACATCAGTCAAGAATTTCTGAAGTAGACTTTAACAACATTCCTTTTGGGAAGGTGTTTGCAGATCATATGTTTATTGCGGATTTTGATGGACAGCAATGGAAAAATTTTGAAATACGACCATTAGAAAGAATCCCTTTCCATCCGGCAACAATGGCATGGCATTATGGTCAGGCGATTTTTGAAGGGATGAAAGCTTCCATAACAGATGACGGGACCCCTTTATTATTCCGTCCTTATGACCATGCCGATCGATTGAATGTCTCCGCTCACAGAATGTGCATGCCGAAATTTCCAACTGATCTATTTGTAGAAGCATTAAGCCAATTGATTTATTTGGATAAAAATTGGATCCCTAAAGGAGAAGATTGTGCCTTATATATCCGTCCCGTCATGATGGCAACGGATGAATTTGTTGGAGTTCGTTCGTCAGACACGTTCAAATTGATGATCATGAATTTACCTTCAGGTCCTTATTATAATAAACCGGTTTCCTTATTGGTTGAAGAACATTATGTCAGAGCGGTTGATGGTGGAGTAGGTGAAGCTAAAGCTGCAGGTAATTATGGAGCAGCTTTATATCCAACTAAATTAGCTAAAGACAAAGGATATGATCAGGTCATGTGGATGGACGCTCATGAATTCAAATATGTCCAAGAGGTTGGAACCATGAATATTTTCTTTGTCCTAAAAGATAGAGTGCTCACACCCAATTTGAGTGGTACCATCCTTCAGGGAATCACTCGGGACAGTATTATCACTTTATTAAAAGATAAAGGCTATAGTGTCGAGGAAAGACCAGTCAGTATGGAAGAAATAGATGCTGCATATAGAAAGAATGAATTAGTGGAAGTGTTTGGAGCGGGTACAGCTGCAGTTATCGCTAATGTAAATCGCATTGGATATAAAAATAATGACTTGCTTTTTGATGCATCCCACTGGAGCCTTTCTACAGAATTAAAAAATGAAATTAATGGCATCCGTAAAGGAAGAATCGTGGATACTCATAATTGGATTTTACCCATTTCTATAGGACAGGAGGTTACTGTCTAAGCCAGATAAATACCAATTATTTATTTCGTTTATTTGCCTTGATGTAGCTAAGTAGCCAAATTAAATTTGGCATTATTGGCTAAGCTAGATTTTAATTGTTGAATTCTGGCACGTTTTTAGATTATTTGGACTACATTGCTCCAAATTTCTAATCTAAAATTTACAATTATGAAACCTAGTTTTAAGATTAAAAGACTCTTGTTCTTTTTGGGTCTTTTAGTATCTATTAATCTTCAAGCTCAGTTTACTTCTTCTGGCTTGGTGACGGATGAAAACGGTAAAGCCTTGACAGGAGTCGCGATTCAGGTAAAAGGCACAACCATAGGGACCTATACGGATCTTGATGGGAAATATAGCCTGGATATACCTGGTTCTGCAGCGATTTTGGTGATTTCCTATTTGGGTTATTCCGAAATAGAAAAGGCGGTAAGTGCATCTGATGGCATGCAGGAAATCAGTTTAAGCAGTAAAGCTACGGTCATGGATGAAGTGATCGTTTCAGGTTTGGCGACTTCCATTAAACGAAGCAATGCCGCCAATGCAGTTGCTTCTATTGAAAGTAAAGATCTTACAGGCACAACCGTCCAGCAAACCATGGATGGGGCACTTTATGGTAAATTTACCGGTGCCAATATCGTTTCAAATTCAGGTGCTCCGGGAGGTGGTATCGCTATAAAATTAAGAGGGGTAACTACCTTAACCGGAAACTCTCAACCTCTTTTTATAATAGATGGGGTTTATGTCGATAATTCATCTGTTTCATCTGGATTAAACTCATTGTCACTAGCCTATCGGGACGGAAGACCAGCCGGTGATCAAGATAACCCATCCAATAGAATTGCAGATCTTGATCCTGAGGACATTGACCGGATTGAAATTTTAAAAGGAGCATCTGCGGCTGCCATATATGGTTCAAGGGCAGGTGCGGGCGTTGTAATTATAACTACGAAACGCGGCCAGGCAGGAAAGACCAGAATTGATGTTTCTCAAAGCTTTGGATTTAATAGTGCGATTAAATTATTGGGCGTCCGTACTTGGGATACCGCAAAAGCCAGAACCCATTTTGGAGTTAATGGCCTAAATGCATTTACCGCGGCGGAACAAGCTGGTAAACTCTATGATTATGAAGACGAATTATACGGTAATAAAGGACTCCTGTCTAATACCAGATTAAATATTAGCGGAGGCGACGATAAAACGAAATATTTCGCGGGAATGACTTATAAAAATGAAGATGGCATTGTAGAAAATACAGGATATGAAAGATTAAACTTTAGGCTCAATCTGGATCGGAAAATTTCAAAACGAATCGACCTCTCCTTGAGTTCAAATTATATGAAAAGTGAAGCAAATCGTGGCTTCTTCAATAATGATAATTCTTCAGCAACCATGGGCGTATCATTAGTAAGTACACCGGCCTGGGCTGAACTGCATCCGGACAATCTTGGAAATTATCCCAACAATCCTTATGCGCCGTCAAATTTTTTACAGACCGGAGCATTGATGACTAATAATGAAAATGTAAATCGATTTATTACAGGTGCTTCATTAAGTGTTTCTCTTTACCAATGTGTAAAATCATCGCTAAAATTAGTTACACGGGGAGGTATTGATTATTATACACTGTTAACTACGGTTCTCGCACCTAGTACACTGCAATGGGAAAAAGATGGAAATGGAACAAATGGTGCTTCCATCTTAGGAACAACATTAAACACTAATAAAAATATCAGTTCCTTTTTGGTGCACCAATGGCAACCTGGTACAGTAGGTCTAAGAACGCAAATAGGTATTACAGCAGAAAATTTTGACCAAAATTCTGTTTTAAACAAATCAACCTTTTTGATTGGTTCTCAATCTAATTTAAATCAAGCCGGATCCGTATCTGTATTGCAAAATAAAGTGATCCAAAAGGATCGGGGCTTTTTTGCACAGGAAGAAGTCAATTGGGATGATAAATTAATTTTTACACTTGGATTGCGAGCGGATAAATCTTCAAATAATGGGGATGCTAATAAATTGTATTACTATCCAAAAGCATCCTTGGCGGCCAATCTTACTAAAATCGGAAATTTTGCAAACGATCATCTTAGTGATCTTAAATTACGACTGGCTTATGGTCAATCCGGAAATTTTGCTCGCTTCGGTTCTATTTATACACCTCTGAATTCTATTGTAGTAGATGGTTCAACCGGGTCGATTATTGGACGCACCTTAGGATATAGTGAGCTCGGTCCAGAAAAACAAACTGAAATTGAAACAGGATTGGATTTGGGTTTAATGAAGAATAAAATTTTATTAGACTTTACCTATTACATAAAAAATATAGATGACTTGGTTTTACAAGTTCAGGTACCGGGTTCAACAGGATTTACTAACCGTTGGTTAAATGCAGCGGAGTTAAAAAATCATGGAATTGAAATAGGTCTTTCTGCCAATGTTTTTCAAAAAAGGAATTTTAGCTGGAATACGCGATTTGGATTTTGGAAAAATACCGCAACGATTGAAAACTTGAAAGTTCCTTCATTTAATGAAGGTGGTTTTGCACCTATCCTTGGGGTCTTTAAAATTGAAGAAGGTAAAAGTCCGACTCAAATAGTTGGTACGACTTCAGATACATTAGATACAGATGGCTTGAGAGTGTGGGGGGATGCCGAGCCTGATTTTAATTTATCCTGGTCCAATAATTTAAGCTTTGGAAATTTTGATTTATCCTTCTTATTCCATTGGAAAAAAGGAGGTGAGAATATTAATTTGACCACCTTGCTTTCTGATTTATCAGGAACCAGCGCAGATTATGATGAAAAAACTCTTGATCCTTCAAATAAATTAAATAATGGAGACTATCGTGTCAGCCAATTGGGTTCGAGTGCACATGTATTTATTGAGGATGCAAGTTATATTCGACTCAGAGAAATTGGATTGACCTATAAATTACCAAAATCAGTATTTAATGATAAGGCTCAGGTTAAAATTGGAATTTCAGGTAGAAATCTGATTAATATTTTTGACTACAATAGTTATGATCCCGAAGTTTCCAACTTTGGTATTCGTGCTATTTCAAATGCAATTGAGGTCACACCATTTCCTTCTTCTAAAAGTGTTGTGTTTACAATTGGTGCAACATTCTAATTCTTAAATTGAAACGTCATGAAAACAATGATCAAAAAATTATATATAAATAGTTGGATCGCATTATTCAGCATGCTCCTGTTTATTTCAAGTTGCGACTTGGATGATATCCAGGATCCAAATAACCCAAGCGTTGGCTCCATTGAAACCAATGCCACAATTAGTGAACTTCAGAATTTATTAGATGGAATTCAGGCTGCTATGCGAAATGAATACGGTATTTATTTTGATGGGGTGAGTGTAATTGGAAGAGAAGTCTATCGTTTTTCTGGATCAGACCCTCGATATACAGGAGAATTGATGGGAGCCTCAACAGGAATCTTGGATGCGGGTGCTTTTTATACTCAAAATCCATACAACGCCAGATATCGGGTCATCAAAAATTGTAATATCCTGATTACTGCAGTTAAAAACACGAAAGCTGCTTTATCTGATGAACAACGAAAAGCACTAAACGGATTGGCAAAAACAATTAAAGCTCACGAATTGCTGATGGTGTTTAACCAGCAATACGATAATGGCATTCGGGTCCAGGTTGAAGATCCAAATAATCTGGGTGCATTTCTTGACAAAGCAGGTTCATTAGATGCTATCGTTTCCTTATTGGATAGTGGTGCTGCAGATTTAAAAGCAGGAGGATCCAGTTTTGCTTTGAAATTGGGTAAAGGGTATGCTGGTTTTGATGCACCTCCAACTTTTCTTAAATTTAACAGAGGACTTGCAGCTCGAATCAATGCCTATCGCGAAAATTGGGATGCCGTTAATTCTTCCTTAGCCGAAAGTTTCTTAAATGAAAATGGCGACCTAAAGTCTGGTGTCTATTATATATTTTCAAAATCTGGCGGCGATATTTTAAATGAGGTTTTCTATCCGTTAAATGTTAGTGGTGAAGTTCGCTTAGCGCATCCTTCTTTTATTACAGATGCTGAGGCTAATGATTCAAGAACTGCAAAAGCCAAAAAAAGAAATGCGACTGCAACTTCTAATGGACTTTCAAGCGATTATGATTTTGCATTATATACTACTAATGTAGATCCTATTCCAATCATCCGGAATGAAGAACTAATCCTTTTAGAAGCAGAAGTATATATCCAAAAGGGTCAAACGGTTGAAGCAGTGCGAACACTCAATATTATTCGAAATGCTGCCGGGCTTGGAAATTATAGTGGGGCCTCTGATAAAGAGGGCCTGATCCGTGAATTATTAAAACAACGCAGATATTCTCTGTATGGGGAAGGACATCGTTGGATTGATCTGCGCCGCTATGATAAATTAGCTGACTTGCCAATTGATCGGGCAGGGGATGATGTCTGGCAGAAATTTCCCAGACCTGCAAATGAAAACTAACTCTTATCTTTATA
>CAYMGR010000072.1:6319-10286 GCA_964389985.1 uncultured Saprospiraceae bacterium
ATATTAAGTGCCTGGAGATAATAATAAGCTCAACTAAAAATATAAAGTCCCGGTTTTCTTATTGGATTCCGGGATTTTTTTTTCTTAATAATTTCAACGATCCAGTTTATTGTATTCGTGTCTTAATTCTTTTGGTACGCCATCTTGTGGAGCCGGAACGTTTTCAAAAATAACTTCGGGAAATAATTTTGTTTGATAGCCTTCAAAGTCACGTGCCCACTCTTTGTGATTATAAACACAAACAGGTAAACAAGCAGAGCAATAATAATGATTTGCAAAATATGGAAAACATTTTCCGGTATCAACAATATAACGGTCTAAACCGATGTGGTCTTTTCCAGCTTCAGGAGACCGTTGATCCGGGATAGCCTTAGCTGGACAATAAATTCGACAAGCTTTACAAATATCACAGAATTTACCAATGCCAACATCTAAGGGTTGATCACAAGCCATCTCTATGGAACAAATGACACTACCCATTCGAAATAAGGGACCTAATTTAGGGTGTATGATGGAGCCATGGCGGCCTAATTCTCCAAAACCCGCTTTTAATCCTATTGGAATATGCAATAAATCACTATCTCCGATTGGATGTTCAACTTTGCATGAATAACCTAGACTTCTTATATACGCAGCTAATTGTATAACGGTCTCTCCCAGACTATGATAAACTCTTAAACATTCTATGGCACTTTCCTGGGAAGGAACCACTTGAAATTTTCGCCATAACATTCTTTGTCCAACGGCAATGGCATGCGTATGATTTACTTGTTTGCCCTTATAGATGTCCTGAGCTTCAATTTTACAAATACCTACGATATCCGCTCCAAAACTTTGGGCTCTTTCTTTAATAGTTGCAGCTGCTTCTTCCGGCGATTTAAAACTTGTTTGAATAGAATGAACCGGACCATCAAATTGAAGATATTGTTCTTCATAGATCTGTTTAAGGATGGCATCAACTTCGGCGATTTGAATTTTACGACCCCCAATTTGACCATACCACGAATCCCAATGAAAGGGTGGGGGAGAATGCTCAGAACCATTTATCTCCATGAATGATTGAATTTGTGGAGCTCAATATACATGGTAAAAAATGATTGCAACCAAGATGCGCCCTACATTTTAATAAGTTGCTTCCTAATTGTATTGTTTCCTTGTTTACTAATTAGTAAGTAGGAACCTGCCACCCACCGATGGGTATTTAATCGAATACTTTGATATCCTTTGTTAAGTTGGATTCTGTCTGTATGAATGCTGCGTCCAAACCAATCAGAAATTTGAATTTCAACCGGTTCATCCGATTGCGAATGGAAAGCCAAGCGGCACGCATCGGTAAACGGATTGGGTTCAACCTGAATTTCTAAATCAGAGACTTCGGGTTCATTGACTTCATGATTGTCAGTGACCACTTTTATTTCTTCAGCAGAAAAACGAATTTCAGCAAAACCGGAACAGAGGCCCCCGTAATTGCTGAGGCCGCTGACTAAAATATATTGAGCTTTTGGGATTACAACATCCAACCAATCCATCCCTTCATAGCGATTATTTCCGGTACCTTGAGTTAAGCTAAAGCTACCTGCTGATTGCCATTGGATACTATCAATTGAATAATCAATCAGTAGATCTTTCATGCCCCAATTTAAACGATCTGGATCATTGACATTCCAGAACTTTATCTTGTCTATTTCGTATTGCTTTTTTAAATCATACAAAATCCAATGTCCCGGTTTATTCAATGGGTTGGGATTTTCTTTTTCCTGGCATGATATCCAGGAATCAAACCAATTGGTGGAATGCCGATCAGGAAAACACTGTGCATTTAGTAGTACCGTTTGAATGAGAAGTGCAAAACCAATTATATATTTCATCATCTGCATTTTAAATTTTTAAGAAACCAATAGGATTTTTACCAGAATTTGGATCATAAAAATGTCCAATATTAGGTAATACATAAGATAAATCAGAAGCTTGTACTCCCATCCATAATGCCAGTTCTGCAAAATACTGATCGACAGAAGTTGTTGGAATTATAATTCCATCATAAATATTCAAATCACTGGTCGGAGCTAAAAGGGGATATTTACCATACATTTTTTTGCCATTGACAGCTCCACCCATCACTAAAGCATTTCCACCCCATGCATGATCTGTTCCATTTCCATTAGAAATTAAGGAGCGTCCAAATTCAGATGCAGTAAACGTCGTTACCTGATTAGAAAGATTAAGTTCTTCCATCGCAGCATTAAATTGTCCTAAGGCACCATCTAAAATTCCCAACATCTCATTTTGATTGTTTAAGACTTCATCATGATGATCCCAACCATAAAAATTGACAAAAAAGATTTGACGTTTAAATCCCAAATCTTCATGTACTGAAATGGTTCGGGCAATCATATTAAAAGCCTGCGAAATGTCATTATCAGAAAATTGGGTTTTAAGAGTGGGTGCTTTTTCAAGGGCACCTGTAAATTTAAGATGGCCATCCCGTGAGCTTCTAATTACATCGATATATGTTTTTTGGAAAATATCTTTATACTCGAAGTCCAATAATGTATCAATAGCAGCGGTTCGAACATTGTTAAATTGATCATACATATTATCTGGTCGGTATCCGCTAATTCCGGCACTACCATATCGTGGATCGATTGCAAATTCAATCGTTTCATTACCGGATTGATATAAATTCGTTCCTGCCAATGAAATATTCATGCTGATTTCTGTTGCAGAATTCATATCCCGAATCAAATCAGCCATGCGTCCACCCCATCCGGAAGTAGATCTTTTATCTGCAAGGGAGGATTGCCATTGAATGGATTGATCTGAATGAGATAACAAGCCTAACGGAAGTTTAGACGTGCTATTGTAAACGCCATCTTTTGTTGTGGGTTCGAGTAAAGTACCCACATTGGAAACAAAGGCCAATTTTCCGGCTTCATGAAGTTTTTGAGATTCCTTCATGGAAGGATGCAAGCCAAATGTTCTGCCAGGAGTATTGCTAACTAAAATAGGAAGTAATTCAGATTTTGCTAAAGCAAGATTTGATCGTGATTTGACATAATCCGTATATTCTTTATTTCCCATTGGAACTAACATATTATATGAATCATTCCCACCACTCAGCATCAAACACACTAATGCTTTATATTGCGGATCCATCATGGAAGATGATGCTGCTAATGCATTAATCCCTTTTAAATGGATCAGTGAATTCATGATAGAGGTGTAGCCCAATGCAGCGCAACTGACCTGACCTACAAATTTTCTTCTTGAAATTTTATGTTGACTCATTTTGTTTTATTTAAAGATGGCGTAATCAGGAGAAATCATTATTAAATAGACAGCCATTCGGACTCGGGATTCCCGATAACTCCCGGTGATAAATTTACCAATAGCCTCTTTGATAATGCCTCGGGTCCGATCACTTAAATTGCCATGCGTAAAGAGAAGATCCAAACGATTTACTAATACTTCCGGATCGGATGCCAAATCCTCTAATTCATTTAAATTTAAAATGGTGTATGGATCATCGCGTTCCCAACTATACATTACATAATCATAAACGGCCCAGTTATTAACCTGATTGATAAATCCGATACTGGTTCGTGAATTGTGAATCTGAAATTCCGGTCCGTACAACTCGGCTTTATCCAATTCCCCTTTGGGTCTGTAAAATGGAGAATAAAAATTAAACACGGTGGGTGCTGCTAAAGGCAATTGTCCGGTACTTGTAAAAAACTCATATCCAATATTCCAATAACGACCATAGTATTGTTCGATATCCATTGCGGACGTAAAATGGGCATAACGAACAATAGGTTCACGTAATTGACCATTATCTCCATCGAGCATCCAATCGCAATCTCTAGCTTCATGATCCAGCAAAATGGCTTTAATCACTGCTGCTAAATTCCCCCGGACTCCATGACCATCATTAATAAAAACAGATGAGATCCGTTCGATATATTCT
>CAYMGR010000073.1:0-10281 GCA_964389985.1 uncultured Saprospiraceae bacterium
GTAAGTGTTGGAACAATCCATACAAATAAATCCAATACATCCTTTGCTTTCAGTGCATATCCAAATCCTTCTGATGGAGTCATGCACATACAGCTCAACAAAATCCTATCTAAATCTACTTGGAAACTGATGGATGTCTTTGGCCGTCAAGTTGACTCCGGTATGTTGCAGAATACGGATCATTTCCAATTAACAAATGAAAGTAGAATTCCCGGTATGTATATTTTACAAATTAATTACGGACTTCAAATCGCAAGTCAGAAAATTCAATTTAGCAATTATTCTAATTAACAACTGATAGTGTTCTTATGAAAATACTTGTACCCCTTGTTTTAGTGGCATTTTGTTTTTCTTTAAATGGACAAAGACGGATTGATGTCCGCTTTCCGATGGAAGGTCATCTTAGAGAAACAATCATCTCCATTCCGTCTCAAGCTGCACCATTAGAGGGATATCCTTTGGTAATCATGTTGCACGGCACGGCCCAAAATGGACAAGAATTCTATGACAATTCGGGTTGGAAAGAATTAGGAGAAACTGAGAATTTTATAACGGTATTTCCAACTGCACTGGAATGGTGTTATACAGATGCGGGGGTGGAAGAAAGAAACAGACGATGGGTTTGCGCAGGAGTGACGGATAATCCTTGTTCCGGTGCATCTCAGGACTATGTCAATGATGTAAATTTCCTTAAAAAATTGGTCCAAATCATTTCGGATTCAATTTCTGTCAACCAATCGATGGTTTTCGCATCCGGATTTTCCAATGGCAGTCAAATGATTCATAAATTAGCTATAGATGCTGGAGATGTATTTGCTGCTGCGGCTGGTTCCGGAGCTTTTTTGGCCAGAGGAGATTCCATGACTCCTCTTAAGCGGATTCCAGTTTGGATGATGGAAGGCACAAATGATGATAAACTGATCAAAGATCCATTCACCAGCATACCGTATGGAGAGGACTCTGCAATTCTTTATCTTAAAAACCACATCAATAGAATGTTGGGTTGTCAAGGTCTCACACAGGATTTTAAGAAAACGGAAACAGCCAAAACAAAGACCTACGACTTTACACAAAACATACCAGGTGAAACAAGTCAACTTTACCGCTTTACCATTGTCAATGGTATGTATCATGTTTATCCGAATGGAAAGAATTATCCACTAGAAGCTGCGAAAATTTTCTGGGAGTTTTTTAAAAAATCCGTGGTTGTCCACACAGATGATAAAAAATTGAGCGAAGCTGACATTCAAATTTTTCCAAATCCTTCAATAGATCTAATGCAAATTAATACTTCAGAAGAATTCGGTTCATACAGTTGGAAGGTTTACGACTTATTTGGTCGATTGCTATGCAACGGACAACAAGAATCATTGACCCCCTTGAAACTTAAAAAGGAGAATATAGGGAAAGGAATTTTTTGGATCCAAATGCATGGTTCAAAATTTTCACAGACTAAAAAAATAATTTTTGATTAAGCACACTCCGTTTTTTATTCAATTGCAATATCCATCCAAAGTACCAAATTATAATTTTAACAAACTTACATATGCAAATCAAATCAACTAGATCCATATTTTTCACTTTACTTTTTGTCATCTTTTCTGGTTTAATATCAAGAACTTATTCTCAACAAAGAATTGATGCCACCATCCTGGTCGCAAATGAATTGCGGGAGCTGGTTGTTTATAAACCATCCGGGAATGCACCAATGGGAGGATATCCCTTGGTCTTTATGTTACATGGTACCAATCAAACCGGACCTCAGTTTTATAATATTTCAGGATGGAAAGAAGTTGCAGAACGCGAAAAATTTATTGTGGTATTTCCTACTGCTTTAATTTATTGCACCACCGAAGGCGTATTTACCAAATGGAGCCAAGGCAATACGGCAGGCATCTTGTGTCCGGGAGATACCCTGCGTAGCGACATCCCTTTTTTCTATAAAATGATTGACACGATAGCGACCCTCATTCCCATCAATTTAAAAAAGGTCTATGCAACAGGATTTTCCAGTGGCGGAACCATGGTCCCCAAGTTGAGCATTGATATGCCCGGTGTATTTGCTGCGGTGGGTTGTGGAAGTGGCAATTTGGATGACCGGGATTCTTTTCCGATGAATCCAAAAGTTCCAACCTGGGCCATTCGAGGGACCCATGACCACGGTTTCTTAGACCGCTTAGGTAGGCCCTGCCCATTTAATGACTCCTCACTTTATTACAATGCTTCAAACTTAAAAAATCATTTAGGTAGCATGGGATTAACCAATCAGCATTCAAAAGATTCTGCAGAATATGCGATTCATTACACGTTTACTAAAACTCTACCCGGCGAATCTCCTGCATTTTTCAGATGGAGTATTTACCTTGGTTTAGAACATGAATACTTCAATGGGATCAATTATTTGACACAATTAGCAAATCCACCTATTGAAGCCGAGTTATTCTGGGATTTCTTTAAAAATGTATCCCTCATAAGTGAAACAGATCATTCTAAAACGGTGAACCAAATATATATCTATCCCAATCCATCAACAGATAAAATTCAAATTGTAATTCCATCTGACTGGGAAGCATCCCAATTAGAAATGAGGCTCTATTCTTTGACAGGAAAACTTGTCTTCAACAAAAAAGTTGACATCCATTCTTCCATTGAATTAAATAAAAGTGATTGCGGAACAGGTATCTTTATATTGGAAATCCTGAATAATAACAAGATCTTCAGAAACAGAGTTCTGTTTACGAATTAAATCTTAAACCAGCTGCTATTAACCATATAAAAATAATCAGACGCAAAGCTGTCTCCTGAAACCCATAATTAAATTTTGAATTGGCAATAGCTCCATGTCAATGAGCTGGCGCGTTGATTGGTTCAGAACTAAATTTAATGTAGATTGTTATAGTTCCAATCCATATTAAAATACATGAAACTGATCATTCTTGTTTTGTTTAGTATTGCAAGTTGCAACTCATCTCAAAAAACAATTTCAAATCCGGAGCCTATGGAACAAGTTATTAAGGACAGCCCAGAAAACACTCTACCCAATGACAGTCTTGAAATTGCTACTTTAGGTGCAGGTTGTTTTTGGTGTGTAGAAGCCATCTTTCAAGATCTCAATGGTGTCATTAAAGTTGAATCCGGATATTCCGGGGGGGCTGTAAAAAATCCTTCTTATCGGGAGGTTTGTACAGGGACCACTGGCCATGCAGAAGCCTGTCAAGTTTATTTTGATCCCCGTAAAATCAGTTTTGATGAAATCCTTGAAGTGTTTTGGACAACCCACGATCCTACAACTTTAAACAGACAGGGAGCGGATGCCGGGACCCAATATCGTTCTGCAATATTTTATCATTCAGATCAACAAAAAACAATTGCTGAAAAATCAAAAGCGGACGTTGCCACTCAAATTTGGGAAGATCCTATTGTAACTGAAATAACTGCTTTCTCTAATTTTTATCCAGCTGAAGATTATCACCAGGATTATTATAATTTAAATGGAACGGCACCCTATTGCCAAATAGTCATTGCACCCAAGCTTAAAAAATTCAGAACTCATTTTGAAAGCAAACTTAAAAAAAAATGAAAGGACCTAGTGAATACAATAAACTGAATTCAGAGGAACAACGCGTCATCTTAAAAAAAGGAACTGAAATGCCTAACTCAGGCAAATTCAATAAATTTTATGAAACAGGAACGTATGTCTGCCGTCAATGCGACGCTCCATTATATCGATCTGAAGCTAAATTTAATTCCGGTTGTGGCTGGCCTAGTTTTGATGACGAAATAGCCGGAGCAATTAAATATCAACCCGACGCAGACGGACGGCGTGTAGAGATTTTATGCAATCATTGTGGGGGTCACTTAGGCCATGTATTTAAAGGTGAACGATTTACTCCTAAGAACGTAAGACATTGTGTCAACTCCGTGTCATTGGATTTTAGGGAAGAAACTAAATAAATTTAGGATGGTTTTATTACCATCTGATTTACCAATTCTTTTGAAATTCTTTCAATTTATCATTGACCAATTGTTGTGCCTGAAGGGCAAGTGCTTCCCCAGAATCCCCTCGAATCGGATCAAAGAAATGAAGATAGATGTCTGTTCGCCATTTAGAAAAACATTTAAAATAAAGGCCCAATAATCCTTCTTCATACCAAAAATCCCGTTTCGGATTTCCCATTTCCAGAGCAAATACCACAACCGGATGTCCGCAAGCTGCTGCCGCTTCAAAGGAACCTTTTCTGAAAGGCTTGGATTCGTTTGTAGTAGAAGTAGTTCCTTCAGGAAAAATGACAATACTCCGGTTCAGTTTTAAATTTTCTTCAATTTGTGATTTGGCAGAATGGCGGCTATCTGCATTTGGGCGATCTACATAAATGACGCCGGATAAAACAGCACCTGTGTGGATCAGTGGGTAAGTAGATACTTCCTTTTTACTGACAGCATAAGCTCTTTTAATAAAGCTAAATGCAACTAAGGGATCTATAAATGACCGATGATTTCCAACATATAAGGTACCATCCTCTATCTTCAAATGACCACTTTTGTGTATACGCACTCCCATGACCCATAGAGCCATTTTACACCAATTCATCCGAATCCAAAACGCAAGATTCTGATTGGCCAATCTTAATTTCATTAAAACGACTCCCAGTCCAACTAAAAAGGCCATTGTTAAAATAATGATTGCAAACCGGATACCAGCCAGCAAATAACCCAAAATATTTGGAACCATCATTTGCTTACTGGATCCTTCATTAACTGAATGGCTTTAGTTACATCCTGAACCGGCAGTTTGCAAACTTTATTTCGACAAACATAAATATAGGTTTGTCCTTCTTGTAATTTTTCCTTTAAGAGTTCGAGATTCCCTTCTGATGCGCCACCCAAGAGAATGGCTTGGGGAGTGTATTCATTTAAAAAAGACTGGTGGAGCGAAGCAAAATCTTTTCCAACGATGGCTACTTCATACAAGGGTTTGACAAATCCTATTTGAATCCGCATCCAATTTGAATAATATACCGGTTCTAAGTTGGCATTTTGCTGCGTGATTCCGCTAAGCATTTTGGCGGCACGATCCAAATAATCCTGTTGATAATAATACAAACCTAATTTATGCAAGACCTCACACATCATTGAATTGGAGGAAGCGATTACCTGATCAGAAAATTCCATTTTACGTGCAATTAATGCCGGATCTTCTGAAGAGGTATAATAAAAATATACATTCGATGCATCGCTAAAATTCTTGATGACCAGATGACACATCTTTTGGCTGAGCACCAACCAATTTTCATCAAAACTAACTTCGTACAATCGAATCAAAGCTTTCATCGTCATGGCGTAGTCATCCAAAAATCCCTGTACGCCCGTTTTACCATTCATATAACTCCGGAATAATTTATAATCAGCCTGCATCATTTTGGATTTAATAAAGTTGGCCGACTGGATGGCCTGATCCAAATATTTTTTATCATTTGTTGCAGCATAGACATCGCATAAGGCTTGAACCATCATGGCGTTCCACGAACAAATAATTTTTTCATCGCGGTTTGGTTTTATTCGCTTGCTACGCGCTTCCATCATCATTTTTTGCGCTTGCATGATTTGATTCCGAAGCTCTGCTTCTGAAATTTTAAATTTAGCCGCAAGATTTTTTTCGTTGGTGACCAGTCTCAAAACATTTTTTCCATGCTCCCAATTACCTGCTTCTTTGAGATCGTAATACTCCATGACTAGTTGGAATTGTTGTGTATTGGGAAAAAGTTGACGCAATTCCTGTAGGGTCCAGCTATAATATTTTCCCTCTTCGCCTTCAGAATCCGCATCAAAAGAGGAATAATAAGCAGATTCAGGAGATTTAAATTCATCCTCCATAAATTTCATACAATGCGTCAGCAAATTTTTATAATCCGGATCTTTTGTGAATCGGTAGGCATCCGCATAAATACTGATCAATTGAGCATTGTCATAAAGCATTTTTTCAAAATGCGGAATCCGCCAGTCAACATCTGTTGAATACCGGCAAAAACCACCTGCTAATTGATCATAAATACCGCCCCTCATCATGTTTTTTAAACTGACATCTAACCACTGTTTAGCTTTTGCATCATTGGTAGCAGCTACATATTCTAATGCATATTCTAATAAACTGGGCAATGGAAATTTCATCTGTCCCATTCGCCCGCCGTGTTCAAAATCAAGGGCTGTAAGTATTTTAGAATGCGCTTCCGTCATCCTTTTGGGTTCAAATAAAATGGCATCGTTGTTTACTTTGAATCCATGCTCACTTTGTAAATGATTTGCTATTTGACCAGCTATCTTGTGTAATTGATTTTGATCTTCTTTGCGAACATCCAGTATTTGATGGATTAAGTTCATCCAATCTTTTTTGGACAAATATGTTCCAACCCAAACCGGTTTACCATCTGGCAAACAAATCGCATTGAGTGGCCATCCGCAACCGCCTTGCTGATTTACAATCTGACAGGCCTCCATGTAAATATTGTCTACATCAGGCCGCTCTTCCCGATCTACTTTAATAGATACAAAATTGGCATTCATCAATCGACTGACGGTTGTATCCGAAAACGATTCCTTTTCCATTACATGACACCAATGACAAGAAGAATAACCGATACTAACAATGATCAATTTGTTTTCTGTTTCCGCTTTCTTTAATGCTTCGTCAGACCAGGGATACCAATCTACCGGATTATGGGCATGCTGTAATAAATAGTTTGAATGCTCATGAATCAAATGATTCGCTCCGCCTTCTGTTTGGTTATTGGACGATTTGCATGCATTGAAAATTAGGTAGACCAGGCAAATTAATATCAATCGTATCCCATTCATGAATCTTATTTTATTTTTTTAAAAACAGTGCAAAAGTAAGCCTTTCTAGTGAAGCAGATGAATCTGTATTTTCGTTTGCCTGTAGTATCAATTAAATAAATTCTTTAATTTTAAGCAAAATTCCTATCCACCATGAGCTGGCGGCGTTTAAACGGTGAATTGATTAATGGTTCTATAGTTGAAGCTGTTGAACAAACCATCTTGCGTGAGCAAGCCAGTGGGTATAAGCTTAAGTTATGCATCGGTACGGATAGTCAAACCCGGGTAGATCATGTTGACTTTGCAACCGTGATTGTTTTTTTACGGGAAGGCAGGGGCGGCTTTATGTTTATCCATCACAGCAGCCAAAAAGGTACTATGCGCATTAAAGAACGCATGATCACAGAAGTTGCAAAATCTATTGAAATTGCCTACCAATTATGTGATCTGTTGGAACAATATGGAATTGCTTTGGAAGTTCATGCCGATATTAATACAGATCCCAGCTTCAAGTCCAATACGGCATTAAAAGAAGCCATGGGTTATATACTGAGTATGGGCTTTATTTTTAAAGCCAAGCCGGATGCGTTTGCTTCCTCTTATTGTGCAGATAAAGTAGTGTGAAAAGATTCTACAATTATGAATCGCAGTTCTCCAGAGATTCAAGCAATTAATGCTTAATAAAATTCAATTTTTCGATGGAGTTATTATCAGACAAAATATCAACAAAGTAAACACCGCGTGCTAAATCACTGATATCTAAATATAGATTCGCTCCGGTTCGATCCACGTTAAACGGAATACTAGAAACCAGCTGTCCACATACATTGTATATCTTGCAATTCAAGCTTGTAAAACGATCCTCTGATTCATTTTGTATCTGAAGGATATCCGAAGTCGGATTTGGATATAGGATAAAACGTTTGCCGGTAAATAATTTATCCTTATTTTGAATGGAAATAATTTTAGAATAATTGAAGGATCCATCTTTTTCCAACATCTTGAGTCTATAAAAGGTATTGAAGGTCGATTCTGAATCCGTAAAATGATAGTCAACAATTTCACTGCCATTTCCGGAAGTAGCTTTTTGCGCTTCGATTTTACCAATAGTCAAAAAGCGGTTAGAAGTTGATTTGCTGCGTTCTAATTCAAAATGAGAAAATAGTTGGTCTGAAGAAGCCTGCCAGCTTAATAAATTTCCACCCGGAATGGGCTCTCCTTTAAAACTTAATAATTTAACTGGTAGAATAGCCCCACAGACGACAACGGTTCCGTTCCCATTTGGACCACCGGTAAGTGCACGAAAATCATCTCCATCGCAGGCGGCATTTTCCCAGGCACCGGTCGTACCATCACCTGTGATTGTAATTTTTGGTAAAAAGGCCATAGCAGATGCTGCATTGCAATCAATTTTAGCCTGGAAGCAAAAAGGCAGTAAATCAGGAAAAGTAGCTTGAGGAGTGCCCAGACCGTTGTCTCCATAATTATTGGATGGATTTCCATCGCCTTCATCTACATAAAATCCAGGTCCTGGCATATGGTTTTGTGCAGCTTTTGTAGAATCCAGAAAGACCCAAAAGCGACTCCCATGTTGACAATTTTGAGAACCCGTAGGTCCTTCACAAATTTTAACTCCTTTTGGAATATTGTCAAATGAAATAAAGATGCCATGTACCCAATTGGTATTTAATTCAAAATACTTATCCAATTTCAAACAGAAATTAACGGAAATCATTCCGGTAGCAGGATCATCGTAGGTTCCACTTCCGCTGGTTGAGCTAAACCCATTTAAAGTCAATGTAGCATTAGCACATTGGGCATGAATACCCTGCGGCATACTTAAAAGCAAACCGGTGATCAACACGACAAATTTCAATAAATTAGATTGCATGGTTTTTAACTTAACCGGATATGAATAATTAGAATGCATCTAAACAGCTGGCAAAAAATATGCCAATCGACTAGAAGCCTATCTTATAATAAAATAATTAATATGTAATATGATGGTTATAAATGATTTAATAATCCAACATCCGCTTCATTTCCCGTCAGGCTTTCGGTAAAAATGATTTAATTATAAAGCATAAGTAACTAAATTTCAAGTATAAATATATAACATTTTTATTTAATATTAAAAAAATAAATTTACACTTCGCTGATTCAGCCCGCGTCGTCATAACTGGCCTTATTTTTGAGGGATCTCTTATCAATAAAATGAACTCATCAAACGCATTAATTCAAATCTTTGTCACAGGAGGTACGTTTGACAAAGAATATAATTTTGTCAACGGCCAATTATATTTTAAGGATACCCATCTACCGGAAATGATGGACCGGGGTCGTTGCACACTGGATATTGATATCAAGACCCTGATGATGGTTGACAGCTTAGAAATGACCGATGAAGACCGGGAAATCATTATCCACAACTGCAAAAAAACAGTTGCTCAACATATATTAATTACTCATGGCACGGATACGATGAATTTGACTGCTAAAGCACTGGCCGAAAGTCACATTAGCAACAAAACAATTGTCATAACCGGCGCGATGATTCCTTACGCATTTGGAAATTCTTCAGATGGATTTTTTAATCTTGGCTCGGCCCTGGCCTTTGTGCAATGTTTGAAAGCAGGTGTCTATATCGTGATGAATGGACGATACTTCAGATGGGATCAGGTCAAAAAAAATACAGCAACGGGATTTTTTGAACCGATTAATTAAGTTCATTTTAATGATACAAAACCGCATGTTCACGCTATTCCTCTAAAATTCATATATCTTTGTATATTCAAAAAAACCAATATGAAACACGTCCTTTTTAAACTCTTATTGTTGTGTTTGTTATCCTTTACCCAGGTTCAAGCGCAGTTTTTTGATTTCAAACAGGGAATTATGGCTCGCAAGACCTTGTTTGATTACAACACCTTTCGGAATAAGGATGCAGCAGCTTTTCGCGAGTTTCAAAATGGTTTTGAATTAGCCTACGTGCGCAATTTTCCTTATAATTTATCGGTATCTATTCCCTTTGGATTAGGAATTTATAAAGACAGCACCGATGATCAAATTAAAAACCCGTTTTATACCTTAGGCGCCCAAGCCTCTCTGCATGTATTAAAATCCCGCTGGGCAAATCCTTTTTTGGTTGCCGGGGCCAATTTCGTATTACCTAAAGAGGGAGATTTTGGAGTAGAAATTCCATTAGGACTTGGGATTAATTTTATGGTTCATCCTCAATTATATCTTCATTGGCAATCTGATTATCGCTTAAATATTGCCAATTCTGAATCTCATATTCAGCATCATTTTGGTTTTATTTATCTACTTGGCAACAAAAAAAATCCACCCAAAGAAACTACAGAAAAGAAATCTGATGCAGACCTGGATGGAATTACCGATGAATTGGATTTATGTCCAAATACGCCCGGACTTGAAAAGTTTATGGGTTGT
>CAYMGR010000074.1:0-10255 GCA_964389985.1 uncultured Saprospiraceae bacterium
CTACGGTAAACCGGATTTGTTCCGAACCTGGGGTTACTGTGAATTCAGATTTTACTTTTAAGTTTTTAGAAACAGCTTGTTGTGCCAAAGAGGCTGCTCTTGATAAATCCTCATAACTAGAATTGGTACAAGAACCTATTAAACCTACTTCTAACTTATCCGGATAATTATTTTCTTTAACAGCTTTTGCAAATTGAGAAATTGGCCAGGCCAGGTCTGGCGTGTAAGGGCCATTAACATGGGGTTCAAGTGTATCCAGGTCAATTTCTATAAGCTGGTCAAAGTATTTGGATGGATTTTCATAACATTCAGGGTCTCCGGTTAATGCGGCCTGGTTCCGATCACAGAGGTCTGCTACTTCGGCCCTTTGCGTGGCTCTCAGGTAACGACCCATGGATTCATCATAACCAAAAGTGGAAGTTGTAGCTCCTATTTCAGCTCCCATATTGCAAATGGTTCCTTTTCCGGTACAGGATAATGATCGGGCACCTTCGCCAAAGTATTCGACGATTGCACCAGTACCTCCCTTAACCGTAAGGATTCCGGCTACTTTCAAAATGATATCTTTAGCAGAAGCCCATCCACTGAGTTTGCCTTTAAGGTGGACTCCAATTATTTTTGGCATTTTTAATTCCCAGGCCATACCAGACATGACATCAACGGCATCTGCTCCACCTACTCCTATAGCAATCATGCCTAATCCACCCGCATTCGGCGTATGAGAATCGGTACCAATCATCATTCCACCAGGAAAGGCATAATTTTCTAAAACAATTTGGTGAATAATTCCTGAACCTGGTTTCCAAAATCCAATTCCATACTTATTTGAAATGGATTTAAGGAAATCATAAACCTCTTTATTTTCCTGATTAGCTGTTGTTAAATCTGTAGCTGCACCTCTTTCAGCAAGGATCAGGTGATCACAATGGACGGTTGTAGGCACCGCGGTGTTACTTTTGCCACAGGTCATAAATTGCAAAAGAGCCATCTGGGCAGTTGCATCCTGCATGGCCACGCGATCCGGAGCAAAAAAGACATAATCTTTTCCTCTTCCATAATCCTGTATAGGGGAATCGGCATGTAAATGATTGTATAATATCTTTTCGGTAAGGCTTAAAGGTCTTCCTAAACGAGCTCTCAATTGGTCAATACGTTGGCTTAAATGCGCGTAATGAGCGCTCAACATTTCAATATCAAAGGGGCTAGAATTCATAATAGCGTGAATTGGATTAAATCGTATAAATAATGAAACAAAAAATAATAGTGCTGGTTGGAAATCAGGGCGCAAAATTAGCTTGCCGAAGGCACTTTACAAAATGAAGATCATTGAGCCTCGCATCGTATCTTTGGGTATGCTAAAATGGTATTTTATCCTCTGTTCTGTCTTGTGTTTTAGTGCTTGTTCTAAACAGGAGACTGGACAATTTCGCCTGGAATACCGGATGAGCCTTGAGTTGCCTGCCGATGCCAATCCCTTGTTTACCCATGTTTTTGAAAAAAGTATATTAACCAATTGGGCTAATTTCTTAGCTGCAAATAATCTCAATGAAACCGATATTCTCAAAATCAGACCGCGGTCTGTAGTGGTAAGCCCGATTTTTAATAATCCAATTAGTTATGGATTGATTTCTGAAGCTCATGTATCGATGTATGATCTGAATGATCCGGCCGGTCTTTTGCCCATAGGTGATTTATATGATAATATTACTTCGGATGAAGATCTGGTATTACTTCCGGGGCTGGCAGATGTTAAGCATCTCCTGAAAAATGAAGATTTTATTTTAAAATTAGAATTGAATCTAAGGGCTCTTCCTGGTTCTGTTTCAGAGCATTTTCTTACCGTTCAGTTTGATGTATTTATCCAATAAAAAGGAAACGGTTAAGGATGTAATGTAAATCGGAAGCCACTCCTGCATCATATTCAAAATATCCATTAACCAAGTTTAATTGATTTGACGTTTAAGGAATGATGCTCCTTGATAGGACTTTACTACGTATAGTTATTTGTAATTTTTTACCACTAAAAAAAAAACCGTGAGTACTGAATATCCACGGTTTTTAATTCCTATTAAAAATTTTCTTATGGTTTTTTCAATTTATTCGCAAAATCGCCCCCTTTAAATACACTCATTTTACTGGCATCAATATGCCTGTTCATAGCCTGTTTAATTTGATCTGGAGTGAGTTTGTTTATTTTAGCTTCAAAATCTTCAGTAAACTTCATCGTTCTGCCAATATTCAACATAGAATTTAAACTACCCGATAATTGAGCATCTTGTGAACGTGAAACTTTTCGTGATTGTAAATAACCTGATTTGGCATCGGTCAATTCCTGTTCTGTAAAGCCTTCCTTTAACATTTTATCTAATTCTTCTTTATAGGCAGCTTCTAAGCGGTCGCGATTTTCAGGTGCATAAATTGCATAAATCATAAAGCCACCACTTTTGTCTTGCGCATCAGCAAATAATTGAGATCCTACTCCATAACTAATTCCTTCCTTCTGACGAATTCGAGTCGCTAAACGGCTATTTAAAAAGCCACCACCAAAAATATAATTTCCAAGAACTAATGCAGGATAGTCTGGATCATCATCGCGAATATTTAAATTCATGCCGGCTAAAAACATCGCATTGGCTTTATCCGGAGTTTCAATATTTTCATTTACAGCAGGTACTGAAACATAATCATCTACTAATCTTTGATATGGAGATGCACTTTTCCAGGTTCCAAAATTTTTAGAAATGATGGATTTAATTTCAGATTCTTCAAAATCTCCAACAACGGAAACAGTCGCATTATTTGCCCCATAAAAATCTTTATAAAATTGTTTGCAATCTTCCAGTTTAACCTCTTTGATGGCTTGTATCTCCTCTTCAATTGATTTGACATAGCGAACATCGTCCTTTGGATACGGATTTAAATGTTTTTGAATGGCAATGCTTACCAAAGCATTCGGATCGGATTTTTGTTCCTCAGTGCCTGCTAATTGTTCATTTCGCAATTCTTCAAACTCCTTTTCATTAAAGGCAGCTTGTTTAAAAATCTCGGTGACTAAATTCAATACTGCCGGTAAATTTTCTTTGGTCGTTTGAATGCTGGCTCCCGCAGAAGAGGCAGATCCATAAAAATTAACCCTTGCTTTGAGTTTATCAAATTCATCCTTAATAACTTGTCTGGATTTTGTAAGAGTTCCTTTATCCAACAAATCGGCGGTAAAGGAAGCAATGGTTGATTTTCCGGCTAGGTTGGCTTTGTTTCCAAATCTCAACGTTATGTTTGCATTTACTACATTGCCTTTTGTTGCTTTTGGTAAAAGTGCATACTTAATTGAATTGGGTTCCTGACCACGATGGGTACGATTTTCAATATTCGTTGGGGACGGATCAAAATCCTCTCCTTGTGCTACTAAAGGATCACCTTTATAGTTTTTAACTAGTGCATTGATATCGGGGGCACCCGGAATATCAGAACGATTTGGTTTGGCTTCAGGATAAAACATTCCAATTGTACGGTTATCGGGTTTAAAATAAGTAGAAGCCACTCGCTGAACATCTTCAGGAGTTACTTTTCGAATATTGTCCCGATAGATGAAAGCAAGTCTCCAGTCACCCATTCCTATATATTCACTGATGGATCGTCCAACAAATTCTGTATTTCTAAAAGACAGTTCAAAATCTTTGATCTGTTTATTTTTTGCACGTTCTACTTCTTCTTTAGTAGGCGGAGTCGTAACCAGATCATCTAAGGTTTTAAGCAAGCTTGTGCGGGCTTCATCCAAAGAATTTTCTTTGCGAACCTGTACGCCAAAGTAAACAAATCCAGGTTCTTTTAAGGTAGCACACCAGCCAAATTGACTGGATGCTTTTTTGGTTTCTATTAAAGATTTATACAATCTACCGGATGGTTCGTTGGTCATGATATCTGTTAAAATATCTACTGCAGCAACATCAGGATGCGACCCGGGAGGAATATGGTATAAACAAGAGACTACCTGAACATCACCTACTCGTTTCAGAATTACATTTCGTTCTCCATCTTGTGTAGGTTCATCTGTATACGTCGGGATTAATTCGCGACTTGGTTTTTTTAAGGAAGAAAAATACTTATGAATCAACCATAAAGTTTTTTTCTCTTCTATTTTTCCGGCTACCATCAAGACAGCATTGTCTGGTTGGTAATATTTTTTGTAAAATCCTTGAAGCCTTTCGATAGGTACTTTTTCAATATCAGCGCGCGCACCAATTGTGGATTTTCCATAATTATGCCATAAGTAAGCTGTTGAAAGAACCCGCTCCATTAAGATACTGCTCGGATCATTTTCGCCCATTTCAAATTCATTACGGACAACCGACATTTCTGTATCCAAATGTTTTTTAGCAATAAAGGAATTAACCATTCTATCTGCTTCCAGATCTAAAGCCCAATTTAAATTTTCATCTGTGGCAGCAAAGGTTTCAAAATAATTTGTCCGGTCATACCAGGTCGTTCCATTGGGTCTTGCTCCATGTTTGGATAATTCGTTAGGAATATCCGGATGCTTGGGCGTCCCTTTAAAAACCATGTGTTCCAATAAATGGGCCATTCCGGTTTCACCATAACCCTCATGGCGGGAGCCCACTTTATAAGTGATATTGACCGTAATGGTTTGTTTTGAATTGTCAGGATAAAGCAAAACTTGTAGTCCGTTGGGTAAAAAATATTCGGTAATACCTTCTACTGACGCCCCTTTCGTAAACCCCGGCGGATAGCTGGAATAATCTGGAAGAGATGTTTTGGCTTTCGCAACCGGTGCTTTAGTGGTTTTTGAAGACTTCGCAGCCTGACCCCAGACAAAGCCTAAATTTGATAATAAAATGATTAATAACAAATACTTACGCATATAATATATATTTAATATAAAATGTTTGATTTTCTCCAGGGCACAAAAATAATTATAACTACGAAATTATTCGTAGTTATTTTATTTTTTCATTGACTCCCAGGCCAAAAAGCGCAAAATCATACTTAACCGGATCCTCCGGATCCAAACATTTGCAATTTTGGCTTAACTCTAAAACAGCCAACCAATCCAATTGTTTGCGCTGTAATAAACCCAGCTTTCGGGCGTTTTTCTCGACATGAACGTCTAATGGCATTAATAATTGTGAAGCTTTGATTTTTTTCCAAATTCCAAAATCGACTCCGCTTTCATCTTTACGAACCATCCATCTTAAAAACATCAGCAATCTTTTACATCGGGATCTGCTTTCTGGAGAAGAAATATGTTTTAAGCTTCGGGTCACCGAAGGACTGTAGTGTACAAATTGTTTTTTAAACCGGATTAAGGCTGGACCTACATGTTCTTCATCTAAATGAAAATCTTTACAAAAAGCGTCTTCTAAAAATTCATTTTCAGAATAAAAATTTTTAAAGAATTCCAAAAACTGAATGGCATCTTCCGCATTGAATGTTCTGTGAACAAATTTCAAAAAGGGCTTTCGATCTGCTTCGGTATGATGTCTAATAAAATCAAACGGCCGGTTGTCCATCCATTGCATTAGCTTTTGACCACTATTCAGGATGGATTTTCGATTTCCCCAGGCTAAAATTGCAATCCAGAAAGCACTGATTTCAATGTCCTGCTGAACTTGATAGCGTTTGGGAATGCTAATCGGATCCTCTTTAATAAAATGGGGCTGATTATATTTATCAACCAGCTCGTCTAAATAAATTTTTAAGGATTCTCTTCCAGCAATCAATACTCTCGGGACTTATTAGATTTTTAATACTAATTTTCGAAATAGTTGATCCTTGATTTGAATGTGCAATACGTAGCTGCCGGAAATTAAATTTTCAGTTACCACATTCAATCCATTACCCTGGCTAATCAAATTAGAATGAATATCATACAGCAACCAATTTATTTTATCCGACTGAGATTGGATTCCTTGTATTTGAATGGTCAAATTATTTTTTACAGGATTCGGTACAAGTTGGATAAACGATTCTTTGGCATCATTTGATGTACTGATGATGACCGGAATCGTAAAATCAATTCTTGATTCGCAACCATTTTTATCATAAACATAAACCCAATAATCACCGGGTGCGAGATCTCTGATTTCAGAATTTTTTTCTCCGGTACTCCAGAAATACGTGTAGGGCGGAGTCCCGCCGCTTACATTCGTTTTAGCAGAACCATCTGATCCCGTGCTTCCGCTTACATCCAATAATACAAACAGCAATTCCGGTGTACGCACTTCAATTTCCGTGCTGGCTAAGCAGCCGTTATCGTCTCTGGCAAATACTGTATATTTACCTGCTTTAAGTTCTGTCAGTTGTTTTTGGTCCCCTCCTTGTGCCCAATTGATTGTAATGGGTAGCTTTCCGGAACTAAAATCCAAAAATATTTTTCCATCTTCTTTGCCAAAACAACTCACGTCAAAAACCAATGGACGAATAATGAGTGAATCCAGATTTTTCAATTCAACCGATTGGATTAGTTTGCAGCCAATTGAATCTGAAATTTCCAGGGTATAAATTCCCGAGGCCAATCCTTTGATTCCGGATTCCGTAGCACCCTGATTCCAATGATATTGATAGGTCGAACCACTTCCACCACCTGCCACAGCATCAATACGACCTCCTGTTTCCGGACATTCTGGGGTGCTTACAAAATCAATATTCAATTCAGGATTTACGTTTAATTGGATCCATTCTGTGCTGTCACATCCATTGGCTGCCTGATAATGGAATGCCAGTAAGGTATCCTGCACATACGATACGCTTCTGAAACTATCTGCATAACAAATGGAAATGCTTTGATTGCTTTGTTTGTTTTCTAAAACGTTTAAACGGGTTTGGATGATGCTATCACAGGCATTGAATGACTGGAGGGTATCCAGATAGACCCCGGATTTAACATATACATGCGGTCCGACAGATAGACTATCTCCGCTGCAAATAGTAAACTCTTGTTGGTAATGAGTATTGTAGTCAAATAAATTTATTTGATGATAGGCGGTCTGATTCCCTCTGGTTACTGTGATTGAAAGAGGTCCGGCTTTATTGATCTGTATGGTTTTACTACTGTCGCCAGTTGACCACTGATATTTGGCGTTTTTAATTTTTGCATCAAAGAGTCTGGATTCACCATCACAAATTGGGAGCTCACAGGGAGCTACGGAATCTTTGCTGCGCCAGGAAATCACAATTGAAAATTTCACTTTTGCATCGATCCCATTATCAAATTTATTGTCGTTGGTTGTAAAATACCAGCTTCCTTTAGGATTAAATTTTCCAAGAATTCGTTTGTACGTTTTGATCCCTTTAAAGCTTGCAGGTTCGACAGCATTTGGTGCATATCGACTGTTGCTGATTCCAATATTAGCCGGACTCTGATAAGCGGAAATAACATCCCGTGTCCAGGAGTTGCCCTG
The DNA here is from genome assembly GCA_964389985.1 of uncultured Saprospiraceae bacterium. Taxonomy (GTDB): domain Bacteria; phylum Bacteroidota; class Bacteroidia; order Chitinophagales; family Saprospiraceae; genus Vicinibacter. The sequence goes on from CAYMGR010000074.1 coordinate 7,419, forward strand.
AGGTTCAATTTGCATTTGCAATTCAACCAAAACATCCCGGGCCCAAACGGGTATTTTTTTATACAAACTATCCGAAACGATCAAACTGTCAGACTGTACTCCCTGATCCGCATTCATCGTTAATTGAGCCATCACCGAGTCCCGCATACCGGGAATGACCGGACATCCCAAATTGACTAAAAAATCTGAAATTTCAATAGTATCCGGATTTGAAAATTCAGTGCATCGATCGGAAACAGCCAGTTTAAAAATACCGCTATAGTTTACTTTAAAATTGGAGTCTTTAGGCGTCGGTAACAAATAATCGTAGTGATACCAGTCATAGGTATATAAAGATTTTTGGGGCCTTGCTTTTAAAAGGACCGTATCTCCTTCAAAATAAGGGGCAGGACTACTTTCAAGGATAGATGGGACGATCCGGTAGCTTAAGCATGATCGATTTTCTACATTATTGCGAATCAAATTTCCAGGTTCTTCACCAAAGCCTTTTGTAAAATTGATTCCATAACCGGTCAGATGACAATAACTCATGATCGTTCCTCCGCCATTTGGAGCAGGGCCGGGGGAACAAAGATTCCCTTCCGGATTCTGACAATTATCGAGTGCCATGTTTCGATTGGGTCCCCATTGGCAGGCATGGGTATGCGGCGAACCAAGATTGTGGCCCATTTCATGAGTCATTACTTCCACACTCCAGGAATAGGTGGGTAAAGCAGAATAGGAATTATAGATGTAGGCAAAAGAATGAGGCCCTGCTTGTCCATTAAACGGTTGACACAAGGTACCTAACCAGGCGATACCGCCCTGTTGTTGTGGCGGATATGTGGTTACCAGCTGCGCCAGATTCCCGTTGAAATCATTTTTGCGGTAAGCAGAGTAATGAAAGAGGATAGATTGTAAATCAGAGTGTAAAAAAGGATCCGGAGTGGTCCAGACTAAAAATTCAGAAATTTCTAATGTGATATATTCATTATAGTAAAGCGTTTTAACGACATTGAATAAGCCGGAAACATAAGTGGTTACCTGATTCTTTTGACTATTGCGATCTGTATAAAGTCTGTAATCACATTCCAGAAAAACTTTTATGGTTTTACAGCGATAGTCAAACAAACTATCAGGTGCCAAGGCAAGTTTGTCTATAGAATGGGAGATTTCAGGCAGTCCTTCTGAACCGCACTGAAAACTTGATTTAGCCGGTAATTCATTTTCATAATAGAGCACATGAGCCGGTTCGTTTTCTGTTAAAGCAGCTGTTTGAATTTTACCCAAAACTAAATTCCCTCTTTCCGGAGTTGAAAGCACGCCCATGATTTCGTTTTCGGTAAGGGTAATCGCAACAAATGAACCTGGAAATTGCTTTATGATGCCCCGATAATAAAGTGCCGTTTGATCAATCGGCTCCCGAATGCCCACTTGGTCAGAACGAATTACGGCGGCATCCTCGCTAAAAATTTCCTGGCGGATCAATAAAAGGTCCATGACTTGATGATAACCATCTTTTAGTTGAAAACTTAGGTATTCAGGAGCTTGCTTTAATACGGATTGCAAGCGATCCAAATGGATAGAATACAGTGCTCTGCCCGGCATTTGTGGAATGGAAACCGGAATGGCAGATGGGGGAATTCCTGCAACTAATTCAAATGTTCTAAATTCTTGTTTATTATGGATTAGACCCTGCATCTCATTCCAAATTCGGTTAGCCATTATGTCACAATGGAAAAAGACCATAAACAAAAGGCAAACCAGGGCTTTAACAAAATTCATTTCGTCTGTTTTTTTGTAAAGATCCGGTTTTCCGTGAATTTGTTTTACAGAACGGATTAATTTCTTAAACAGGCTAAATTATATTAAGTTAACTAGTTGAAAACAAATAAGTTATAAAATTTACTTTAGTTCTTTTGATATGGAAGGAATCGTGATTCAGATTGTTTCAATACTTTAGCCATATTGAAAAAGTAAAATATGTAAAAATGATATAAAATTCAGGCTAAAATTTAGCTTAAGCCAATTAAAATAGCGATTATTTACTCATATTAACATTTTTTTTCACCAATTTTATATATTAATAAAAAAACATATATAAATTTGTTCTAAGTAAAACCTAACACCATGCAAGGATGGAAAAAAATCATGTCTCTTGCCGATAGTTATAAGGCGGAGATCAAAAGACTTCAACTTGTTAAAAACGGTATAGAGGCGATGGTCATGACCAAAGCCCTACTGAATAAAGCCAGTGCTGACCTTTATGTAAGGGAAGGTCAATACGAGATTGCATCTATATTACTATTTGAGAATGAAGAAGATTGAGCCAGCTTAAAAGCTCAATTGAAAATTCTTATTATAGATATAGACCAGGAGGCTAATAAATAAGAAAAGGAACAAAAGGAAAAACACAAAACATTTCCCTTTGCTGCCCTTATTTAATTGCTGGATTTCCATGATTCGCTTTTAGTTCCGCAAAGTAAATTAATATTTAATTATTTTACAAGAGTCCTCCCGTTTTTTATTATTTACTTGATAATCAAATAATAAGTTCAAATAAATCCCTACACAAATTTTTTTGATTCGCAGTGATACAATAATATATCATTCCAGCAGGAAAATCAACCAAGCGAATCTGATTCACTTCATGAGGATGTATTGGATACCTTCCTAAATAGCTTCCTTGATTTGAATAGAATTAAATTTGGTATGTTTTATTTATGGCAAAGTACTTTGCTAAACTATTGCTTTATAAACAAAGTCGAACTGCTTCCACTTTTATTTTCTGCTTTGATAATGTAAGTACCAGTTCTGTAATTTTGCAACGGAATAATAATTTGCTCTCCTTGAAGTGA
>CAYMGR010000075.1:0-1549 GCA_964389985.1 uncultured Saprospiraceae bacterium
ATTGGATTTTAATTTGTTATGCGTTCAAATCAAAGCGATCGAGATTCATAACTTTATTCCAAGCAGCGACAAAATCTTTGACAAATTTTTCGGAGGCATTTGCGCTGGCATAGACTTCAGATAGAGCACGAAGCTCGGAATTTGAACCAAAGATCAAATCTACGCGAGTAGCAGTCCATTCCGTTTCTCCGGTAGCTCGGTCCTTTCCCTCAAAGTGTTCGTTGGAGTCAGCTATAGCTTTCCAAACCAGATTCATATCCAACAAATTGACAAAAAAGTCATTCGTTAGCGTTTCAGGTCTGCTTGTGAACACCCCTAATTTGGATTGGTCAAAATTGCCATTCAACACACGCATACCAGCAATTAAAACGGTCATTTCAGGGGCCGTCAAAGTCAACAATTGTGCTTTGTCTAATAACAGTTCTTCTGAAGGTACTGAAAATTTAGTTTTTAAATAATTTCTGAAGCCATCTGCTGCAGGTTCCAAAACAGCAAATGAATCGACATCCGTTTGCTCTGCAGTTGCGTCCATTCTACCTGGAGTAAAAGGAACTTTTATAGAATACCCGGCATTGGCAGCTGCTTTTTCTACGGCAGCACAGCCAGCCAACACGATTAAATCTGCGAGAGAAATCTTTTTGCCTTGTGATGCCGAACTGTTAAATTGATTTTGAATGGCTTCCAGTTTTTCGAGAACTATTTTTAATTGAACCGGATTATTTACTTCCCAATCTTTTTGAGGGGCAAGTCGAATTCGGGCACCATTCGCGCCACCTCGTTTATCAGATCCACGGAAGCTTGCAGCAGATGCCCAGGCGGTACTTACTAACTGCGAAATACTCAAACCAGAATTTAAAACCTTCTCTTTTAAACCAGAGATATCGTTTTCATCAATTAAAGCATGATTTAATTTAGGGATAGGATCTTGCCAAATCAAGGGCTCTTGGGGCACTTCAGGACCTAAATAGCGGGACAGGGGTCCCATATCCCGGTGGGTCAACTTAAACCACGCCCGTGCAAAAGCATCCGCAAAAGCATCTGGGTCTTCATAAAACCGGCGTGAAATTTTTTCATAGGCCGGATCAAAACGCAAAGCCAGATCTGTAGTCAACATTGCAGGTGCGTGCCGTTTAGTTTTATCATGTGCATCGGGAATTGAATTTTCACCGGCTCCAAATTTGGGTCTCCATTGTTGAGCGCCAGCCGGACTTTTTGTGAGTTCCCAATCGTAGCCAAAAAGATTCCAAAAAAAGTTGTTGCTCCATTTAGCCGGGGTGCTGGTCCAGGTTACTTCCAATCCACTTGAAATTGTATCTGCTCCTTTGCCTGTACCGTAAGAATTCTTCCAACCAAAACCTTGTTCTTCAATTCCTGCTGCTTCCGGTTCGACCCCAACGTGAGATACATCAGCGGCACCGTGGGCTTTTCCAAAACTATGTCCGCCCGCTATTAATGCAACTGTTTCTTCATCGTTCATCGCCATTCTGGAAAAAGTTTCACGAATGTCTTTGGCGGCTGCAAGTGGATCCGGATTTCCATTTGGACCTTC
>CAYMGR010000075.1:1649-5091 GCA_964389985.1 uncultured Saprospiraceae bacterium
GCGTGCTTTATCCAAATTCACATTATCGGGCCAACTGTTTAGAGGGGCAAATCGTTGTTGACCAGAACCTGCACCACCGCGTCCATCACCTGTACGATACGTGCCGGCACTGTGCCAGGCCATTCGTATAAAAAACGGACCGTAATGTCCGAAATCAGCAGGCCACCATTCCTGAGAATCTGTCATGAGTTTCGTTAAATCATTTTTTAACGCAGCGTAATCGAGCGTTTTAAATTCTTTGGCATAATCAAAATGATCTCCCAAAGGATTTGACAAAGTGGAATGCTGTCGAAGCAAACCAAGTTTTAATTGATGAGGCCACCAGTCTCGATTTTTTGTCCCACTGGATCCTACACTGTGTTTCTTTCCAGATCCCGTTACAGGACATTTACTTGTATTGTTTGAATTATTTTCCATTAATCAAATTTTTAATTTAGTAATAACAATTTTATTCAATAAATAATTTCCTTAAAGGAATGTTTGTTGTAATTAAATAATAAATAATACTCCATATATACGCTCAAACAGGTAACAATTAAGCAGGCTATTTGTTTAATAAATATTGTGAATTTTCCTTAGTGAAATTTACGTATTTTATTTATTGCTTAAACCGAAGATTGGATTGAAAAATACGAGTTGATTAATTAAAAAATGAATGCAAGGGGAAGGATCAGAGGGTTACTAATAAGGTACAAAATGCTCCTTCAATTTGTATCAAGAGATTTTGTTTGGCTTGTTTTAAATTCTATATTTTGAGATGGATTGAAATGTAAAAAACGTGAAAACGATTTTATAAAAATGTTCAAGCCAATCCAATTGCGTTTTCTTTTAAAAAAAAATTGTTGAGCAGATGTTTAATCAACCGAAAATGAGCCAATGCAATTTACCGTGATGAACCTAAATTTTTAATAAAGCCCGAAAACCTCTGGCGCTATAATACGAAGAAGCTCCATTGTGATAAATAAAAACGTGCCCATAACGGCGATCTGCAAAAAGTGCTCCACCAAGTTTGCGGATATCCGGAGGCGTGATCACCCAGCTGGATGTTTTGGTATCAAAATTTCCATGTTCCTGTAATGTTCGATACTGGGTTTCTGATAAAATTTGGATGCCCATCGATTCAGCCATTTCAAGTGCACTATCCTGGGGTTTATTTTCTTTTCGGGAATCCAGACTTTCACGATCATAGCAAATACTTCGCCGGCCTTTTGGACTCTCCGGTGAACAATCATAAAAAATAAATTCTCCTTTCTTTTCATCATGAGAAACGACATCCGGTTCGCCACCGGTCATTTCCATTTGGTAAAGAGACCAAAGTTTTTCCGGCTGCGATTCCAGTTTGGCTTGAATCACATCCCATTTAAGCGTTTGATGTCGATTCATATTAGAATCAAAGCGGTCCTTTAAAGTTTTTATTAATTCTGATTTTTGTCCCGCTGACAAAGTTTTTGAATTTCCTTTGGCTTTCATTGAATGTATAGATCTGTGTGAATGATGCTAACAAAGATAATGAAAAGGTAATTTTATTCATACAGATAGGCTTCGTTTTCCTGGATCATTTTTCGGATATTTTTTAATACGTGTTTCATGTACATCTTCCAAAACACTTTGGCAAATAACCAATTTAATGGATACAATAGGGGAACTTTCGAATGTAAAGTATAGACATAATCAACCTGAATGCTCTTTTTTTCCAGTTCGGTAGTGGTCCATTCGCCAACGAATTTTGAAAAACCAAGGATCCAGGTTTGAAATTCGCTGACCTCAATCTTCCAATATTTGTTTTCAATCCGTTCAATGACTTTGTCCATACTGGCATAACCTGCTTTTTGGAAAAGGGAATGGGCAACAAATACTTTTTTGGAATGCCCGGGTTTGCCCCAATTGTCATCTTCTGTACAGTGGCTTACTTTTGGCATCAACCCAAAACCAGAGTGGACTTTGGATACATCACAAAGCATGGGGGTTTTAAATGCTCTTTCTAAGCTGCAGTTGTAAATAGTACTTACTGAAATTTTAAAGGTCATAATTTAAAGGATATTGTCAGATTGTCACTCGGGGAAGCATCAAAATTAGTCAAAGTCAATTTAATTATTCAATTTCTAATCTAGGCCCTTGAAAGGTCTGAAGTGAAACTATTTTAATAAAGCTTGAGTTGCTCTCAATCATTTTAATTGATCTTTGATTTATATTCAATTCTATACAGTTCGAAGGTATCTTTTCCGATATTTTCAACGGAATGAGGTGGCTCAGGATTTTCCCAGGATGCTTTATTCAGTTCCTCTGGTTTAATAATAATGGTATCTACTTTAACCAGCGTTAATTCCTGATTATTTAGCACGCCATAAGTTTTATAAATAATAGGGGATGTTTTTGTGACCCAAACAATGCTTTTTCCTTTATGGGTATGGATGGGGTCTAGAATTCCAGGAATAACGGTGACATGCAGGATTCTTAATTCTTCATTTTCAAAAATTAATTTATGATTTTCAGGCGCTGCAATGAGTGCGTCCAATGAATCAGCCCATGGCCAGCTTGTTTCGGTAGGTTTGTTTTCAATGGCTAAACTTGCTTTAGGTTGAGCTTGTTTTGTTTCGCAACTTATCATAAAATGGGCAATGAATAATAGTGACGCAAAGCAAATTGGTATTTTCATGAAGTCAAAAGTTTAGATTTAACTAATATGGATTTGATTGGTAATCATTTGTTATTTGAAAATATTATCACCCATTCTGGGTTGAATTATTATTTTATGGAATGGGATCTAACCGTCCAGAACTCAAGACAAGCTTGCGAATTAATGAAATTTGTCCCAAATGGTAGTAACTGTGTTCAATCACGCCTTCGATATTTCGTAAGTAGCTACCATATTTTGCCTCTACAAAGGGATGGTCTAGCATTTCATCAGGCATTTGTTCAACTTGTTGTACAAACAATTCGGAATGGCTTAAAAATTCATTGACTAATTGATTCCAGTCTGTTTCGGATCTGATTTCAGGAAGATCAAAACTATATTGGTCCCGAATCTCTAGGGGCCCTCCTTTAAAAACCTGAAGCAATCCCTTTAAATAATAATTTATATGAAAGGTTAAGAGGGCTATGGTATTCAGGTTTTCATATTTTGCAATCGCCTGTTCCCAGTTTAAACTCAGTAATTGAGCTTTATAGTTGGTGTTGGCTATCCATGTTCCATCTAATAAGACTTCCCGAAGTCTTCCGGCCAGGTAGTTTGTTTTGGTCATAGGGATATTAATGAATGGATGATTTCAATAATGGTTCTTTTAGTTGAATTTAGCATGTTTAATATTGCTTTTATCCAGCAGGATTTTTGATACATCAAATTTAATCGAAGGATTGCAGATGATGTAATGTTTTGTCAAAATGTGATTCTTTTATAAGCCTGATTTATGTATTTGCTGTTTTGTTTATAGTGTGGAATCCA
>CAYMGR010000075.1:5191-10090 GCA_964389985.1 uncultured Saprospiraceae bacterium
GGATCAACCAGTTCTTTTTCTAATTGGGCCCAGATCTGATATGCGATTTGTTTTCTGGACTGATCAAATTGAATGGCTTTGTCCACATCATCCATTTGCTTGCTATCCGTCTGAATGCAATTTGAAAAATAATAAACGTGATCCATTTTTTCAATGTAGCCGACAAACCATCCAATTTCTTTTCCATCTTGTCCGCCCCATCCTAATTTGCCATATAGTTTACAGCCTAGTGTGTCAATATCTTTCATCATGTTTCTGGTAATTTCCAAATTCCTTTTACTAAATGGAAGTCTGTTTTCGTGGAGCGCTTGAAGAAAAGAAATTTGTTGCATTGGTGTAATTCGCAGTCCACCATCAAGCCAAAATTTATCGATTCCTCCGGATGTGTCCGCATTGCCATATTTTAGTTGGTCGAGCCAATATTTCATTTGTTTTCCACCTACGCGTCTTGCCAATTCCTGATAGTACCAAACTGTAGAATGTTTAAAAGCTGTTTGGAGATCATGATCTTGATCCCAAACTGGGTTTCTGACTATATGATCCCAGGGAATATTAAAATATTGGTCAGGGATCACGCCGGTTTCTAATCCGATGAGCGAGTTACAAATTTTAAAGGTAGACGCAGGGGTGAAGGCTTGATGAGCTTGTGGCTTATTATAATAAATAGAGCTATTCAGTTGTGGATCATACAATATAAATGAACCTTCAACATGGAAGCTGTCATAATAATACTTAAAGTCTTCCCGGATTTGGATTCTATGCTCTTGTTTGCAACTAAGCATTGACAGAGATAAGAGTAGAAATGAACTTGGTAAGATGTATTTCATAGTCAGTTCTTATTGATTGAGGACCCCGGTCTGTCCGAGTAATAATTTCCAACCATCTCTGCGTTTAACCAACACACCTGTTTCGACAAGTGAAAAACTATTAAGCTTCCCGGATGTATCGGTCATGAAGGAGTGCAAACGACCGGTATAACTGGCGAGTGTTTGACTTAAAGGAACAATATGCAAGGTATCAAAGCTATTTTCAATCAATGTGAAATTTGGAGCATTTTGGATTAAAACACTTGCTACACTATCATAGCTTAGAGCGTGACTATAACCAGGAGGGAGCCAAAAGAAATCAGGGGAATGATCGAGATACTTAAATTCTGCCTTCAATCCATTTGCCTTAATGTCCTGATAATACTGCTTCAGGGTTTGACGAACTTCCTGAATGATGAAATTTTTTTCTGTTTCTGTTAATTCATTTGGAGCGCTACAAGATGCGATTGCAAAACTTACTAATAAGTATCTAATTTGTTTCATCTGAATGGTTTAATTAAAAGAATAAGATCGTTTGCTTAATTTTAATTTAGGTATATGAAAGTTTTGGAAAAAAAAGAAAGCCCTGTTAAAGCGAATGTGCTGATAGGGTTATTTTTTATTTCCATAGTCCTTGGTTTTTCCAATTATTTAAAAATCCCAATTTAAAGATGGGAATGTTCGGATTTTTTTCAAATAATGATAAAATTTTTATTTTAATTTGATGATTAGGAGTGAGTTCATTGCATAAGTAAACCATTGCGCTTATAATTAAAAATGGTTTCTTGGTTTGTACCAGTGTTAAAGGTTTATCCAACCAAGCAGAAAGCGGATTATTCAAATTAGCTATAGGCAATTTTACCATATTTCTGCTCCACAGTCTGGAATGATGAGCAATAATATTTCTAACGTAAACAATGGCCTCTAACCAACTGGATAATTCACTATGCAAGTTTAATCCCATTTCGTTAGCTATAACTGCCTTTTCAGGGAGTTGGTGTTTTAAATTCTTATATAATTTAGATAAAGTCCCCATTGATGCGACTTCCATAATTTTCCATGCATCTGGATCTTGATTTGGATACTTTTGTCTATGATCTTTTATAAAAATTTCCTGGCTTCTCAAAAATTCTTTTTTAAGATCTTGGATGATATTTAGATAAATGCTCATGTTTGGATCTGACGGCATAAGCGTTGCTTCAAATAAATTGGGATTCAAATACCACAGCCCTTCATATGCCATAGATAGATGGTAAATCATTTTCGTGCGTAATGCTATTTCTATTCGTTCTATAGCATCAAAAAGGATTAAGCGCAAGTGTCTGTCAAATGTGTAACGGTCAAGTATATCTTCAAAATATGTATTAGGTTTCAAAGTATGTAGCGTGTAGTCTGCTTGCATATCCCACCAATATCCTTTGAGACGATAATAACTGATATTTTCTAAATAATGATGTGCTGAGGGCTCATCTTTGAATAGCATGCCTCGCTGCTTGAGTAAGGCAATTTGGTTTGCTATGGAGTGTGGAGCTTTATTTCCCATAGCTCTAAAAAAAGAATGACCCGCTAGCAGATCTTACGGTATGCTGAACGGGTACTGTTGAAACAAAATTACAACAATTTTTGAATTCTTTAAAATATCGCATTTATTTATTTTATAAAATGAACATTATCAATCACTTAAGTAATAAGTATTTGGAGTATTTTCTCATCATATAAGATCAATATCTTTAATTTGTTATTCGTTTATTAAATCAGCTTTGTCTTAAAATTGGATATTTATAATATTTTTTTGATAGCATCTTATTGTGCCCAAGTTTTCATCCCAACAGCTTTTGCATAATTTCAATGGAAGTTTTTAGGATAACTTTGGAATTTGCATATTCCTAATTATTCTTTTTTAAGGATTGTTAAATAATCTGGTATTTCTACAGGGGATCTTGTTTCCAGGCTGCTGTTAAACATATCCGTGTATAAGTGCCATTGCTTATTTTCTTTGCGATACAGGGCTATAAATTTTCCGATATCTATCAGTCCATTATTGGAATTGCTCATGGCATATTTACCAAAGGCAGTTAGTTGATTGCCATTGATGGTAAGATCCATTAGTTGAAGTTCAATTGAATGCATCCCTCGATTGGAAACACTATGCCAAAAACTGGCTATAGCTTTTTGTCCGCTGAGTGGGGGAGAACCCGGGGCAAATATTTTGGCATCATTTGAATACATTTCAGCAACGCTGTTCCAATTTTTAGTTTGAATCCTATGCATTAATTCATTTTCTATCTGAATAATTTGCGCTCTTGCTTGTTGGTAAAGGCTGCCATTCAAATCACCAGGCAACACAAAGCCAGCAGAATTTAATTGGAATATAGATGAGTCAAGAGCTCTGTTTTGATAAAATAATTCAGCGGCTGCAAAAAAGACCGAAGGCTTATCCACATAAGGCAAATGACCCGTTCCCGGAATAATGATCAATTGACTATTTGGTAGACTGTTTTTCCATTCCTGCCATGCTTCCACGGGAGTCTCGTCCAGGTCTCCTGCAAGAATCAGCGTTGGTGCTTTGACGTTGGAAAGTGCTTGTGTAAGATCCCAGGCTCCCATTGATTGCAAAGAATAAAACAAATAGGGGTTTAACAAATTTTGTTGATTGCAATGACACACATCACCCCATATCCTTCTGGAATGCATCGGGCTTGGAAATTTTGCACGGGCCCAGATCATGTAATAATCCCAACAGGCTTTAAGGGTATCAGCCGGTGCATTCAAATACATCTTTCTATTTTGACTTAAAAGTTTTTTGGAGATGCTATCATAACGGTTGATGTAAGCCCAATTTTGAGAAGCTGCCGTAGGATTAATCAATAACATGGATTCCATTCGATTTGGAAACACAGTGGCATAATATCCGGCCAATAATCCGCCGTTTGAATGGGCTAGAATCTTCATTTTGTTAAAATGAAAGTGCTTCCGTACCATTTCAACATCTTCAACAAATCGGTGAATGCTAAGTCGCTTTGTGTCACGCACCACGGTGGAAAATCCGGTGCCCGCCTGATCAAAAAACAATAGACAATGGTGCGCAGCCAAGGGACTTAGATCCGAAATCAAATAGCTGGAACCAAAGCCTCCTCCATGAAATACTACAATGGTGTCTTTTCCTGCGCCAATGAGTTTGTAATAAAGTTTGACAGAATCATTTGTCTTTATAAATCCTTCAGATGTTCTCAATTTTACCTGCTGTGCCTGGGAACGACTTTCAATCAAAATACAGGAACACAGGTAAGCTATCAATAAATTACAAATAAATTTTAAATGCATAGATTAATTGTTTTAATAGTTGCATGAAGTCAACAAACAGACCCAGGACTTATTTGCCAGGATTGATCTCTTTTTAAATACCAATTGCTACCCAAGATAAAGGCAATTTTTCAATCTTCCAATCTGTCAATGGTACAATAGACTAAAAACCTAAAACCCGCTAGGCGTAGGCTTAGCCTACGTCTTCAATTTTATACTAGGACAAATGAAATAAATTTTGATTGTAAAGGTGAAATGCATAGGTTGCACCTATAGAGGACAGAAACATGATTGATATGAATATATTTTTCAAAATAAATCAAGACCCCTTTCATAGGCTAAGCCTATAGGATGTACTCGTTTTAAATTTATGATAAAATATGTTCGATTTATAAAAACTCAAGGAGTGATCAATAAATTTGTAGTAGCTTTATAGGATCAGTTAATTCATAAAGTATATTCATATGAAATATGCCCTAGCTGTTTTGACTTTATGGGTCTTCTTATCTGCCTGTAAAGATCATGAATGTTGTGAGCCGCCTCCTCAATTTAAAGAATTGGTATTTGGTTTGTTTTTTGGGGAATGCGAGGGAGAGGCCTGTATTGAGATCTACAAACTCACAGAGCAAATGCTGTATGAAGACCAGAGCGATCATTACCCTCGCCACGATAAATTGTATGAGGGCAATTTTGCAAAGCTGTCTGACGCAAAATTTCAGCTGGCAAAAGGATTGCAGCATTCCTTTCCGACCGAATTATTTCAAGAGCCCTACCATGTAATCGGTCAGCC
>CAYMGR010000076.1:0-3013 GCA_964389985.1 uncultured Saprospiraceae bacterium
GGAATCGGGCAAGAAGCTATTTCTGTGGGTTGTACTGAAGCACTCCATGCAGATGAATTTATTTTTCCATTGCACCGGAATCTGGGTGTCTTTACGTCCCGTAACATGCCTCTGGATCGTTTATTTGCCCAGTGGCAGGGCAAATCTCAGGGTTATACCAAAGGTCGCGATCGCTCTTTTCATTTTGGAAATTTGGATTACAGCATTGTCGGGATGATCTCTCACTTAGGCCCGCAATTGACTTTGGCGAATGGCGCCGCTTTGGCCAATCTACTTAATAAGGAACAAAAACTGGCTTTGGCATTTACCGGAGAAGGTGGTACCAGCGAAGGTGATTTTCATGAAGCACTCAATGTAGCTTCCGTTTGGTCCTTACCGGTTATTTTTATTATCGAAAACAATGGCTACGGTTTATCTACCCCAACCTCTGAACAATATGCTTGTAAACAATTGGCTGATCGGGCCAAAGGATATGGAATGGAAGGTTTTACCATCGACGGAAATAATATTCTGGAAGTCCATACAACCATTTCCCAACTGGCAGAAAGTATCCGGGCCCATCCACGTCCGGTGTTGGTGGAATGTATGACATTCCGCATGCGCGGTCACGAGGAAGCCAGCGGTGTAAAATATGTACCCAAAGAACTGTTAGACAGCTGGGCACGTAAAGATCCTCTTTTAAATTATGAGCAATTTTTACTGGAGGAAAAAATTATCAGCCTTGAAGAAGTAGGTCAAATCCGCAAGCTGTTTAAAGATCAGATCCAACAAGAGGTCGAAAAGGTTTTTGATTGGGAAGATCAACCGGCCAATCTTGAAGAAGAAATAAACGATGTGTTTGCGCCATTTAATTATATCCCAACACTGGCATCTGCCTCCCATTCAAAACTTCGCTTGATTGATGCGCTCCACGACGGATTGTTTGAAGCAATGAAAAAGCATCCAAAACTAATCCTGATGGGTCAGGATATTGCAGAATATGGGGGAGTCTTTAAAATTACAGAAGGTTTTGTGGCAGCCTTTGGGAAAGAGCGGGTTCGCAATACTCCAATTTGTGAAAGTGCCATTTTGGGTGCCGCATTAGGATTAAGTTTAAAAGGATTTAAATCTATGGTTGAAATGCAGTTTGCTGATTTTGTCAGCAGTGGTTTTAACCAGGTGGTAAATAATCTGGCTAAACTGCATTATCGATGGGGTCATGCTCCGGATGTGGTTATCCGAATGCCATGTGGAGCAGCAACGCAAGCAGGTCCTTTTCATTCACAAACCAATGAGGCCTGGTTTGCACATACAGCAGGTCTGAAAATAATTTATCCATCCAATCCCTATGATGCAAAGGGCTTGTTACTGACTGCATTCGAAGATCCAAACCCCGTTTTATTTTTCGAACATAAGGCCTTATACCGATCCGCGGAAGGTCCCGTTCCGGAAGGCTATTATACGATCCCATTCGGGCAGGCAAACATCGTCAAAGAAGGCAAAGACCTTAGTGTGATTACCTATGGACTCGGCGTTAAATGGGCATTAGATCTTGCAAACACAATGGATATAGACCTAGAAATTATTGACCTCCGTTGTTTGGTTCCACTGGATTATGACAGCATTCGCAAAAGTGTTTACAAAACGGGGAAAGTCTGCATCCTTCAGGAAGACAATTCGTTTTGTTCGATGGGCTCTGAGTTGGCTGCCTGGATTTCGGAACATTGTTTTGAGTACCTCGATGCTCCGGTAATACGCTGCGCATCTTTGGATACACCCATCCCTTTTGTGAAAGCCTTAGAAGACCAATATTTGGCCGTTTCCCGATTAGAAGAAAAACTTAGATATTTGCACACTTATTAAAAAATCACATGGTACAAATTGATCAGATCATTGCAGTTGGCAGTAAAGTTGGATTATTCAAATTGGTTGCTTCCCGATCAAATGGATTAATCCTGGAAGATTTAATGACTCACAAAACAAATTTTTATTCTTCCAGAAGTTTTCAATTTTCTCCATTGGAATCCATTGGAATATATACGCTATCTGATAACATTCCATTGAAAGATGTCTATACCCGTTTTCTAGAAAAAGAATCTGAACTTATGCCGCCGGGTGATCAGGCAAGTAATGAAGAATGTAAAGCCTATTTTGAAACGATCCTGCCGGAATACGACCGTTATCGTGTACATTTGAAGGATATGCAAAAATGCCTGAAGTGGTATCATCAATTAAAAGCCCTGGCTTTTATAAAATCCGACACAAACAAAGAGGAAGAAGAATAAGCTGAATTTGCTTACGCCATCATGTACAAAAATAAAAAAGTAGTCGTTGTCTTGCCGGCATACAATGCTGCCTTAACGCTCAAAAAAACACTGGATGAAATTCCGATGGATTTGGTTGACGAACTCATTTTGTGCGATGATGCCAGCAAAGACAGTACTTTTGAGTTAGCAAAGAAATTGGGAATTAATCATTGTATTCGCCATGAAAAAAATCTTGGATACGGTGGTAATCAGAAAACACTATACAAGAAGGCTCTGGAAATTGGTGCGGACATAATCATTATGTTGCATCCCGATTATCAATATACTCCAAAATTAATTCCAAGTATGGTTAATATCATTGGCGAAGATTTATATCCAGTGGTATTAGGTTCGCGAATCTTAGGAAAAGGCGCATTAAAAGGTGGCATGCCGTATTATAAATATGTATTCAACCGTTTTCTCACTTTGATTCAAAATGCATTGGTCGATTATAAATTATCGGAATACCATACGGGATATCGTGCATTTTCTAAAAAAGTGTTGGAAGATATTGCATTTCAAAAAAACTCAGATGATTTTGTTTTTGACAATCAAATGTTATCACAAATCATCTATCGTAAATATTCAATTGCAGAAATCAGTTGTCCGACTAAATATTTTGATGAGGCTTCCTCTATCAATTTTAGCCGGAGTGTAAAATATGGAATGGGCGTCCTATGGGTAAGCCTTAAACATTTTATGCAACGCAAGGGAATTTGGAAATTTGA
>CAYMGR010000076.1:3113-9941 GCA_964389985.1 uncultured Saprospiraceae bacterium
TATCGCCAACGCAAAGACGATAACAAGATTTGCACCAGGAGTTCCGGATCCAGATCGATGATTTTTTTTTCATCTATTCCTTTCTGAATGATTTTTAAAATTTTGGATTCAAATTGTGCCCGGAGTTTTTTAAATGCATCCAGATTTTTGGTTGAAAGATGTTTGCTTTCTGAATGAGACACTTGAAAGGCTTCCCAATGATCTACTTGAAATTTTAAATAAAATCGAATAAAGGTTTCCAAACGTGCAATGCTGGTGCGTCGGGTCATGACAGATTGATCAAACTGTTCGTTTAATGTTTGCATGTGGTCGATGCAAATTGCAGCTAATATGGACTCCTTTGATTTGAAATGATTGTACAAGCTGGCTGCTTCGATGCCAACTCCAGAAGCAAGATCTCTCATGGACGTCAAGCCATAGGACACAGAATAAAATAATTGTACCGCTTGTTTTAAAATCCGTTGCTTGGTAGGCTGTTCTGACATTGGGTTTGGCTCATTCCTTTGCCAAATTTACAAAGGGATTCAATACCTATAGACCCAAGTAAGACAAAAAAAAATCGTGCACAAAATGAATTGTACACGATTCAGGAAGATATCTTTAGAATTTTATTATTTCATACCTGCAATGTGATGCATCAAACTACTTTTAATGTTTGCAGCTTTGTTTTTATGCCAGGTATTCTTTTTAGCTAATTTGTCAATCATACGCACTACTTTAGGTAAATAACCCTGAGCAGCTGATTTATCTGACATATCCCGTAGTTTTTTAATTGCGGTACGGGTCGTTTTCTTAAAATAACGATTTGCAATTCTGCGTACAATGTTTTGACGCATTCTTTTTAAAGCCGACTGATGATTTGCCATAATATGTAATCTAAAAAAGGAATGCAAAGATAAAACAGAGAATGGTCTTAACTAAATTCCTTAACAAATATTTGAAAGTATCTTATAACTAGCTTAATATTTGCTAGTTATATATTTATAAAATGTGTATTTAATTGGATTTCGCCATTTTCATCAGAACCCAGGTCTCCAAAATGGTAAAACACAAATACGAAGAGAGCAGCGGAATGACTAATTCACGTGGCCGGATACCCATTATTTTGACTAAAAAAATAACCAGAAAGGAGAGTAAAACAATCTTTAGACTAATGCTTACCATAAAAACCCTGGTAAACAAAAAGGGATTGGAAGACCTAACCGCCCGATCTGAAATTTGAAAAACAAGGCTGGTGAAAAAGATAAAAAAGGCAATGATGGCATAGCTGGCATTGATTGCCAATTCTGAAAGTTGGGATTGAGGTGCAAATAAACTTATGAGTATACAAATGATGGTCGTAATACCGAGGAAGCTATAAAAACGGATGCTGCTCATTTATCCATTTTTTTTAAATCGTAATTGAGCCAAAACAAAAAAGCCAGTAACATAAGCACGCTGCATAATGCAGACATCAAAGGTTTTTCCAACTCCCATTTTCGATCCAGATATCGTCCAAACCAAGCTGCCAGGCCCATTGAAATAAATAATTGGGTGGCAAGTCCGGAGTATTTAAGGATCTTGTTTTGCTTCAGGTCATATTTAGCCATGCCTTTGGAAACCTTACATTTTAATCATTTCCGGCTTCGGCTGTGGAATAGAGTGCACTTTATTTGAACCGGAACCCATTTTACTCGTCACATTAAATTTGGCTCCCGGGCTTACGGCTAATTTGTCTGTGTTGATTTCGCCATCTACTATTGCCGTTTCTTTTACTTGCAGTAAATCCTCAATTTGTACGATGCCTTTAAAACGGCCTTCGATGGTAGCATTTTGGGCTTTTATTTCACCTTCTATACTCCCTTTTGGGCCAATGATGACTTTCCCTTTACAGACCAGAATTCCTTTTAGAAATCCGTCTATTCGAATATCACTTTCGGCAGTGATTGTTCCTTCTACTGTAGTACCGACTACCAGACTGTTTAAAGCACCTTGAGGCAAAGGGCCTGCATTTTGCTTATTCGTTTCGTTTGAATTATTCTTACTCCCAAACATATCCATTTGTTTTTGGTGGGAAACAAAAATACGATAATAAATACTAAGAATAAAATGGATTGTAGGGATTCCCTCTCCAAACAACATTCCCCATTTAAATTCTAAATAAGAGCTATGCTTAAATAGGCCGCTAAGCTAGTTATTAGGTATCCAGCCTTCCGTAAATCTTTAACTAAATGAATTTACCTTAAAAATTAGGGCAATAAATCCCTCTACGTTCCGGACCGCAAATGTTATAGATGAAAGATAATTCAAATGAATTATTTCCTGCATTTGCTTTCTTTAAGGAAGAGGTATTGATGTCATAACTCAATCCAAATCCGTATTTGTTGTAATCAAATCTGGAAGATAAGATGAGTGCATCCATATGAATTCCAGAAGTATTATCGGTTTTATATTTATTGGCTAAACGGGCCCATAAACCTAATTGAAACGTAGCTTCATTGGTACGGCTGTTTCCTGAACCAAAACGGAAACTGGTTCCTCCATTTAACTGGAAGGAAGGTCCCTGAAAAAAGGCAACCATACCCGGAACAATCGCATTGCGACGGTTCAGGCGAAAGACCCCTCCTCCATGGATGGTTAATTTGGAGTAAAGCGGAGCAGGTACATAACCGTTATTGGGTATATCCTGAATATTGTTTTGCAAAGGCTCATTTAAATGACTATAAGCACCACCGATATAAAAATTATTGTATTTATCCAAAACTGAAAACCACAAGGCACCTACGGATACATCTGCAAACAAGAAACTTGGATCAAATACTGCAGGGTCTTTAGTACCATTTGGATCGACCCCATTAGAGGTAATCTGCGTTCCCCAAATGGCATTGTGGAACTTAACACCTCTTTGATTTAAACCTGCTTCTGCTCCAAATACCAGGTAGTTTGAAGAGGTTCTGGAACCTGACATTCTTTTGCTGTAAGAACCGGACAGTTTAAATTGAAGAGTACTGAAATCCAGAGAACCGGCTTTATCACCCCAAAACGTGCCGCCAAAGCCGAAATAATCATAACGACCTACCGGTACTTTTTGGTCAAAAGACATATTATAGGTGTTGAATGAATTGGCAAAACCAATGACGGGTGCCCACTGATTCCGGTAATTAGCTACAAATCGCATTTTACAATTCATAACACCGGTAAGGGCGGGATTTAAATTGGTCGGGGACATATAAAACTGCGAAAAATGGATGTCCTGAGCTTGTATTACCCCGCTCAATAGAATACAAAAAAGAATAGCTAAACGCTTCATGCCTACTACTTTATAAGTGCATAAATTTATGACCTTTCCCTCAAATAATGTTCCCATTTGCTTAAAATTTAACAAATATTAAAAAAAACAATGTTTAAATCCTTAATCTACACGAGTTATCGCTCCAAAATTCTTAATGAGCAAATCATCATAATCGTTCGCTTTTTCAAATAATGATTGGAAGATTTGACTACCCAGCTCCGGTTTAAAGGAGTGATCGAAAATTTGAAGCGAAAGAATTATATCCTGATTCTGAATACTAAAACATAGACCCTCTAAAAGGCAATTCTGCTGCAAGAGGTATACATATATTTCTTTAATGTTCTCCTTGGGCAAAGAACAAATATAAGCATCTCCTGCAATCATTCCGGTTTCTTCATGGTAGGATAGCAATATTTTTGCAGAACCGTGTTCGATTTCCCAATTATAAGGACCTCTGCGGGTTAAATTGACATCATACTTTAGAGCTTTTAAGGCATCTTCAATTTCCAACTTTATCCCTTTCGGCTGATAGTCTTCAATTTGTGAAATCATCTGGATTTTCGATCCACAAAATGGACAATATTTTTTTTCAGGATTGGGTTCAAAAACAATATTGGCGCAAGAAATACAGCGCACGCCTGATTTATCAGTTCCAAGGCGGAAATCGTCTAAGGCTTGCTTTAAATACCTGGAGGGCAAAGAAAATCCTATGCTCTGGCCATTTTGGATAATAAAAGTATTGACTCCTAAAACTTCCCCGGCGTCATTGACCAGGGGGCCACCGCTATTACCTGGATTGAGGGCTGCATCATGTTGGATATAATAGAGGTCATTCTGTTGGTGACTGGTATTTGAAATAATCCCTTGTGTAGCGGTATATTTTAAACCAAAAGGATGCCCTACCGCAATGACGGGATCCCCTTCTCTAAAATCTTCCTGCTCATGTAATTTTACATCCAACCATGGATTTGATTTAGGTCCCTGGATAAAGGCCAAATCGTATTTAGGGTCAATATAACGGACGGAACTCAAGACTCTTTGGACTCCTTTTCCTTCGATAACCACTTCTTTATTATTTCTAACGACATGCTCATTGGTAACAATCAAATCATAATCTTTTAAATAGAAACCGGTACCGATCGAAAACGGTGTCGCGATTTGTATCACAACATCTTTGTATTGCTCAATGAGTTCTCTCATGACAGTTTTAGCTCTTTAACAAAAAATAGAAAATCCTTAAAAAATACATGGGGCGGTGATTCTTTAAATTTAGCTTGGGGCAATTCTTCTTCAAAAGCTCCTTTATGCTGGTCTATAATCGTTTCAATTTCATCGTTAATTTCATTAAAATTTAAGCTTTCACCCTCTTTTCTCCAATAGTTATTTGAATAACCGAGCGCTTTATAATAGCTGCTGTGTGCAATCTCAAAATACAAGCGGAATAATTGCCGGATAGGCTCAGGCATGGCAAAATTATACATACAGTAACCAACAATATAATTTGATATGGCATAACAAATTTGATGGTGCTTGTTTTCTTCATACCATTGAATCGCCTGAATTTCTGCATCAATAAACTGGACAATAGTAGCCTGCTTCACCGGACTGGTGATTCCAAAACTTCCAATCACTTCGTATAATTCTTTGGCAAGATCTGCATCGCTCATTTCCTGAATCTCCTTTAATCCGGTTTCCAGAATGGATACTTTGAGTTCTGTATTTTCTGCCGCTGTTTCAAAATAACGGATGTGCATAGTCCCCAATAAATCCATGAGTTTGCCTTCAGGCTTGACCAGATAGTCCAATCCATAAATAACGGATAAATAAACATAGGTCAGCGCCCCCTGAAAGCGACGTGTATTTAATGATCCTAAAACTGTAGGTTCAAATACTTTCTGAATTTGTTGTCTGATAAATTGAATTTTTACTGCCATAATTTCAGGGCTCAGTAATTTGATGTGTTGATTTTGAATGGGTTCGAGATATTCAAATTCATCCAACAAAATATCATCATCCTTATCTGCTTGCAAGGCTAATTCTTTTAAACCATAGTATAATTTATAAGGCGAAGCATCAGCAAGCAAACTATCAAAAATCAAACAAAGATTATTTTCTTCATCCAATGCAAACCGGGCATAATTCAAACGATAATTATGTTCAATGGCTTTTCTTAAAAATCCAACATTCAATTCTTTGCAATGTGCCACTTTGCAAACCGCTTTAAAGAGTCTGTCGTCCAAACTGCAGTGAATTTGTTTTGAGCCCTGGAACAAAATAAAATTCCCCTGTGCATCCACCTGGACATTATCGCCCGATTGATTTTTGAGATAGTTGACCAACTGTGCAATCGCTTCCCGAATCTTACCTTCTTCAAATAGCTTCAAACTATCATCCCAGTTTTTATATTGCTCTTTAGACTTATATGCATCAGAGAATCGCCCAAATGCAATTTCCTGCTGTTTTGGTTTTTGATTTGATAAAAGCCGATCCCAAAATCCCATACTATAAAAATTGCTCCAAAGGTAAATCCTGATTCGCTTTCCAAATGGAAAAATACTTAGGAATCCATAGACTATACATTTACTTTTGCAGGATGTATTCCAAAACGACCTTACCGATATTCCAGGCTGATTTCGAAATTGGATATTCAGATCACATCTATCGTTGTGGAAGTTGTTTTGCAGATGAGATTGGTAAAAAATTAGAAACATTACACTTTAAGGTCCACACGCATCCTTTCGGTATAGTTTATAGTCCTTTGGCTATGGTTCGGCAATTTGATCGCTTGCTATCAGGGTCTGCATATCAAGCTGAAGAACTCATTTTTCAGGATGGACTTTATCATTCCATGGATCACCATGGTTCCTATTCCCATGCGGATAAAACCCAGGTCCTCCATTCTATAAATGCAGAAATGGAATTAGCCCGTGCGGCTTTAAAATCAAGCTCCATTCTGATATTGAGTTTTGGGACCAGCTTTGATTATCGTTTTCTAAAAACACAGCAAATTGTTGCAAACTGTCATAAAATTCCATCGACCCAATTTCAAAAAGAACTTGGCGAACTGGATCACATGCTGCAGGCATTCACTGAAACCTTACAACAAATCCGAAGGCTAAATCCAGGCATACGGTTTCTATTAACTGTAAGTCCTGTCCGTTATTTAAGAGAAGGATTTATTGCAAACAACAGAAGTAAAGCCCGACTTTTACTTTTATGTGAAGCATTATGTGGGCAGTTTGATTCTTGTTTTTATTTTCCATCTTATGAAATTGTCATGGATGACCTTCGCGATTATCGATATGTTTCAACAGATTTAGTCCATCCCAATCAAATGGCAATAGATTATATTTTCAGTTATTTTGAACATGCTTTTTTTACAACCGCAACACAATCAAAAACTAAATCCATCCGGGAATGGAATCAATTAATCCAACATCGCATTCTGAATCCATCTTCCTCTTCCTATACAGCCTACCAGGAAAAATTACATCAAAAATACCTGGAACTCAAACCAGAATTTCCGGAATTGGAATTGCCTGGGGATAGGGGATAGG